>JAEWBM010000118.1 GCA_023391155.1 Acidobacteriota bacterium
GCTTGTTACCGGTCTCTTTATCTTCGAAATGCTGTCGTTTATAAAGGCCGACAAGTCCCACGATCCGCTTCATATCGTTCGGGTTCGAATCGCCCGACGAGGCCTGGAACACAAGCGGCGGGTTGTCATCCACAAGTGCGTTCATCGCCGCGGCAAGAATAACGCCCGCGACCATATCGACCGGAATAATATCCACCACCAGCTTTTCGTTGACCGGAATAATGGGCTGGCCTCGCAAAGCAATGAGTATAAGCGGAGCGGTCGTCGTGAAGCCCTCGTTCCACCCCGGGAAAGGGTACTGCTGCGACGATTCCACGATCGACGGCCGCACCAGAGTTTTGACGATGTCGTCCTGTGACGCAATGATCTGCTCCGCAAGCGACTTTGAATACGTATATATATTGGTCCAGCCCCAGTATTCCGCCCGCTCGGCGCCAAGCTCGGTCGTCCGCTCGCGGATCCACATCTTCCGCTCGCGAAAGATCGCCGATTTCAGTTCCGATTCGTCATCCGGATCGCGGCCTTCTTCGATAAACCGCTTGCGTGCCTGTTCGCGAAACTTCGCGATCTGAACCGCGTCGTCGGCCTCTTGCCGGGCCTGTTCGCTCAACCGCGCGCAATCGGCTATCTCCTGATTAACATCAAAGGTCGTGCCGACAAGCTCATTTTTCCTCGGAAAATAACCCACGACCGGTTCGTTTTCCCAGATCGGCCCGCTGCGTTTACCGGCGACAAAACACGTAGACACATGCACCAAACGCGGCTTCTTCATCATCCGCGCCATCTTGATGATGTTGTGCGAACCGACGACATTCGTGCGCAGAGCGCTCTCGAGCGGCGGATTGAACGTCACGTTGCCGGCACCATTGATGATGATGTCGGTGTCGCGCATTATCTTCTTCGCCTGTTTCTCATCGAGGCCAAGAAATTCGTTCCCCACATCGCCGTTTACCGGCACCACCTTTGACCTTATAAAATCCTCAAAACCGTCGCCGTATTTTTCCCGCAGCGGATCAAATGTCGGACTTGTAACGATGCTTGTCCAAAACCGCGTCATCGATTCGTTCTCATCCCGAGCCCGCACCGTCGCATAGACCTTCCCGATATCCGGAAAATTATTGAGCAGCATCGACAACGTGACCTTACCGACGAACCCCGTCCCGCCGATAAAAAAGATCTTCTTGCCCTTAAATATTTCTGTTGGTGAAAGTTTCACAGTGATTCGTCTAACTGGAGCATCTTCGGGTCAAGCTTAGGAAATTCATCCGCAGCTTGAAAATTCAAAGCTATACACTCGAAGGTGCTGTCATGAAACGCGAAAATGAAATGTCGCCCGCCCTCGAAAGCTGTAAAATCCGGAAAAGCTTTCGCATTACTTTTCCTAAGCTCAACGAGCCATTCAGATTCAAGGACTTCAAAAACTTCGTAAGACCTTAGACCCTTAGAGTACAAACGATGGCCCCACCGTCCTTCATCATTCGGATACCCGAACTTGCTGATACTGCAATCGGCAAACTCAAGTGCCCTCCGAATCATGTCTCGATCCCAGTAGACAAGAAAGCATGCCCTTTCCGACTGCACCACAACCGGCTCGGCAATATTCGGCTCCGGATCGAAATACTGGACCTCTAGCTCTATAACTCTTTCTGCCATTCCAGAATTAGTAATCCTTAAAATCGGTTACAAGCTTTTGTATTATCATCACCTCGGCGTTGCGGTTGTCTTGCTTTCGTCCGCACGGTTTCACGCTTTTCGTCCCTCAAGCTTCTCAGTAGCTCTTCCAGGTCACGCAGTGTCGGCTCCTTGCAATTGCTGCATTCGTACGGAAAGAACTCGTATTTTCCAATCACTAGCTCACTCATTTCTTACCTTTCTTAGCTTCAACGAATCCGATCGTTCGTTTCAGGAATTTCGGATCACGTAGGATTTGGCTCAGCAGATCAGAAACCACCCCAAATTTCTGACCGTGATAGTCGGTCACCTTTTCAAGCTCTTCGACCCGATCTGCCAAATCCTGGTGCAACGCCAACATTGCTCTCATTCGAACAAATGCACGCACAACGACGATACTTGCTTTGATCGCGGTTGGGCTATTTAGGATTGTCGCCAGCATTACGGCGCCGTGTTCGGTAAATGCGTAGGGTCGAAACCGAAGGTTCCGTTTTGATGCGGTCACATTTTGTGACCGGATAGTTTCGAATTCCGACTCCGACAGTTGAAACATAAAGTCGGCTGGAAACCTTTGCAAATTTCGTTTGACCGCCTGATTAAGTACCTTTGTCTCAACCTGGTAAATTCCTGCTAGTTCATGGTCAAGCATCACGCGCTGGCCGCGAACAATGAAAATTCGGTCTTCAATTTCGTTAATCTTTACGACTGCTTTTGCTATTTCTTTTTTTGCCATTATCCAATCTGATCCGGTCACAAATTGTGACCTCAAACCTAATCACTCACATTACACAACCCGATGATCGGCTGGTGCAGCATCGTGATCTCGGCGTTGCGGCCCATGTATGAGCGGGCCATCGCTATCGCTTCGGTCAGATTGTCGGCCCGTTCCCAGCCGAGCATTTCGGGCACGTGCGCGTTCTCGGCACCCGCAACGATCACCTTGCCGACGTGCTGGCGGCCGTTCTCGCCCCAGTACCACATAAAGAACGGATGGGCCCCGTGATAAGCGTTGCCGCGGCGGTACATCTCGACATAGGCCGGGTTCGACGCAAACTCGCGTTCATACTTCTCCCGCAAGTAAAAGGCATCCCGCGATTCCGGCAGCAGCCGATGGAAAAACTCGATATACGACGGATGAAAATTGTGATCAAATTCGTCAAAACAAGGATGCGTGATCACCATCACCCCGCCCTTTCTGAGCAGCGGCTTGTTGCGGTACATGTTGAAGTGATACCCGAGAGCCATCACCTGTACCAGCAGCGGGTTCAGCGCCGAATAAACGTTATACGGCGAGATATCCGGTATGCCCGAGATTAGAATGTCGCACTGCCCTTTTACCGGTATCTCATACTGCCGATAGTTCAGCTCAAGTATCTTGTCGTGCACCGGCTCGGTTCGCCCCGCGAAGCACCCAATCAGTTCATACTGCGCCGGAATGGCGTGGAGCATCTTCCGCCGGGCCTTTCGCGGCATCTTCGAGAACGTCCGGGCCATCGCTTCCCACTTCATCCGGTCCATGAACGAGAACTCGTCCTCGTTCCGGGTCAGGATGTCATACCCCTCCGGGAACATCTTGTTGTTTAAGGCCGTTTCGATGTGAAAGACCTTGCATTGCTCGTCGACCAATTTTCCAAGCCTGATCACCTTGTGATTCAGCTCCGACGCCGGCGGATCCATATAAGAATGCGAGTCGCGTATCGTCTGCGGCTCGTGATGGGCCCTGAGGCTCTCGTAATCGCACAGCCCGACCGCCACCGATTTGTGCCCGCCGTCCATCGGCACCAGATTGATGTTCAGATAAATGAGCAGGTCGCTCTCGATCGCTCGCTTGTTCACCCTAAGCGGTTCGTTATGCCTTGTATGCCCCAGCGTGACCAGCCCGTCGTCGTCCTCGGCATCGTGGTTGTAATAACGGTCCGGGTAGAAGGCGTCAAAGATGTCCTCGCCCACCATCCGCTTCATTTCCCACTCGGTCATTTTGCGGTGCAGCGAGTTCGCAATGATCAGGTGGATGTCATCCACGCCGTTCGCCGCGCACATATCCAGCACCACCTCGAGCATCGTCTGCCTTAGGTCCGGCAGCGCCATCGGCGGCAGCGGCAGCGAGATGTCGTCCATCGCTATCGTCACCCGCATCCCCGGCTCGAGCAATGCATAGAGCGGCTCCATCTCAAGCGGATGATTCACCGCATAGCGGATCGCCGCTTCGCGGTTCGGCAGCCCCTTGATCGGCGGGTTCGGGTATATCACCCTCGTCCCGATGGGGATGTCCTCAAGGATAAAATCCTCGCCATTCGGCATGATGCGCGGCGCCGAATCCTTATCAATGTACACGATCGACTCGTGCGTTTTTCTACGTAATTGCAAAGCCATAAAAAAGCGTAAGTAACACGAAGTAAGAAGTTTTGTCTGTGTCTTCTATGTCTTAGTTTCCGTGTTTTCTGTGTTCTGCTGGTTGAAACTGCTGATCATTTGCCATAGCGACCGAAAACCACGAATAATACGCTAACCATAGAATTCACAGACGAAGACACAGAAAAACAGCGACACCCAAGCTAGGGTTGCTGGTCCAGTGCTTTAGCTGCCTCGATCACCGTCTCCACTGCCTTCACATAAAACTCCGGCTGAATGTTCGCGTATTCGTCCGTCGGCCGGTGATAGTCGGCGTGGTCCTCGACGCCGAAGTATATGAACGGGATCTTCTCGCGATGAAAAGCAGCGTGATCTGATTGGTTTGTCCAATCGTCGCGGCCGAGTTTAGGGTCGTCGTGGCCCAGCAAAAGCTTCACCTTCGCCTTTTTCTGAACTGGTTCCAACGCCGGCTTGAATTGCGGATAATGAAAAGTCCCGGCAGCATATAACTCGCCCTTATCATTCCGCGAAAGCATGTCCATGTTGACGTTCAGCACTATCGCCTCTTTCGCGACCGGCAAATTCGCCACAAAATGCCTCGCTCCCTGCAGCCCCCGCTCTTCCGCATCAAGTGCGACAAAGATCAGCGAATGCCGCGGCTGGTGCTTTTTGAAATGCGAAGCGACCGCGAACAGGGCCGCCGTCCCGGACGCGTTATCGTCCGCCCCGTTAAAGATCTCGCCGTTCCTGATACCCACGTGGTCGTAATGGGCGGTAATGACGATGTACTTCGCGGGCGAAAGCTTCCCCTTGATCATCCCGACGAAATTCATACCCGCCATCGGTTCCGCCCCCCGCCGCGTTATTGCAAGCTCGTGGCGAAAGCTCTCGCCCATCGGCTGAATTCCCGACTCCCGAAACCGCTTCTCGATATATTCCCGAGCCTTGTCTATCGACGGCCGATCTGCCGAACGCCCCTCGAGTTCGTCGGAGGCTAGATATTCAACGTCCTTCAGCAGTTGAACCGCGTCGAACTTTTTAGATCGCGGCCCCTCGTCAACCTTAACTCGCTTGCCGACCGCAATCTGCGCCGTCGCCGCCGATGCCGACAAGATCATCACCGCCAATGCGGACGCTATAAACCTAATTCCCCGGATCGTCATATTTGATTGCATTCCTTTTACTTAAGATCGAGAACCGCCCAATCGTGCTGCCGTGCGGTCTGTTTGAGCCGAAAATCGGGGTTCACCGCCACCGGGTGACCCACTATCGACAGCATCGGCAGGTCTGAGATGCTGTCCGAATAGGCATAGCTTTCCGAAAGATTAATGTTCTCGCGCTCGGCATATTCCCTTATCCACTTTGCCTTTGTCGCCGAGGCCATCACCGGCGGCAGCACGCGGCCCGTCGCATAACCGTTTACAAATTCCAGCCGGTTTGCCACATAGTCGTCTATGCCCAAATGGTCCATTAGCCGCTCGATCGTGAAATCCAGCGCCCCGGTCAGCACCACCTGCCGCTGCCCGATCTTTTTCCCTTGGGCGATGAGCTCGGGAGTGCCTTCATAAATGGCAGGTTTGAGAACGTCTTCAAACAGCTCGTCCGAAAAATATCGCAGCCGGTCTTTGGAAAAACCCGCATAGCTCTTAAAGAAAACTTCATTAAAAACGTTTCTCGAATAGAGGTCCGTCACGCCAAAAAACGGCAGCTTGGCCAGCGTGCTGACGCTTGCCTTGGCCGTTTCCCACAGTCCCTGCTGCCTCGTGGCATAAAAACCCAGCGTGTGAACAAGATTGGTGCTTACCAGCGTGCCTTCCAGGTCATAAAAAGCAGCGGCATTGCCGTTTTTCTTCATAAAAGCAATGTGTTACCGTAAATTGGCTTTCCGGGTAGAATGCTCTTTAGCTGAATATATCACGTAGGGTTCAAAAATGATCACGCGCCGACGCCAACTTTACATTTTAATTACAATTGTAATTACATTGTGCCTACTGCCCTCTTGCTCGTCAACGGCCGCCGAAGACCCCGTCCCCCTGCGCACCGTCACCGCCGAGGATATCCAATCCCTCGACCGCCTGTTCTCAGAACGTGCCGAGATCGAGAAATTAAAGGAAGCGGTAAGGACGGCGGGAAAGCTCCGCGACCCGCTCGTAAGAAACTACGAGGTCGAGTGGCGCTTTGCAAAGTTCAGCTATTTTCTTGGCAAGGCTCTCGAGACCGAAAGTGAAAAAGACCCCGTTTTCTCCAAGGGCCGTGATGCCGGCCTCATCGCATCCCGGGTCGCGCCCGACCGGCCCGAAGGACACTTTTGGTACGCTGCCAATCTCGGCGAACTCGCGCAGCTCAGCCCCGTCACCGTCGGCATCAAGGCGGTCGATGACATACGAGACGCTCTCAACCGCGTGGTCGAGATCGAACCCGGCTACCAATCGGCGAGCGCATACGCCGCCCTTGCTCGCGTTGAAATGAAGACCCGCCTGTTTAGCGGCACAGCGCAAAAGGCGGTGAAATATCTCGAACAGGGCGTTGAGCTCGCGCCCGAAAATTCAATGATCCGGGCCGACCTTGCGGAAGCGTATCTTGCCGTCCGGCGAGACGCAGACGCTCGGCGGCAGATCGATGCACTTCTCGAGATCAAGCCCGACCCGGAGTTTGTGCAGGAGCACAACGAAGCCGTGGAAAAGGCTAAGCGGCTTGCCCGGCTAAACTTCTAACCGGCTCCCGTGCTCTGTCCTCCGCCGCTGCGGCCTCAACACCTGCCACAAAACGCAGCAGGTCGCCTGCCAAACGTTCGGGCTCTTCCCAGTTCGGCGCATGCCCGCAGCCTTCATAGGCCTCAAGCCGCGAATTAGGTATCAGACCGAGCAGCTTCTCTTGTTCCGCTCGCGAAAAATATGCATCTTCTTCGCCCCAAACCAGCAGCGTCGGCGACCTGATCTCGGCAAGTTCGGGCGTATGGTCCGCCTCTATCATCGCCTTCATACACGCCTTCCAGATCCTTGCCGGCACCTTCCGGCTTTCCATGACCGCCGTCCGAAAGAATTCAGGCGGCACGGGCCCTGCGATCGTGCTTTTCTGAAACTCCTCCGCAAATTCTATGGGGATCGGGTCCGTCAGCGGCTCGACCGCCTCTTGAACAAAAGCCTTCACGTCTTCTTTGTCACTGCAGGTCGTAAATGAACCGATCAGCACCAGTCCCAACACTCTTTCAGGATGATCGATAGCATACCGCTGTGCCGCAAAGCTCCCCATCGAATGCCCGACGATGTAAGCCGCCTTGATTCCCATCGCGTCCATGAACGCGTTCAGATCATCAGCCAGCGCCTGCGGCGTATAGGGCCCCTCAAGCCGCGGCGCATCCCCGTGGCCCCGCTGGGTCAGGGCGATCGCACGCAGCTCCTGAGAAAGGTGCGGGAAGAGCAGCTCGAACGATCGATGCGAATCCGTTACGCCATGCAAGAATATTACCGGCGTCCCATCCGCCTTTCCGCTTTCCATATACGGCAGCACAACCCCGCCGCCGACCAAGATATATCTTGTGTTCATATCAATGCTCCTTTAAAATCATGCCGCCCTCGGTGCGGCTTGATTACACAATAGAGCTCAGGGCCTCAGCCGGTATTTAGCAATTTCTGAAACTTTCCTGAAAGAAACCTGAACCTCCCCGGTTTTCCGCACGCGCCCGAATGTGTTAACTTGCAGATGAATGCACGCCTGCATTCGCTAACCAATGAGCTATATTTCCGGGTTCGTTCGACCCGCTCACCAACGGCCACCTCGACATAATCCGCCGAAGCTGCCCGCTTTTTGACGAGATCGTCATCGCCGTGCTCAATAACCCCGAAAAAAAAATCGCTCTTCACCGTCGAAGAGCGATTCAGTATGCTTCAAGAGATCCGGCCCACACTGGGCATCGAGGGCTGCCATCTGGCGGTCGACAGTTTTTTGGGCCTCACCCCCGGCCAGCAATTTTTCTGGGTGTAGTGCGAACTAGTCGGAGGTTCCAACTATATCGATATCTACGGATGAATTTCCCGGTGTCACCGGCACATCAGCAAACGTTGCTGTCTTGGACCGAACCCTGATTGTATAGGCGTGTCCGACCAACGCATTGGTTAGGTAGTAATAGCCGAACGGTGACGTCCTTGCCACTGCGACGATATTGTTGCTCGCGTCTATCAGTTCGACCACGGCATTTACGGTCACACGTCCAGTATTCAAACTAACGCGGCCGCTTATTGTCGCGTTCTGAAGCGGTGCGGTCGATCCACTTCCCGCGAGATATCTGCCCAACTGATAGAGCGAGTTATTTCCCGATACGGTGGTCTTGTTGAACTCGTAAACTCGAAAACGGTAATTGGCGTTTGCCGCCAGTCCGGTTACCTCGACTGAATTTCCGCTCCCGCTGTATACGATGAAGTTTCCGCCGCCAAGTGGGTGATGCGAGCTTCCCGAGGCTTTGTAATCGGTGCCGTCGAGTGGAAATTCATCTGGGTCCGAATCCCTTTTCATCACCACTACCCGACTTGTTCCATTGCCGGAAGACCAGGACAGCGACAGCGATGTCGGGCCGGAGGGTATCGCAGTAAAATTCGTTGCGGGTTGCTCGGGCACATCAAAGAGGTCATGTTCCGGAATTGACTGGGCGGTATTCATGCATTGCAGCGCAATCGGGTTCAATGACGGCCTAAAATTTCCGTTTGGAACCTCGTTAATGTTGATCGCGAAATTGACCTGGCTTGATCGCCTCTCAAAAAGGCTGGCGGTGCCGTCGAACTGGCCATTGTGAAACCAACCGGTCCCGGCAACGCCCCAGCCCTTCGCATAACCCGAATTCGCAGCCGAAGGAGTCACCATAAGGTTTAGGGTCTTTGCATCGAGGATGTCCGGCCGTGTGTTGAAGCCGTCGACACCATTCAAGAATCTGACCAGATCTCTAGTGGTCGCGGTCATGCCGCCGTAACCGTCCATGTTTTCGACCCAGAAGCCGCCGTAGTACCACGGGACCATTTGTCCGTTTCCGGTCGCCGAAAGTGTAGTGAAGCCGCCAAAATATTCGCTCTCACGCTCAAACAGATCGGCTAGAAGGCTCTTGCCCGGCTTAATGTCGAAAATACCCATCGGTCCGAACACGTTCGCCTGCATGAAGTCTTTATACGATTGTCCTGACTTTTTCTCTATGACCTCGGCGAGCATCGCAAAGCCGGTATTAGAATAGTTGTAGACCGTGCCCGGGTTATGGTCGAGCATTCGTTGCATTCTCCACTTGATCAACGTTCTCCGTCTTGCCGGATTGGGTTCGCCGAGTGTCAACGTCGCGTGAAGAGGAAAGCTCCCCGGATCATTATACGGATAACCCCACGGATATGGTGGAAGCGGGCTTGGTGTCATTGGAAGCAGTTCGTTCCATCCTCCCGTGTGCTCGAGTAGGTGTCGCACGGTAACGTCGAAGAGACGGGGATCGATGACATTCGCGCTGGCGAAGTAGGGGTCTTGCGAAAGGATCCCGGACGGACCGAAGACGTGTTCATCCAGATCCAGCTGGCCCGATTCGACGAGCTTCATAATGCCCGTCGATGCGAGTGCTTTTGAGATACTCGCAACCCTCTGGACCGTGTGCGGCTGCATTGCCTTCGTTCCGCCCGCGTCCGAATGGCCGAAAGCCCGTGAGTAAATCAGTCGGCCCTGATACGAGATGGATAACGAAAGTCCCTGGACTCCCCACGTGGTCACGAACGATTGTGCGAGCGTGTCACATTGCGTCATTGAAGGAACAGCAATACCCGTTGCAGCTTTTGAAAGCGGCGTGAGGAATAGGGATGAGATGAAAATTGAGATGAGACTTAATAGGGTGGATGATTTTTTCATTTACTCTCCTGATTTTGAACCTTTTATTTGCCCTTTGAGGATATATGCGAGAAACTTTCGAAAAGTCGGTCAAGAACTTTCTTGTACGGTCGAAAGAAAAAATTAACCTGATCCAACGCTTGGTTTCACCGCGTTGCCGACCTAATTTCCTCGCTAACAAGGAGAAGATCCGAAATAGTAGAAGCTTATGCGTATAGCGATTTTCCCTGGCTCGTTCGACCCGTTGACGAACGGTCACCATGACATCATTCAGCGCAGTTCACTTTTGTTTGACGAGATCATTGTCGCCGTCCTTAATAATCCGGACAAAAAGCCGATGTTTTCGGTCGACGAACGTGTAGCGATGATAGAAGAGGCACTAAGGGGTCTCGAGCTTGAGGGCTGCAAGGTTACGGTGGAGAGTTTTTCCGGACTTACGGCGGAATTTGCCAAAAGCCGCGGTGCCACCGCCATCGTCCGCGGCATTCGCGCCGTCAGCGATTATGAATACGAACTGCGAATGGCGCTGATGAATCGGAAGCTCGAACCCTCGATCGAAACCGTGTTCCTCATGGCCGGCGAGGAATATTCCTACGTCTCGTCGACACTTATGAAGCAGGTCTTCGAACTCGGCGGCCGAGTCGAGGGGCTCATCCCGCCGCTGGTCGAGGCCCGCATGCGCGAAAAACTTGCAGAGAACTGATCTCTGACCCACCGCGTTGCAGACACCCGCCATTTCGCTAGAATATAAAGATGCCTGATACCTTTCCTGTCTCAGCTCACGTCGCCCGCATGAAAGCTTCATCGACGCTCAAGGCCGCACAGGCCGCGGCCGACCTGCGCGATGAGGGGCACAGTGTCATCGACCTGACAGTCGGCGAGCCGGATTTCGACACCCCGGCATTTATCAAACAGTTCGCCGTTGAGGGGCTTGAGCAGGGGCTGACGAAATACACCCCGAGTGCGGGCCTAAAGCGATTTCGCGAGGCTGTCTCGGCATTTTACGGCGAGCAGTTCGGCGCCCGCGTCGAGCTCAACGAGGTCGCCGCGTCTTGCGGCGGAAAACAGGCCCTATTTAACGCGGCCTGCACGGTATTGAACCCCGGAGACGAATTCCTCATCCCCTCGCCTTACTGGGTAACCTTCCCTGAGATCGGCACTTTTTGCGGGGCAAAGAACGTCATTATCGACACCTCGGCAACGGATTTCGTCCTTACCGCAGAGGAGGTACGCCGGGCGATCACCGACAAAACGAAACTTCTCGTAATAAACTCCCCGAACAATCCCACCGGCCGCGTAGTTCCTGACGATGAAATGGTGAAGATCGTCGAGGTTTGCGCCGAGCGGGACGTTTATGTCCTGACCGACGAGTGTTATTTGTTCTTCGTTTACCCTCCCGCATAGCCGTTCACGCTTGCCGTCCTTCCGCCGGAGCTTCGCCGTTATGTGTGCGTGGCGGGGAGCTTCTCTAAGACCTTTGCGATGACCGGCTGGCGAGCCGGGTACACGATAGCGCCGCCGGAATGGACCGCCGCGATGGTCAAGCTGCAGAGCCACTCGGCCACCCACCCGACGTCCTTTGTCCAATACGCGTGCGCCTTGGCCCTTGAACACTCCGCCGAGACTATGGCCGCAAAAGACGAAATGCTCGCCGAATATTTGCGCCGCCGCGAGTGGTTCATTCCTGCGCTCAACTCGATCGAGCCGCTCAAGTGCGCCGTTCCCGAGGGGGCGTTTTACGCGTATGTGGATGTTCGGGGCTTAACGGGTGGTGAATTCACAACGTCGGCCGAGATCGCCGATCGGCTCCTGCGGGATGCCCATGTCGTGGTAACCGACGGCGCAGGCTTCGGCACGGATGGTTTCCTGCGGCTGTCGTATGCGACCTCGATGGAACACCTCAAGGCCGCGGTGGAAAAGATCCGCGAATTTATCGCAGGCTTGAGCTAATCGGCTTCACCGCCGGTCATCATCAGACCGATCTCCTCTGCCGACGCCATTTTAGGGTCAACCTCGCCGACGATCCGGCCGTCGCGCATGACCAGCAGCCGGTCGGCCAATGCCGTCACCTCTTCAAGCTCTGCCGAAACCAGCAATATCGCCGTCCCTGCGTCCCTGAGCTCGATGAGCTTTCGGTGAATAAATTCGATCGCTCCGATATCGACGCCTCGTGTCGGCTGTGCAACTAATAACAATTTTGGCCGCAGTTCAAATTCCCTGCCGATGATCAGCTTCTGCTGATTGCCGCCCGAGAGGGCCCGGGCCGGATTGTCCGCGACCGGCGGCCTGACATCGAAATTATCGATGATCTCCCGCACCCGCTCCCGAACGACGCCGCTGTCGATAAAGCCGCCTGAGGCGACGGGTTCGCGATAGTGAACACCGAGTATCGCGTTCTCCGAAAGGTCCGAATCGAGCAGCAGCCCGCGTTTATGCCGGTTCTCCGGTATGTGACCGATGCCGGCTTCCTTGATCTTGCGTGCCGAGAGGCCCGTAATATCCCGCCCCTCAAAGCTAACGGTCCCCGCCTCAGCCGGGATCAGCCCCGCCAGAGCCTCGACCAGCTCCGTCTGCCCGTTGCCCTCGATTCCCGCTATCCCGACTATCTCGCCCCGCCGCACATCGAATGAGACATCGCGGACCGCTTCCCCGTGAATACCGCTTACCGAAAGCCCCTTGATCTCGAGCACCGCGTCACCCGTCTTCGCCTCGCCCTTCTCGACCCTGAGCAGCACCTCGCGCCCGACGATCATCTTCGCCAGTTCCCTGACGCTCGTCTCAGCGGTCTTCACGGTGCCGATGTCGCGGCCGTCGCGCATCACCGTCACGTTGTCCGAAACCGCCATCACCTCTTCGAGCTTGTGCGTGATTATGATTATCGTTTTGCCGGCGGCTTTCATTCGTCGCAATATGCCGAAAAATTCCCCCACTTCCTGAGGCGTTAGAACGGCCGTCGGCTCATCGAGTATTAGCACCTCGGCGTCTCGATAAAGTGCTTTCAACAGTTCGACCCGCTGCTGCGCCCCGACCGAAAGGTCTTCGATCACCGCCTCGGGATCGACCCCCAGCTTCAACTCGCTTGAAAGTTCCCGTATGCGTTTATTCGCCTCGCGCATATCGAGGTTAATGGGTGAGCCCGTCTCGGCGCCGAGGATGATATTTTCCGCGACCGTCATCGTGTCGACCAGCATAAAATGCTGGTGCACCATCCCGATGCCCCGGGCGATTGCGTCGTGCGGGCTGCGGAAAACCACCGGCGCACCATCGAAAATGATCTCGCCCGAATCCGGCCGGTAAAAGCCGTAGACCATCTTCATCACCGTCGATTTTCCGGCGCCGTTCTCGCCGACGATGGCGTGAATAGTGCCGGGTTCGACGGCAAATGAGACGTCCTCATTCGCAATGCAATCCCCGAACGCTTTTCTAACGTTTCGAACTTCTATCATCGGTTTTTCTTAGTTCGCCATCGCGTCGGACACCTTTATCTCGCCCTCGATTATCTTCGTCCGCGCCTCTTCAACGCGGCTTATGACGTCCTCCGGGATGAGCGGCTTGTTATACTCGTCCATCGCATATGCGACCCCCTCTTTATCGAGCCCGAAAACGTGAAACCCGCCCTGAAACTTGCCCTCTCGCACCTCTGCGACAACGTCATAGACCGCATTATCGACCCGTTTGACCATCGACGTCAGAACGAATCCGGGCTTGACCGCATTCTGGTTCGAATCGACACCGATCACGAAACGGTTCGCTTCACCTTCCGCATTTCGGCCGAATTGCTCCACTGCGTCAAACGCCCCCAGACCCGAATTTCCCGCCGCGGTAAAGATCACATCCGCGCCTTTTTCTATCTGTGAAAGCGCAAGCTCCCGGCCTTTTCCCGGGTTGTTCCACGCATGGTCTGTCACGCCGACATAGTTCGTGATCAACCGTATGTCCGGGTTCACCGCCTTCGCCCCCTCTTCATACCCCTTATTGAAACGATGGATAAGCGGTATATCCATCCCGCCGAGAAAACCGATCACGCCCGTTCGCGATTTCGACGCCGCTATCATCCCGACAAGATAAGAGCCCTCGTGCTCGCGAAACACCAGCGACGCCACATTCGGCTTCGGGGTCTTGCCGTCCGCCTCAAAAATAACCCCGTCCACGATCGCGAACTTGATGTTCGGATAATCGTTCGCCACCTTCTGCATTATCGGCCCCTGCGCAAAGCCGACGCCGATGACCAGGTCAAATCCGCGTTCGGCAAAGGCCCGCATGGCCGGTTCGATCGATGTGGGATTGCCCGGCTCGATGTCGTAGAGGCAGATATTCATCTCCCGTTCGGCACGCTGAACGCCCTCCCACGCTGCGGCGTTGAACGAGCGGTCGTTCTTACCCCCGATGTCAAAAACGATCCCGACCCGCGTTTGGCAGCCCTCGCGCTCGGCAAGCGATGTGGTGCCGCACGCCGAAACTAGAAGCGCCGCGGCGAGGGCAAAGATGATGCACAGTTTCTTCATATGATCGCACTGATCAGCTCCGGCGGTTCAACCCGCTCTTCGGTAATGTTGTAAGCGGCCCTTAATTTCCCCAACACTGCCTCACTATCCGCTTTGGTTCGGCAATAGACAAAGCCCAGCGTCTGTCCCGCCTCAACGCGGTCGCCGATCTTGACCTCGGTCGAATAGCCGACCGAATGGTCGACCGAATCCTCTGCCTTCACCCGGCCGCCGCCGATGCCGCAAACGCCGTCGCCGATCGCATATGTATCGACCGCTTTGATGTATCCCGCAGCCGGCGCGGTTACCTCGGTCTTATCCAGTTTGTCGTTTAGCACAAGCTTCGGGTTATCGCAGATCGACGGGTCGCCGCCCTGGAGCTCCACGTTTCGGCGGAAGCACTCCAATGCGCGGCCCGACGTTAGAGCGTCTTCCACCGCGTCGCGCCCTCTTTCTATTGAGTCTTGCACGCCCGCCAGCACCAGCATCCTCGCCGCCAGCTCAAGCGAAAGCTCTCGCGTCGGGGCCGTGGCGGGGTTCCCCTCTCCCCGCATGATCTTTATGCATTCATAGACCTCGCTCGCGTTGCCGACGTGCTTGCCGAGCGGCTGGCCCATGTCAGAAACGACAGCCTGCGTCTCGACATTGAATGCCTTTCCCGTCTCGACCATCGCTTCGGCCAGACGCTTCGAATCCTCAAACCCCGGCATAAACGCCCCCGAGCCCGTCTTTACGTCCAGCACCAATGCGTCGAGCCCCTCCGCCAATTTCTTCGACATTATCGACGCCACGATCAGCGGGATATAGGGTACGGTCGCCGTCGCATCTCGTATCGCGTAGAGCTTCTTGTCCGCCGGTGCGATCTCCGCAGTCTGGCCCATCATTGCGTAGCCGCATTTGTCGATGATCGACCTAAACTCAGCCGTCGATAGACGCACGTTATAGCCCGCGATCGACTCGAGCTTGTCCAACGTCCCGCCGGTGTGCCCCAGTCCCCGGCCCGAGATCATCGGCACGGCGAGCCCGCACGCGGTCGCGAGCGGGGCGACGATCAGCGAAGTCTTGTCGCCCACCCCGCCCGTCGAGTGTTTATCAGCCTTCGGCAGGTTAATAGACGAAAGGTCGAGCGTGGCACCCGAATAGAGCATCGCGTGGGTCAGGGCCGTCTGCTCCTCGCCGTCGAGTCCGTTTATGAACATCGCCATCAGCATCGCCGATGACTGATAGTCTGCCCATTCACCGGACGAAACACCGGCGACGAACGCGTCTATCTCATTGCGTGACAGTTGGTTACCGTCTCGCTTCTTGGCTATGATCTCTTGCGGACGCATCTTTCGGGAAAAAATAACGGCTGCCAAAGTTTCGCACAGCGGCAGCCGAAAAGTCTAATAGTTTCAAGCCGTTCACCCGCGTTCCAGCAACACTGCGGCCTCTGCCCTTATCGCCTCGCGTCGGCCGACTGCGTCCGCCCCCTCGCCGGTTTTTGCCTTTACGCTGACGCGACCGATGTCGATGCCCAGCAGTTCGGCGATCCGCCCGCGAATTTGGTCGATATATGGCCGTAATTTCGGGGATTCCAGGCTCACCGTCGAATCGACATTTGCAACCGTAAAGCCTTGCTCGCCGGCAAGCTCAACTGCCTTCGCCAGGAAGACCGAGCTGTCGGCATCCTTCCACTCCGGCTCGGAATTCGGGAAGTGCGTCCCGATGTCACCCAGTGCCATCGCCCCAAGAACTGCGTCCGTGATCGCGTGCAGCAGAACATCCGCATCCGAGTGGCCCTCGGCACCGAGGTCGGAGTCTACCCGCACGCCGCCGATAATCAGCGGCCTGCCGGCCGTGAGCCGGTGTATATCGTTGCCGAACCCGATCCGCATCATTCGGCAGCCTCCTTACGCAGGAAATGTTCTGCTACCGCCAGATCTGCGGGAAACGTGACTTTAATATTCCGTGAATTTCCCGGCACCGCCTCGACGCGTTCGCCGAGCTGCTCGACTAAAAAGCACTCATCCGTCGCCTGCTCGAGCGAACCTGCCTCTTCGAACGCACGCTTCAGGATCTCGAGCTTGAACGCCTGGGGCGTCAGCGCCCGCCGCAGCTGCCTGCGGTCAAGCGTGCCGACGATCGTCTCGCCGTCCACCTCTTTGATCGTATCGGGGATCGAACCGACCAGGCATGCGGCACCGAATTCCCGCGCGGCATTCACCGTCCGTAAGATCTCGTCCGTGCTCACCAGCGGGCGTGCACCGTCGTGCACCGCCACGATCTCAGTCGCCGGATCCACCGCTGCAAGCCCGTTCGCGACCGATTCCGCCCGGAGCCTGCCTCCGGTTACGATCTGCTTCAGCTTTGAGATTCCGTAGGGCTCGATCATCGTCCGAAATCTCTCTGCCTCGTCCTCCGCGACGACGGCGACGATCTCATCGATGGCCGAACACGATTCAAACCGCTCAAGCGTGTAAACGATGAGCGGCTTGCCGTGTATCTCAATAAATTGTTTCGGTGTTTCAGGGTCGAGCCGTGTTCCTATCCCGGCGGCAACGATTATTGCGGTGTTCATGCGGTTGCCAGAACTGCTAATCCAGCTCTTCGATAATGGTCGTCTGTCTCAGGTCCCTGGTCGCCTTGCGAAAGCCCATCGAGCGCGAATCGTGGATAGCCACATTGCCCTCGTGCTCCTCCTTGTCTTCCCACAGCCGGCCAAAGATCATCTTGCCCGCGGTCGTCTGCAGAACGCTGGTCACCGAAATATCCGCCGTCTTGCCGATCAGCCGGCGTGCATTGTCGATAACGACCATCGTACCGTCATCCAGATATGCAACGCCCTGGTTATATTCCTTGCCCTCTTTCAGGACGAACACCCGCATCGCCTCGCCCGGCAGCACGACCGGTTTGAGAGCGTTCGCAAGTTCGTTGATGTTCAGTACCGCGACGCCCCGCAATTGAGCGACCTTATTGAGATTGAAATCGTTCGTGACGATCACCGCCTCCATCTCTTTCGCCAGCTCGATAAGCTTTAGATCGACCTCTTTAACATTCGGATAATCCGTCTCAACGATCTGGATGTCGAGCTTGCTGTTATTGCGAAGCCGCTG
The DNA here is from genome assembly GCA_023391155.1 of Acidobacteriota bacterium. Taxonomy (GTDB): domain Bacteria; phylum Acidobacteriota; class Blastocatellia; order Pyrinomonadales; family Pyrinomonadaceae; genus OLB17. The sequence goes on from JAEWBM010000118.1 coordinate 17,450, forward strand.
GAGCATATCAAGCCCTCGGCGTCCGCGTTGACGTTTTGAGGAATCGGCCGAGTCCGCCACCTGCTGCAGCTCATTGAGGATAAAGTTCGGGATTATTAGCCCGCCGCTCAGAAACCCCGTTTCCGCAATATCGGCGATCCGGCCGTCGATGATCACCGAAGTGTCGAGCACCTTAAGATCGCGCTTGACGTTCTTGTCGTGAAAGATGCCGCCAAGAGCCGAGAGGTCCAGATAATCACCCTTTGCCGCACCCACCATCAAGCCCACATAGCCCATAAAAAAGGCTAACGTCAGTGTCATAAAGGTCTGCACTTCGGCAGAAACGGCCGCCTCTTTCTGTATCGAGATGAGCACGCCGATCAAAAAGGCACCCACAATTCCGAGTATCGACCCGATCGCAGCACCGATCAGCGTCTTTAGCGAGGCCCGCCGCACGCGCATTTCAAACGCGATCATCAATCCGGCAACGAGCATGCCGAGGATCCCCGAAACGAAACGCCGCGACATTTCGTCCATCGTTCCGAGCTTATATGTGTGGGCGAGCGGGTTGAGCAAAAACCCGACTACGGCCAAAAGGCCGATGAATGCTATTCGAATGATGAGAACATCTAGCTTCATTATTTAAATTTTAACACGAAGTATTTACTTATGTAACGATTTTTGGCCTCGGGCCTATACCGACAGCACCATCGTTTCACCGCGGACCGCCTTTGCCTCAGATGATAAAAGAAAAAGTACCGCTCTAGCGACGTCGTCAGCCGCCGCCCCGTTCGCGACCACCGCATTCGCCTTGAAATTCTCGGGAAGCTCGCCGTCCAGCGCCCGCGTCATCTCGCGGACCGCTGCCCCCACGATCGAATTGACCACCCCGATATTCGGCATCTCGCCGCTGAGTACGTTTACTATTCGGGCCCGCGGCCGCTCTTTCATCCAGGGGAAGGCCGCTTTCACGACCCTGAGCGGTGCTTCGATCTCGCGGTCGATCGCATCCCTGACAGCCGCGGCTTCCGTCTCTAGAAACGCCGATTCGCCAGCATATTTCAGGCAGTTGACGAGAAAGTCCACCCTTTCAAACCGCTCCGCCGCTCCCGCGGCCAGCGTTTTCGCACCCTCGTCCGTTCGGGCGTCCCAAACAACCGAAGATGCCAGCGTCCCCATCGACTGCAGTTCCTCGATAGAAGGGTCCGCAGGCTGATCGGCAGGTTGCCCAACGATCACATATGCCCCGTTGAGTGCCAGCTGCAGCGCCACCGCACGGCCGACGGCCGAGGTTCCATCGGTGATCAGGGCTACTTTTTCTGCAAATTGATGAACGCTGTGTGTGGACACTATCTATTATATTGCCATAAGCAAAGCCGATGTTGCACACCGCAAGTGCAAAAGGCATTCGGACGGCCGATGGTGTAAAATCGGGCTTCACCCATATGGCGAAACAACCCTCTAGCATATTCGTTTGTCAGAGCTGCGGCTCACAGTCCCGTAAATGGCTCGGGCAATGTCCCGATTGTAGTGAGTGGAACACGCTCGTTGAGGAGCGCTTCCGCCCCTCAACGGCTAACGGCTCGCTTCGCGGCTCCCGCTCAAATGGCCGCCCGCCCGTCTCTTTCACCGATATCGAACCCCAGGACGACGTTCGCTTTACCTCGGGCATCGACGAGCTCGACCGCGTACTCGGCGGCGGCATCGTACCCGGCTCGCTGGTGCTGATCGGCGGCGCTCCAGGCATTGGCAAATCGACACTTGTTCTCCAGATGGCCGAGCGTCTTTCCGCGGTTGGAACCCAAGTCCTCTATGTATCAGGCGAGGAATCCGAACGTCAGATAAAGATGCGTGGCGAAAGGCTCGGCCTGACCGCCGAGAATGTATTCCTCCTGCCCGAAACGGACCTCCGTTCGGTCATGTCAGAGGCGGAACGCCTGAGAGCGGGGCTCTTGATAGTCGACTCTATCCAAACCGTTTACAGCGATGCGATCGAATCAGCCCCCGGCAGCGTCTCACAAGTGCGAGAGGTGGCCGCGCAATTCATGCACTTCGCCAAACAAACCGCGACGCCGGTATTCCTCATCGGCCACGTGACTAAAGAGGGTTCCATTGCCGGGCCGCGTACCCTCGAACACATTGTCGATACTGTCGTATATTTCGAGGGCGACCGCCATCACAATCATCGCATCGTTCGCGCTACAAAGAACCGCTTCGGCGCCGCCAATGAGATCGGCGTGTTCGAAATGACCGGCTCAGGCCTCGAGGCGGTCGGCAATCCGTCCGAACTCTTTCTGCAGGAACGTCCCGAAGGAGCAAGCGGCTCCGTGGTTACCGTTGCGATGGAGGGTACACGCCCGCTGCTGGTCGAGGTCCAAGCTCTGGTTAGCGGCACGAAATACGGCTCGGGCAGGCGAATGACGCAAGGCTTTGATCAGAACCGCGCCGCGCTCCTGATCGCCGTGCTGGAAAAACGGCTCGGCATGCAGCTCGCCGGCGACGATGTTTTCGTCAATATCGCGGGCGGGCTTGAGGTCGATGAACCGGCCGTCGATCTCGGCGTCATCGCGGCGATCGCCTCGAGCTTCCGCAATCTTCAGGTGCCCCCCGACACGGCGGTCTTCGGCGAGGTCGGCCTTACCGGTGAGGTCCGCGGCGTGCTTCAGGCCCAGGCTCGCGCTCGCGAGGCAGGCACCCTCGGCTTCAAGAAACTGATCCTACCCGAATCCAACAAGAAAGGCCTCGAAAAACTCCTCGGCGTTCGCGTCGTCGGCGTCCGGGATCTCGAGGCCGCTTTGGAGGCTTTGTTCGACTGATGACGAAACAGATCATTCGCGAAGGCGACGAAGGCGTGGAGTTGATCGTCGATGTTCCCGACGCCGAGCTCAAGCCCGACGTGAGCCCGCCGCGCTTTCCCGTCCACGTCGTTTACGGCGGCGCAGACCGCTTCAATGCGGGAACGCCGCGAAAGCTAGGCGATCTCGCTCTCCGGTCGATGGAGAACTACGCCGCGAATTTCGTCGAGTTCGCCGCCGCGCTCGGCCTCAAAGGCGCCGACGAGCTTTCCCCTTTCCCCGATGAGGTGGCCCGTCTCGGCCACGCAATTGAGAGCTCGCCCGACGAAGCGCGGCAAAGCAATTTCCCCGCATGGCTCGCGTGGACCGTACATGGGCGCACCATCAAGAAGCTCCGCGAAGAACCGATCGAAGATTTCCGGATCGATTTCGAAGACGGCTACGGCTTTCGCTCTGACGAGGAAGAGGACCGCGACGCGGCTCGCTCCGCTCGTGAGCTGGCCTCCGCTATCGCCGCCGGCACATCGACGCCCTTCTGCGGCTTTCGCATCAAATCATTCGCCGCCGAGACCTACGGCCGGGCGGTCCGCACACTCGAGACCTTTCTGGAAAACTTCCTCGACGCCTCAGGCGGCACCATCCCAAAGAATTTCGTCGTCACTCTGCCAAAGATCACCCGCCGCAGCGAGGTTAAAGAGTTGTGCTTGCACCTGAAAGATATCGAGAAGGACGCGGGCCTTGAACGCGGCACAATCGGCATCGAGCTGATGATCGAAACACCCGAGGCCATCATCGACCCGGAAAAAGGCCGTTTTGCGCCCCGTCGGCTGGTTGAGGCCGGCAAGGGCCGCGTCCGTTCGGTCCATTTCGGCGCCTATGATTACACCTCTGCGGTCGGCATCGCCGGCGACCACCAGGCACTATTTCATCCCGCATGCGATTTTGCACGCCAGGTGATGCTTGCATCGCTCTCGCCGCTCGGAATTCGGCTGTCTGATTCGGTAACGACCAAACTGCCCGTACCCAAAAACCGCGGCGACGGCCTCACCGAAGAGCAGCGGCAGGAGGACCTGCGGGCCGTCCACGAAGGCTGGCGCGAGCACTTCGCGAACGTGTCGCGTTCGATGTCGATGGGCTTTTACCAGAGCTGGGACCTCCACCCCAATCAGCTCCCCGCCCGTTACGCTGCCGTATTCACATTCTTTTTAACCGGTTCAGAATCACAGGGGCGCCGGCTTAAAGGCTTCATCGACACAGCAACGAAAGCCGCGCTGAGCGGCAACGATTTCGACGACGCCGCATCGGCGCAAGGCATGCTCGGATATTTCCGCATGGCGCTCCGCTGCGGCGCTCTTACCCCCGAGGAGGCAGCGTCGATGACTGGCCTTTCGTGTGCTGAGATCGAAAATTCGAGTTTTATGGAGATCGCCGCAGCGCGGCGTTAGGCGGGGTCATTCGCCCGACATCACTTCCTCGAGCATCTTCTCGCGGGCGATGCGGGGATCGGTGATCATAGGCTCGGCGGTCCGCTCGGCCGTACTTCCCGGCCTTGCCAGCGGGTCGGGAAAGACCGGCAACTGTTCTTTAGCCATTCGATCGGAGATTATATCTGAGATCAGCTCCTGCTCAAACTCCGAGATATCCGGAAATCTGACGCCGATGCCGGTGTTCTCAAACCGGTAAAGCGCCTTGCATTTTAATGGCAACCGGTTCCCGTTCGGCAGCCGAATTTCGAGCCGAAATTCGTCACCAACATATATATTCTCTTCCCATTGTGTAAAGCATCCGCCGACACTGATCTGCTGAAGCAAGGTGTCGCGTCGTTCGCCCATTCGCGACACGATCGTCGCCGGAATGTCGAGAGAAAATCGAGTGTGTTGTCGTTGGCTGATTGACATCGGGATCGTTGACGGCGGGCCGGAGCGGAGAGAATTGCCGTCACCAATATTTTATCCCGTAACGCCGCCGGGATGCAAGAGAAATGTTGAAACGGTTTAAAACGAAAAGGGGCGGCACGTTCGGCCGCCTCCCTCGCTCTCTCAAAAGTACTTAATTTACAGCAGCTTCGGTCGCTGTGCAGTGTTTGCTGAACGCTTCGGCCAGAGCCTGGGCGATGACCTGCGGCGGACGGCCCTCCAGATCGCGGCGTTCGAACATCTCGACCAATTCGCCGTTCTTGATAAAACCAATTGACGGCGATGAAGGCGCGTAACCCGTAAAATGGCTTCGTGCAGTTTCGGTCGCATCGATATCGGCACCCGCAAATACGGTGATTGCCCGGTCCGGTTTCGCCGGCGAATTCGCCAGGGCCATTGCGATGCCCGGACGAACGCCGCCTGCCGCGCATCCGCATACCGAATTCACGACGACCATCAGCGTGCCGTCAGTGTTCTTAATTGCTTCCTCGACCGCTTCCGAGGTCTTGGTTTCTTCAATGCCGAGCTGAGCAAGTTCAGCCCGCATACCGTGGATCATTATTTCTGGATAAGGCATAATTTCTTTCTTTTTTACAAACCTGACACTTTTGTCAAGTATCCCCTGTCCGGCGCCGCCAAGTCAAGTTATCGACCCCCGATTCAGGGCAATATCCGCACCGGCGTACCTACTTCGACGCGTTCGAAGAGCCATTCGATGTCCCCATCCTCCAAGCCGATGCATCCCTGCGTTCCCTCATCACGTCCGCTCCCGCCTCCATGAATGTAAATCTCCCCGCCGAGCGGCGTCTTCTGCGGCGGACGCTCGCCGGCGGCAGCGAGTCGCGCAATAGCTTCGGCATCGGCCTGCGAAATGATCCCTTCTCGTGCGCCTCGTCGGGCATCCTCCGCATTCGGATAGCTCAGCGCCAGTGAAAGATGAAACCTGCTTTTTGGATTGCGGGCAAAGACAAAGTAATCACCTTCGGGCGTCCGCCTGTCGCCCTCACGCATCTTCGGCCCCTTGGCGTCTGAACCCACCGCGACCGGGAACGTCACCGTTTCGCCGTCCCTCAATGTCGCCTCGAGCCTCCGCTCGCCCTTCCGGATCAGAATGTTCTTCACCATATTTCATTTCACCGCTGCGGCAGCCTCTGCCTTTTTCGCCATAAGGTCCGCCTCCTCTCGCCGGCCCTGCTTTTCCCAGAACGCCTCCAGATTCCGGTACCGCTCTACGGGATCATAATCCATCGCCCATGCAAGCTTCGCCATACATTCAGGGCAGTTATCCAGCGGCCGCCGGTCAGTTTCGGCAAGATGATTCGTTCCTGACATCAGGCACTCGTATTTGATGCAGTGCTTCATCCCGAACATATGCCCGGTCTCGTGCATCGCGATCTTTAGAGTGCGATCGGTCAGCAGCCTGTCGTCATAACGCCCGGTCTTCATGTCCGCAAACCGGTAAAGCGACCAGACCCCCACACGATGTTTCAGCGACGCCTGGCCAAAAACGAACGCCCACGTCTCGCTTGGGTAGAGATCATAATTCGTAAATGCGATCAGCGCTGCTCCGTCTTCGGGAAGCCTGTCAGGCAGCATCTCCTCAAGGAAAAATTCCGTGCGTATCTGAAGGTTATTCCTGTATTCCAGCCGCCGCTGCATTTCGGGCGGTACCCTACCAAGCTTCGCCTCCGGCAGTTCACGCACCGGCAGGTCATAGTACGCCCGCATATATTCAGCTGCGAGCCCGATCGCCCTTCGTTGCTGTGCGGTGAAACTCCCGACCGGCAGAATATAAATGGTATTCCGCTCTCGCGTCGGCAAAGGCGGGTCGGAAGCGAGGTATTCCTCAAAGGTCTCGCCCTCTTCCCGCTGCGATTTAAGCCAATCGCCCTCGAGGATCTGCATCGGCTCAAAGAACGGCTCTATCGCCGTTCGGACGCGTTTTAGATGCTCGACCCGGGGATCGAGAGCGGGTGCCGCCGTATTGGCAACAGGTCCCTCCGCAGTGCCGCACGCCGCCGCAGAGACCGCGACGGCCGCGGCAAGCATGATCGCCCTAGCCCGCCGCATCGACCTCCGAATGCGTGTCATTCAGCGAAATTTCTATCTCTCGAGTGTCCTCACCGTCGCCGCCGATCTCGACCTTCCATACCCTGCCGGGAAACCGAAAGGCCCCGAGGCGTTCAGCCCATTCGATGATGACGATCGAATTGGGCTCGCCTACGATCTCATCCAGGCCCACCCCGAATGCGGCATCGGCTCCTTCGTCGATCCGCCACAGGTCGATGTGATAAACGTCCACGGCATCTGCGTTATACAGATTGACCAGCGCAAAACTTGGGCTCGTAACATCATCTGGGTCGAAGCCAACGGACTCCATTATCCCCTTTGTCAGCAGTGTTTTACCCGCCCCAAGGCCACCGTGCAGCAACACGGCATCGCCGGGTCGCAAATGCGCCCCCAGCTCGATTCCAAGGGCGTACGTCTCCTCCGGCGTCTTGCACAGATGAGCGCCCGCTAGCGTATTAGTTGTCGCTTCCGGTCCTATTTTTCGCCTCCTTCCAATTCGCTAAACACTTCCGCAAAACATTCCCTTACGTCCGACGCGGTCATCACCCTTTTCCCGTATCTTTCTTCCGCAACATCCCCCGCGGCACCGGCAATGTAAACCGCCGCGGCCACCGTTTCAAATATGTCTAACTCGAGCTTTGCCGCCTGTGCCAAAAACCCCGCCAGAAGCCCGGTCAGCGTATCGCCGTTGCCTGCCTTCCCGAGCCCTGAGTTCCCGGTCGGATTAATGACCACCCGCCCATCCGGACCGCCGATAAGCACACGCTCCCCTTTTAGCACGAGGATCAACCGGTGCTTCACCGCGAAATCGCGCACCACCCGAACTCGGTCGTTCAGAGCCGAACGTTCATCCGTCCCCAGCATATTTAGAAACTCACCCTCATGCGGGGTCACGATCAACCGGTGTTCCGATCGCGGCAATGAATCAAACGGTGAGATCAGCGTAAGGGCATCCGCATCGAGCAGCGTCGGCATTTTCCGGTGCTCGACAAAATGCCTGACGAACCCCGCCGTCGATTCGCTTCCCGCCGAAAGCCCGCTGCCGATCGCGATCGCATCGACATTTTTCAGGAACCCCTCGACCTCCTCGATCGCGTCGCTCGAGACCGCACCGCCCTCCGTCTCCGCCAACGGCCGCACCATAACCTCCGGGAATGCCCGAGCCGCTGCCGCCTCTTTCGACGACCTCGGCGTGCCCAGCGTCACCAGCCCCACTCCCGATCTGATCGCGGCATTCGCACACAGCACCGCAGCCCCGGAATAGTTCTCCGAACCCGCCACGATCAATGCATGCCCACGCTTGTTCTTGTACGAATCGTCCGTAAACCGCGATGCGGCAAGCCACGCCTTCGCATCCGAACGTCCCGCAACGAACGTCTTTGAAGGCTGCTCGTCGATCAGTTCCATAGGCGAACCTATATCCGCAACGATCAGGCGGCCGTTGAGCCTGCTCGCGGGCGGCAGAACATTCGCCGCCTTCGGTGCGGTAAAGGTAACGGTGATATCCGCCCGCACCGCCGGGCCGATCTCCTCGCCCCTGTCCGCATCAAGCCCCGACGGCACATCGACCGACACGACCATCGTTCCCCCGCCACGCCTCTCGTTCAACCACCGAACCGCCCTTTCATAGAGACCCGCAACCGGTTTAGTAAGCCCCGTCCCAAACAGTGCGTCGACGGCCACGTCCGGGGCTCCGACACTCTCAAAAAAACTTTCCAAGCCCTTCTCGTCCACGGCTTCGACGAACCGCAGCTCGCTCTCGGAGGCAAGCTTCGCCGCCGCATCGAAATTTTCTCGCGCGTCGCCTTTCGTATCCGCTGCCGCTCCGATCAAGCACACCGCCACATCCGCGCCTTTTTTTGCCAAAAGCCTGCCAACCGCCGCGCCGTCGCCGCCGTTGTTCCCCTTCCCGCAAATGACCGCAACCCGGCAGCCCGATACCTCACCGCCGAAGGCTTCGACCACCGCATCCCGAACCGCACCCGCAGCGTTCTCCATCAGGTCGATAGACGGAATGCCGAACCGCTCGGTGGTCATCCTGTCCACCTCACGCATCTCCGCCGCTGTCAGCACCTTCCGCATACACCACTAACTTGCCACACTCGCTACCCTAAACAAAACCCTTCTTCCCCAGACTCGCCATAGTCGACACCAGACTCCATCTACTCACCAGACTAGATAGACCCAATGGACTCGCCCCTTTGCGACCTCTGCGAGCTTTGCGTGAAATTTGATCCGCCAACTCTCACACCTCAGCCCACTCGACAGACTCGATAGACTCGATAGACTCGATAGACTCAATAGACTCACCAAACTAAAAAAGCCGCACCCTCATCAGGTGCGGCCATCGCCAAATTAGTAGATTATGAATAGACCTCGACGGCTATAATGGCCAACCCTTTATTGCTTGCCACTGTGCTCGTAACCGTTTGTTTCCGTTCATATTAAACAAAGTTACATTGCCGGCCCGTTTCCACAAATCCCTAGCCGAAAACTGAACTTTGTTTCGCTTGCTCGAATTCCGTCGGGTTCATCCCCGTCGCTTGCTTGAACACCCGTGAAAAATAATGGCTGTCCGAAAATCCCACCCGGGCTGAAACCTCTTTCACGCTGTATTTTGTCGTCGACAGCAGCCGCTTCGCCTCCTCGACCCTGACCTGCCTCAAAAGCTGCGGAAAACTGATATTGGCCTCAATGTTCAATATCCGCGAAAGCCGGGCCGGCGACATTCCCAGTTCCGTCGCCGCGCTTTTCAGATCGAGCTGCGGATCGTGGTACCGGTCGGCGATCACCTTAACGATCTCACGGACCTTGGCAAATGCTCCCGGGCGGTCCAGATGTGTGCACGGTTTTAGAGGCAGCAGCCGGCTCACGTCGCCCACAAGTTTCAGATCGCCAGGCTTGCTTGCGTCGCTTAGCACAAATTCGCCCCTCAGTCGTTCTTTCTCGTCATCCTCGCCGTACCGCTCTCTGCGAAAGATCAACAGCGGCGTGTCGGCGCAGATTCGCCGCAGCTGGCTGATGAACGGGCGCCGGACCGGCGTCGTCGCCGCGCCTATAACGATCAGCTTGATCCCGTTCTCATGCGTCGCGCGACTTAGCGCCTGCCGTGACGTCACCGACCTTAGTTCTTTGTCCAGGCCTTTTTTTAATGCCTTGACGATATGCGGGCAGCATTCGATCGCAAGGATCGTGTTCGAGCCCCCGCCTACGCGTACCGCACTTTCGCCTCTTGCGTGGATCATTTTATTTTTCACCAATAAACATCGGCGTGAGAGGTTAAAGTAACGCTTTTTTACATCAGAAATTCGATATTTACACGTCGTTTCTATTGCTTGGCCCTTGGCTCATCCTCTATCGTTAAAACTAGCGAAGGGAGGCTCTCTCATAACTTCAAATTTCCCGGTCGTGTTAACAGAAATATTCATACGGTTGCGGCTCGGCTGCTTCAAACGGTTTTGCCCCAAACATACTGATCCGTCAGAACTGACAATAGCCCATCTCCATTCGCTGCATTACGAACTCATTTGGAGGTAAAACAATTGCAAGGTATATCTACGGTATTTCTGCGCGGTATCAATGCGCGGGCGTTCACGGCGGCGGCCATTGTGGCCCTCTACGCTATGACCTCGACCATCGGTTTCGCGCTTTCTTCATTCGACGAAACGCTGTCTGACGACTTTGAGGACGGCACCATGAACACCGCTCTCTGGGTTGAGGGCAGTTTCACCCGAGATGTCGGCCCGAATCATTCCCGGGTCGGCCTAGCCGAGAGCAACGGCGAGCTAAAGATCACGCCGGTTGCACGCAACCATCAGCCCGGTTTCAGCGGGTATGTCTCTAAGATCCCGTTCGACATGACCGGGACCTGGGCCGAGGTAATGATCCGCCAGGTTGCGTCGCAGCGATCGGAAACATCGTTCTCCATCGGCGTTAGCAACAGCGATTTCTACCGCGTCACTGCCCAGAACAATCAGATGGTCATTGACCACGTGGTCGGCGGAATATATAACACGACGAAGTTTAACTTTAATACGTCAACGCCCTACTGGCGCTTCATTCATGATGTCGCAAGCGACACGCTCTCGGTCGAAGTCAGCCGCGATCGTGTGCGCTGGCAGAACATCCACTTTGTTTCAAGGACATTTCCGGTTGAGTCTGTCAAAGCGGAGCTGACTTCCGGGAGTTCCGCCTCAGTCCCGTTCCCGGGTGCGGCACGGTTCGAGCATTTTCGCGTAGGTCGCAGGATCTCAACGCCGACTCCGACGCCTACTCCTACACCGACGCCTACTCCGACCCCGACGCCGACACCCACACCGACTCCTACGCCGACTCCTACACCGACCCCGCCTCCCGTATCGGGACTTTCGCGGGGTTATTTGACGACACCGGGTGAACTTCAGATCATCAGGCAGAAAGCCGATCAGCAAAAGGAACCTTATAAGAAGTCCGTCGCAAACCTGATGTCATATGTCGGCTCGCCGACGAATTGGCCCGTACGGGATTTCACTGGAGTCGATGTATGTACCGACCGTCCCGATTTTCAGGAGGGCGCGGCCCGCGTTTACGCTAAGGCACTTGCCTACCACCTTTCGGGAGACTCTGCTTATGCCGCGGACGCACGCAAGCACATTCTTGAGATCGCCCGGAGCTATACGGAAGATTACGTATACAGCGGCGGCAGTTCCGGCTGCCCTCTGACGATATCGCGGCACGTCGCCGGATATGTTATCGCTGCGGATCTGCTTGCCGGCTATTCGGGCTGGAGCTCGGCCGACAAGACCCTGTTCTTCGACTGGCTCAACAACCACGCTTATCACCTGGCTGACTGGGCAAGCGACGAACGCTCCACGAACTGGGGCAGCAACGGCAGCGCGGCCGCCGCGATAATCGCAGACTATTTTGCCGGATCGGGCAGAACGCTCCGCGATCGAAACAACCAGACGTTTACACCGCGACAGGCATACGAAGAGGCAAAAGCAATGCAGCTTCATCGGATGAATGGCACCGGCGACCACTCGACCGGAGCGCCGTTCCCGAATATGAAGAACAGCGTTTGCCGAAATTTCTCTTCGACGAACTCGACGAACGGTTTCGCCCACGGAATTCAGTCGCACGGCGGGATCCCGGAAGAGACCGGCCGCGGCAGCACCGGCTGCTCAGGCACGCGTCTCACTGATGACGATTCCGCGTGGACCTATATGCACACTACATTAACCAGCATGGTGCTCCATGCCGAGCTGCTGCTTCGCCGCGGTGACGCGAGCCTTTACGAGAACCTAAACTCGCACGGCCGCGGATCTCTGGAAAAAGCGATGGAATTTACCGTAACTCCATACGGCGCATTTTCTAGCCGCTCGTCGATATTTGACGTCGGATATCGCTACTATCGCAATCCTACGATCGGATCGGCGATAGGTGTTGGCGGGAGCCGTCTGATCGCGGGTGGCAAAAATACCGTGTTTCTCCATTTTGGTACGTTGACACACGGATTTGACCTGGATGAAAATCCTGGACCACCGCCGGTCGTTCCGGCCCCCTAGCTCAGCTAGCTGCCTACGGCACGGGATGCTTACTCCCGTGCCGTAACTTTTATTTAGCTCGTTTACAGATGATATACACAGCGAAGTGCGGTGCCGTGTGCACCGGCTTTCGCTCTACGTTGCCGACCGGCTGGGCGGGCTCCGGTCGCGGCATTGCGATGCGGATCGGCTCGCCCGCATAAACACCGGTGTGCACCGCCGGAGCATACACGTTCTGCGCGTCATACACCTCATATCTCTCTCCTTTTCTCAGGATCTTGGCCGGGTCTACGTCTACCTTCGCTTCACCGGCAGGGTTAAAAATTGTAACGGTGCCGCGGCCCTCATGGTACCTATTCGGCACGACAAAGACCGATACTCCGGCCGTTTGTCCGACGGCATCGTCTGTTGCAAACCCAAGTGCCGACCATGACGCCGGCGTCAACTTCTTTCCGTTTACAACGAAACGAGACTGTCGGTTCCCGGTAACAAATCGGTTCCCCGAAAAGGTATAGCCATTTGGCTCAGTGACATATTCGAGGTCCAGGCTTCGCGAATCGGATACGATCGTGTTCCCGACGACCTCCAGATCGCTCCACCAAAGCAGTCTCAGCGGCACTCTACTGACGATGTAGTTGTCCACCACGCTGGCTCTCCCGTTCCCTTGGTGTTCATAACCCAGCCGGATTCCGCGATTCTTGGACGTCGATCCTTCGGGAAAATTAAAGATGCGGTTCGCCCGTATCGTTAGGCGATCAGCAGGAACACCATCGACACCTCCGACAAGTATCTGATCGGCAACTTGATCGACATCTACGATGGCCCCGTTCGTAAAGACAGAGTTCTCGGCTACGTCAAACCCCGACACGGAGCTCTTCGTTGAATTTGCATACAGATGCAGGCCATATCCTGCGTTGTTAAAGATCACATTCGCGTCGATCGTGTGGACACCCGTCCGGTTGTGCCCGTAAACGCCATGCTCCTTCTTATTGTTGCCGTTATTGAAGATAAGGCACCCGTAGATCTCAGTTCCCCCTTCTTCATTCCAAAGCCCAAACCCATGCCCGTTATCGCGAACGATCATGTTGATGTATTTCGTTCGGGCTCCCCAGACGTTAATCCCCGAGCCTCGCCAAGGCGAGAGTTTGCCGTGGGGATCGAGCCGCGATCTATCTTTGAATGAGGTAGCAACTTCAAAGTCCCAAAACCAGAGATGATCACCGCGGACGGCCAGCGTTGCCGTATCGCGTTTGGCGAAGTCTTTCACCAGCAGCGCTCGCTCGCCCGGAAATTGCCGGATATGGATCGGACGCTTTTCAGTCCCGTTCATTCGCGTGGTAAACGCTCCGTTATAAGTCCCGCCTCGCAGCCAAAGAATGTCCCCCGGCGAGATCCCACGTTTGCCGTCCAGTGCCTCATTAAGTTCGAACGGGTCAGCCTCCGAACCGGCCGCGCCTGCCTTGCCTTCAGGTGACGCAAACCACTCCTTGAATCGGGGAAGCAGATGGCCGCGGGCGAGCATATCTTCGATGACCGCTTGCCTGTTTCGGTCCTCGATCACAAAGCCCCTCGACGTATCCGTTTGTGGTATACCGGTTACCGGCGCGGCGCAATCCGTGCCCCAGATCGCCATCCACCCAAGAATGATCAGTAACGGCCGCATCTGTTTCAATGGATCTCTGCCGCCTCCAGCGCGGCTGAGCCGTCGCGTTTTTCGACGAGGTGGGTCAGCCACCCCTCAAACCTCCGCGCCCAATCGCTGCGTGAATAATTGGTTTCAACGTATTTGCGCCCGGCCTTGCCCATTGCCCTGCGTCGCTCAGGGTCGCTTTTCAGCCTAAGAACCGAATCGGCGATCGCTTCCGCGTCGCCCGGACAAACGACCAACCCTCCCTTTGACCCGGCGATCACCCGGGCACTCTCGCCCACCACCGACCCTACCACCGGTCGCTCGCAGGCCATATACTCAAAAATCTTCACCGATATCAGCTTCTCCTGATATGCGTCGCCTCGCTCACCGGCGAAACATATGTCCGCACGGCCGATAGCCATAGGTATCTGCTCAAGCGGAAGCTCGCCGAGGAAGACCACGTTTGTCAACCCCCGCTCGCCCACCCTCTTTTCCAGGTCACGCCTCGCCGCGCCGTTTCCCGCAAGAGCGACCAGGATGTCCGGGTCGTGCTGCAGCAGGCCCGCGGCGTCGATCAAAGTATCAAGGCCATGTTTCATCCCCAATAGTCCGGAGTACAAGACCACGAAGCGGTCGCCGAGCGGTGTCAGTGCAGATATCGTATTCGCTTTTTCCAATGAGGGCTTGAACAGATCCAGATCCGCTCCGTTCGGATAGACGACCGTTGACGCTCTATTGCCGCCGCGTGCAATGACCGTGTCCGCCAGCGACTGAGTGGTGCAGCAAACAAGGTCCGCCGATGTGTAGCCCCAACGTTCGATCGCCCTGAAGGCCCGCACAACGAAAGACGTCTCTTTCAACCCGGCGAAATTTATCAGCTCATCGCTCCATAGGTCCCGAACATCAAGTACAAGCTTGGCCCGTCGAAGTTTTGATACCAGGATCGCCGTCAGGATCGGAAAGATCGGCGGCGTCGTGACCACTACTACATCGCACGGCCCGGCCCTCAGCGTGCTTACCAGCGATGCCGGAATAAAACTCAGATAGCTGAGCATTTGCCGAGCCTTGCTGATATTTCTCGGCACGGTATAAAACGCGGTCCTGATTACCTCCGCCCTCTCGAGCCGTTCTCTCATCGCGACGCGTCCCTTGTAACCGTCAAACGCCTTGCCCTCGGGATAGTTAGGCATCCCCGTCGCGACCGTTACTTTGTGGCCCGCGTTGCTGAGCTCCCTCGCGATCGGATACATCCGATTCGAGAGAGCTCCCATCTCGGGTAAATAGTTCTGAGTGATAATAACTACCCTCATAGTGATCTACCGCGCGCCGTTTTTTCTGAGGACTACACCAACCGTGAGTAGGGCGATCTTCAGGTCCATGATCGGATTTCGATTGTCGATGTACTGCATATCTAGAAGCACCCGCTCGGCATAAGTCGTGTCGCTGCGGCCAGACACTTGCCACAGGCCGCTTATGCCCGGTTTGACGGTGAGCAGCTTGCCGCCGTAGATAGAGTATTTCTTCAGTTCCTCACGAATGATCGGCCGGGGCCCGACCAGGCTCATCCGCCCGGTCAGGACCAGGAAGAGCTGTGGAAGTTCATCGAGGCTGGTCCGCCTCAGGTAATGCCCGAGCGGCGTTATACGCGGATCGTCGTCGATCTTGAACCTCGCCGCAAAACGCTTGCGCAGGCCCGGATCCGTGTCTAGGAGCTGCTCGGCGTTGCTAACCATGGTTCGGAACTTGGGGCACGCAAATTCCTCACCGTTCTTGCCCAAACGGCGGTGGAAAAAAAAGACCGGCCCGGGGCTGGTCATCTTTACCGCTATTGCGACGATCACAAAAATTGGAAGTGTTGCGATTATGGCAGCAAGGGCGACGGATATATCCATAAGCCGTTTGGTGCCTTCAAATAACAAGCTTTCCCGGCCGGAAAGCGGTCCCGCAAGCACAGCATCGAATCCATGCCCGCTTTTCTCGATTTCGGAGACGTGCAGGTCGCCTTCGCCGAGTGAGTGTTCGGCAACATATCCACCCGCAGGCGGATCTGTAGTATATTGGTGTTTCATTGACTTTGAACCCCTCAGTTTGAAGTTAATGCACAAGACCGGATCGCACTGGCAGGTGCGGTCCGGTCGTAATTTTTATCGGGCGCTTTGCCCAACAAGTTCCACTCGGCGGCATTGCTTGAGGCCGCCTCCGTCGCTATCAGGCCCGACGGACGGAATAATTGTCTTCACCTCCTATACCCCGCGCCTTGGCGGAAGCTTTCTGCTCCTGAACGACTCGGTGATACATTCGTATGACTCGCCTCGTAGTACGCCGTTCATCGAGTTCGAGTATCGACTCTCGTGTAGTGACGGGCCCCGCGGCCAACACTCTTGCTAATCCCGCTGCCAACTCTGCCGGCGTGTCCCCGCAAATGACCCCCGCACCCGCCGATGCGATCCGTTCCCGTGTGTCACCGACATCGACCGATACGACGGGTAGGTCACAGGCGATCGCCTCTTTGACCACATTCGGTGAGCCTTCGTGCATTGAGGTCAGCAACAGGGTGTCGCACGCACTCATGTACATTGCTATCTCGGCGTGCGTAACCTTCGTCGCAATGACCAGTTCGGCATCGGTCTCTCGCTTTAGCAGCTCGACCGCCTCCCGTGCCAGCTCCAAACGTTTTCGCGGATTGTTGACCGTCGAGGCTGCAAAAAGGACCAGCTTCTTGTCCTGCGGAAGTCCGAGTTGCTCTCGGCAATCCCGTTTGTCCATAGGCCGGAAGACCTCGAGGTCCAGGCCGCTCGGGATCACCTCAACATCCTTGCTTCCAAGTCGGTCGGCCAACGCCCGCGAAACGGCGATCTTACCGTCGGCATAGCGCGCGGCCAGCCGCGACACTACCTGCAGTATCTTTCCTTTCAATGTATAGCGGCCGTTCGGCCCGACTATCCCTTCGAGATCGTTCCCTCGGAAGGTGATCACCCACGGCATACGCTTCGGAAAGCCCAATATTGCACTGTGCCCCCACTGTGCATGCATCAGGTCATAGCTTTTCCCAGCGGTATGTTTTCTTAGGTCCAGCCACGCCCTTACATAGTTGCGCAGACGCTGGCGGCCATTGAAGGCAAAAACGTCCACTTCCACCCCTTCGCGGCGAAGCGCGTCGATCTGACGAACGATGAATGGAACTGCGTTAGGGCGCTCGGGTGACGGGTATCCGCTGGTCACCATTAGAACTTTGAACCGTGTCTTCATATCGGTCTGTTAAATTCCGGGCCCGGCCGCGCCACTCTCACAACGCTTACCGTCGAAAGCGCGAGTGCGATCACGAACCAGTGCATCTTGTTGTGCTGCCACAGCCCGCTGATGTTAGCCACCATCACGGTGACGAACATTGAGAGCGGCACGACCCCCAATGGCCCGGTCCGCGTCGACCATGCTGCCCGAAATGTAAGCCCGAGGCCCGCAAGCATAGGCACGGCACCGACAAGGCCTGTCGCCACCAACAGGTACAAATACAAGTTATGCGGATTCTTCGTCTCTTCCTCCGGGTGGCCCAGCCGGGCCCCTAATTCGTATTCGCTGCTCTTTCCGCCCCAGCCCACGATCGGCCGTTCAAGAAACATTTCCCACGATATCGGGTAGATCAATTCGCGGCGTGCCAGGTCACCGTCGTCCATTGCGCGCTCGAAACGCGACGACGTCACCTCAGACGTAAGCATCAGCGCACCGATCAAAAGGACGGCAGCGCCGACCAGGGCGATGTTCCTCGACCTGGATCGGGCACTGCCGTCTCCTAACACGATCACCATAAGCCCCGCAAACAGGGCCAAGAGCCCCCCCCGTGACCCTGTTTGGATGATCGCGTAACCGATAATAAGAATGACCAACGGAACCGCCATCTTGAGATGCGTAAGTCCGCGGCGCGTACCGTATGCCAGTCCCACAACTGCCAGCATTCCCAAAGCCAGAATGCGGGCGAGATTATTCGGATGAAACCCGAACGACGTCGAGCGGTCCGTCATTGATTCGTACTCGGCACTCATGCTCGATAATCCGGTGATCTGCATTACCGCGAGCAGCCCGCAAGCCGCGGCAAAGATGATCAGGCCGTTTCGAGCCACCTCGTGGTTTTTCATTATGTTGAATGACACCCACGCGAGGATAACCAGGTGGATCAGCACCTTGAGCTGCCAGTCTGACTCCTCCTGTACCGGCACATCCCCCAAAAGGGTCGGGATCGCAAAGACGATCACATATATTACAAAGAGCCAAAATGCCGCCGGCGGCCGGCGAAACGCGAGGTCCGGCTGAAAAAGCAGCGAGCCGACGAGGATGAAGAACGAGATCATCGTCAGCTCCAGAAACGGGATTCCCAAGTCTACGGTTTCGAACGGTATCGTCACCGCGTAGAAATAGAAGGCCAATCGAACCGGCGGCACTACACGGCACGCATTGATATCCTGCACCGAGCGGTACGCTTCCGCCTGGCCGAACTGCATCTGCTGTGTACCGTCGAACGCCGCTTCCGCCATGACTACTGCTCAAGCAAAACAAAGTTGTCGAATCTGGCCTGCCCCGGCGAACCGACCGACCCGCCGGTCCCCGCAACGAGTTCAACCCGCATCAGGGTGATGCCGAGCGTCCTTTGAATGGAACGAAGAGATGTCCAGATCGCACCGTTCGCACTCGTTTCGAAACGGATCGTGTCCGTCCCCGCATCATGGCGGATCCGCCAGAACCTGTGAGCCACCGCGTCGTATCTCACGGACGTTTTGCTAGTCGAACCGTCGATCCGGCTCTCCAGATAAAGAGTCTTGCCTTTTGCCCTGAAGCTGTACCAGTTATCTTTATCGATCCCGACCGAGAATATGCTGACTGCATTATTTTGTGCGATAGCGGCCTGCACCGTCGCACTCCGGCCGGTAAGGTCCCATTCGGCGTTCGAGACACATCCGCCGTATGATGCTGACGAATAAGACGACCTCGGTGTTATCACCAACTCCCCGCCAGTCTCACTGACCGCGATCAGCGAGTCGTAGTTCGACGCCGACCGTGACAACTGTCCGAGGAACCATTTGGACGCGTCCATCACCCCGTCGTTGAAATCGTCAGAAAGCAGCCCACCGCCGGTTGCCGGGAGCGTTGCAGCCTCCACCGTATTTGAATACGAGGAATATTCCGTCCCGGCCCTGGCCCGTATTCGATAGCGATAGGTGGTGCCGGCTGCCAATCCCGTGTCCTCGAATGATGTGGCATTCGCTCCTGCCTCGCCGATCTGCTCAAAAACGATGCACCCCGCACCGGTGCACCTTTCGATATGAAATGCGTCCTCGTTATCCGAATCGTCCGTCCACGCCAGGTCGATCTCTGACTGCGAGGCCGCCTCGGCAGTTAGTCCGGACGGCGGTTCGGTCGGGCCGCCTGCCGGCTCGGTCGTCGCCTCGGCTATATTCGTCGCTGCCGATGCCCCTGCCTGGTTATATGCGATCACTCGATAACGATAGAGTGTTTCCGCCGTTAAACCGTCGTCGATAAATGAGGTTACTCCTGCGCTCACGGGCGCAGCTTCTGCAAATGCCGAGCATCCAGCCCCGGCGCATCTTTCTATTCGAAAGCCTCCTTCATTGTTGGAATTGTCCGTCCATGCAAGCTGAATTCGCTGACTGTCCAACGCCTCCGCCGTGAGAGCTGAAGGTGCATTCGGCGGCGTTACGGTTCCATGCGAAAGCGTGACCGTATTCGAATATGCCGAGTATCCCGCGTTGTTTATCCCTCGCACGCGGAAAGAATAAACCCCGCCCAATGTTATGCCGGTCGCCGTAAAGTTGTTGACGTTTGCGACCACCGATCCGATCTCCGCAAAGTTCCCGCCGTTGACCGAAAGTTCGATCCGATAACCGTCTTCGTTTATCGCCGCATCCGTCCACGAAAGGTTCGCACGATCATTCGATGCAAGCGCACCGTTTAGTCCCGACGGCGTCGCCGGCGGAACCGCGTCCGGGCCCATCGTATAGGTGTCGATGATCACGCCGGTTCGGGTAATGAACTGAAACGTGATGCTGGTCTGCGAAACCGTCGCAAGCACTGCTCCGTAATTCGAACCGAATCGGGCGACGCTGCCGCTTATCGCGGAGCTGAAGCTCCCGGTACTGTCGCCGCCCAGGCCATTCGTGATATAAGGAAATCCGTTACGTATGATCCGTTCATACACGTGCGCATGGCCCGCAAAAACGATGTCTGCTCCCCACTGCTGATACGGCCATTGCAGCTTGGCCCACGATGTCCTCGAGGAAAACGGCGGATGATGCAAATAGACCACTTTCCATTGAGCCGTCGATGCGGCCAGCCGTGCTTGCAGCCACTCCGCCTGCGTCGAAGTGCTGGTGACACCGTCCGGCTCGCGTGTGTCGCTGTTGACCGAAAAGAAATGGACCGGGCCCCACTGAAAGTCGTAATATCGCTCATTGCCCGGGAGGGCAAAGTATTCGAGATACGGCTGCAACGGCGCCCCTACGCGATTGTCCAGATCGTGATTACCCACCGACGGAAAGAACCTATTCGTTGTCGCCCCGGGCCCGTAAGTTCCCATGTACGGGTAAATGAATTCGTGATAGAACTGGCCGATGTTCTCATCTATTGTTGCGGCTTCGCCGTCAGGATAATTGTTGTCGCCCGTGGTGATGATGAAGTCGGGGTTCCAGCTTTTTACCAGGTTGGCAACATCCCGCTGATTAGCATCGCCCGATCCGTAATCGCCGATTA
Source organism: Acidobacteriota bacterium (assembly GCA_023391155.1). Lineage (GTDB taxonomy): Bacteria > Acidobacteriota > Blastocatellia > Pyrinomonadales > Pyrinomonadaceae > OLB17. The sequence continues at coordinate 38,121 of JAEWBM010000118.1, forward strand.
TGGCGAACCTCATCACCTCCTGCGCACTCGCGTGAAGCGAAAGCAGAAGAGCCGCAGATACTATTAAAAAAAGCCGACGAATGCCGGCCCGTGAAACTTTATTCATCTCTATCCTGTTGGTCTATGCGGCCGAGGTGCCCCGGCCGTTGCCGATCGACAGTATCTCCTTTGCCAGTGAGCTCGACACCGTATCCGCCGTCTCGTATCTGTAAACGCGCAGGCCCCGCCTCTTTTCGAGTTCCCTCACGATGCTGTCATATGCCTCTCTGTACCCGTGAAGAAATGCTACTACCTCCGCCTCGGGCCTGTTCTTCATTCGGTGCTTTTTGTCCCGCGAGTTTATCCGTTCGATCAACAGATCGTCCGGGGCATCCAGCCAGATCACCGTGTCGATCAGTCGTGCCCAGCGATCAAGCTGTTCCGATTCCCAGCTTTCGTACAAGCTTCCTTTTGCAGCCCCGTTAAGGTCCGCCCGCAGCTTTGCCAATGCAAAGACCGCCCCTTCGTCCAGGATCAGAAGCCGTGTGGCCGGATCGTTTTCTCCGGCGGTCAAATATCTATAGAAAGCTTCGAGCCTGATCACCTGCTTCAGCTCCGCGATTCGTAAACGACGCCGGCCCAAAATAACCCGACCTAGTTTTGGTATTGCTCTAACCGTGCTGGCCGCGATCAGCGGCATCGGCAGCCCCCAGATCGTTACCCCCGCCCTCACCCCTCCGGCAGCATCAAGGAATTCCGCGACACTGCTCTTCCCGGCACCCGAAGGCCCGATGATCTCTGCGATCGAAATGCTCATAGCCGATTCCAGATCAGCGATCTCGTGGTCTCAAGTACGGAAGCGAATTTTCGATTTGCATCTACAACCGTCACGTCGTCACCCCATGCGATATTCCATAGTTCGCTCGAGCGCGAGTGGACATGGCTCGCCGGCTCGGTCGGCTTTCGCCGAACGGCCAGCACCGGCGAGATTCGCAGCACGATCAATAGGTCGGGCGGCAGCATTGCCCGGTAATACTCAGCTTCACGCCGGGCCATCCGCGCCGCGATCGTCGAAAACGCTCCTTCCGGCTGAGCCTTGATCCGCGGAGCATCCATCAGTTTTATCACCGGCAGTGGAAAGCGGTCGCTGATCACAAGGCCGCCGTTCGAAGCGAACTTTCGCATCCGTCGGTATAACCGGTAACGGTCCCTTGCGATGCATAGAGATCGGAACTGCTCGAGAATGTTGCCTGCCCCATCACCTCGAAACAAGGTCCGCCATCCCTTTGCCGCGCCCGCAGCCGCATAGGTAAGCGGCGACCGAGGTGGCCGGCCCATATGTATCTGCCGGACGTCAAACTTCGCCCCGAGCCAGGAGCTTACCGCATCGACACAGCTTGATTTCCCGGAGCCGTCACCGCCGACGAACGCGACAAAGGCGCCGCCGTTCGAAAATCGCTTCCGCGTCCGGGCTTTCAGGCCCGCAGCCTGCATCGCCGCTTCACTGATCACGGTTATCCGCCGCCAATGATCATAAAGCCTCGAATGGCGGGCCATCGGCTTGAGATAGCTTTCGAGCCGCTGTTTTGCCGCAAAGCACTGCACGGCCGAACGCTTATTCATCAAAACGTCCAAACATTCCTTGAAAAGCGTCTGCCCCATTCCGGGAAAAAGGTCGTCCAGAACCGCGTCGAATCGGTCTGTGTCGATTCCCGACTGCAGCACCTCGATCTCTTTTCTGATCGCTTCATGGTGTTGCTTGCTTGTGCGTTTGATCAGCCTCTTTATGCCGTCTGCAAACGAGAGTTTCAGCACCATGCGAATTACAAAAAGCAGAAGCTCTTCTTCACGCGAGATGCGATAGATACCCCGCTCGTCATATTCGACCCTGGCCAGTATCTTGCTCTCGATCGGGAACCTATAATTCTTTGAAGCATCATGACCGGCGACCAATGAGTAATGGGCGTGAATATGTACAAGCCTGTCGCAGCCGCGTCGATAGCCGTAGTAGTTCACCACACCCGGCAGTTCCTTTCCGCCGGAGACGGTGGTTCGCTTAAACCCCAGCCCGTATATCAGGCTCTCGAAACGGGGCGCATCTTCTCGTGCAACCAACAGGTCGAGGTCGCCCTTTCCCGTAAGCCACTCGTCCAGCCGCCAGTTGCTTTTCCAATGACAATAGGCGATCGCCTCCAGATGCATCGCATCCAGAAGTTCCGCCACAAGCGGGTGCACCCTTTGAGCTTTCGCGACTTTGCCCCTGCGTCGCTTGGCCGCTTTAGCGGGTACCGGCTCTAAGCGGCCCCGCAGCGGCGTGCCTGCCTGATCTCGTTTTAAGGAATTTGCGTACATATTCTTTGAGGAATGCGAACATCCACATCCCGTCGACGCCCAACACCGCTCGTGGTGCAAGAGATAGAGCGATCAATAGGACGACTAAGACCGCCGCCGCGGCAGCTGCGAGGACGGCAATGTGCGGTACGTCCAGCGATCGAAGCACTTCAGCAGCCGTGTACCCGACCGAAAGCGAAATAGCCGCAACCAGGAATGCCGGCCCGTGCGCCGCGAAAAAGCGCCCCCATCCCGCACCCACCAGCTTAAGGCTGATATGGGCCATAAGGAAGAAATTAGCCGTCACCGCAGCAAGTACCCCTGCCGCAACTCCGGCGATCCCCCACATCTGCCCGACCGCAGCGCCGGTGAATACCAACGCCGCGTAAACCGCTTGCCTCCACGCTCGGCGATAAACCGCGCCGGTCGCTCGTGCCAACGAATCGCTGACCTTATAGCTCGTCCGCATCATCAGGCCCGCGACCAGTATCTGGAACGGCAACGTGACTTCCGTCCACTGCGAACCGAGTGCGACCGCCACGACCTCCGGAGCCAGAGCGAGTGCGAACATCCCCGCCGGCAGCATTACCAGCGCCACCAGCGATATGCCGCGAAAGTAAGCATTCGCCAACCGCTCCTGGTCAGCCTGCATCTTCGTCATCGACGGGAAAAGCACCTCGTCGAGTACCTGCCCGAAGGCGGTCGCCGAAACCGACATCAGCTGATATGCCCGTCCGTAAAGGCCGAGTGCACCCACTCCGAGCCACCGACCTACAACGAGGTAATCGACGTTGAGCGCCGCGTAATTGGCGATCCTTGCAATGCTAAAACCGCCACCAAAATAGAGCAGCTGCCGCAGCTCTCTCCATCGGATCGCGATACCGGCAGGCGGAAAAAGCCAAAGCATCGATCCGGTCTTCACGGCGGCAACTACCAAATTCGCCACGACCAGCGCCCACACCCCGTAACCGAGAAGGCCGAGCGCTATTCCGGCACCGAGATAGCCCGCAGCAAAACTTACCGTTTCAATGTTTGCGAGCCACTTGAATCGCATCTCGCGGCGTGCAAGCGACTCCGCCGTCACCGCCGCACCGCGGATCACAAAGAGCAGGCTTAGGACCTTCAGTACGCCCTCTAGCTCTCGGCTTTCAAAGAAAGCGGCGATCATCGGCGAGCCCGCCCAAACCGCCGCGCCTATCAAAGCTGACAGTATCAGCGAAACACTGAACGCCGTCGAAACGTGCCGCCGCCGCAACCGCGGCCTTTGCACAAGCGCCGGCCCGAGGCCTACGTTAGCAAGGATCTCCGACAGGCCGATGACGATCATCGCCGCGCCGATCACGCCGAACTCTTCCGGCGTCAACAGGCGAGCGAGGATCAGCAGAACCACCAGCTGCAGGACCGTCCTGGCGCCTTTTCCCCAGGCGGTCCACGCCAGTCCGGAAAAGATCTCCCCGGCAAGTCCTGCGTTCGCTTTCATACGGCCTCAGTACGCCCCTTGTCCGTAATAGCTCTCCGATGTGGTGCTCACCTTGTTCAGCACCACTCCTAGGATCGTCGCCCCGACCATTCGGAGTATCTTCGCCGAGTATTTGACCGTCTCCTGTGTGCTGCGGTTTCCCTGAACCACCAGGATCACGCCGTCCGTGTGCGATGCTAGCACAGTCGAATCCGCAAACGTCGTCACGGGCGGCGAATCGATAAGTATGAAATCAAAATGCGGGTCAAGTGTTCTAAGCAACTCTTCCATCCGCTCCGACCCAAGGAATTCCGGAGATTCCGATAGTAGACGCCCCGCTGGTAAGAGGCATAAGCCCTTAGATAGCCGGACGACGTACCTCGAAAGCGGATTCTTACGACTACCTTCGATCAGCAAGTCGCTCAGCCCTTCCGCGTCCAGAATATTAAAGGTCTGGTGCAGCTTCGGGTTTCGCAGGTCCGCGTCTATCAAAAGTGCCCGGGCCCCGCTGCGCGCCAGGCTGATCGCCAGGTTCGTCGCTGTCGTAGATTTACCCTCGCCCTTGCGGCTGGATGTGATCAAGATCCGCTTCATCCGGGTCGAGCTCGGATACAGCAGCAGTGCCGTCCTTAGCCGTCGGATCGCCTCACCCAATGGAGAATCCGGATCCGAATTCGTGATAAGCTCCGGCCCCCCGCTAATTATCGCGGTCCCGTCGCCGCTGCCGTCGCTAAGTTGCAGTGTCGTATCGACCTGCGGCCTGGATAAGAAGCTTCCCCCTGTCCTCGGCACCACGGCGAGCGCGGGCAGGCTCAATTCCTTTTCGATCTCGTCCGTCGTGTGAAGCCCGCTGTCAAAGTAATCCCTCAAAAGCGCCAACCCGACTCCGAACGAGAACGCGAACATTCCCGACAGGCCCAGAAAGAACCACGTCCGCTGATCCACCGGCTCCGTCGGGGTTACGGCATAATCCACGACCTGGATGTTATTCGGCGCCTTTGCCTTTAACATCTCGTTCTCTTTCGAACGCTGGATCATGTTGTCGAGCAGCCGCTTGTTCGTCTCGACGCTCTGCTGGATCAACCGATAATTTATCGCCGCTTCGTTCTGGGTCTGCGTCTGTGCACGCTGGTCCTGAAATGCCTCCCTCAGCGAAGCTTCTTTCGCCTGAGCCTGCCGATACCGTGTTTCGAGGTTAGTCTTCAGCACGCGGGTCGCATTCGTCCGCCTGTCCTGGGCCTGTTTCATCAGAACGGTTATTTGTCGGTCGACTTCCTGAACTTCCGGATACTTCTCCGTCATCTCCACCAGAAGCTGTTCGCGCCGTTGACGGAGTTCGTCCAACTTGTTGTCGATCTCGGTGATCTCGCGCGAACCTTCTTCTGCCAAAGCGCTTGCTGCGCCCGGGTCCAGTGCGGCGCGATATGCCGCCTCAGCCTGTTTTCGTTCATTCTCAGCTTCGAGCAGTTGACGATTCAGCCCGACCAATCGCTCGACCACCGTATTCTGAGAACCGTCCAACGTCGGTAGATGATAATCGCGGCCGTACGACACGAGCTTGCGTTCATCATTTCGGATCTGGGCTTCTAGCGATCGAATGTTGTCCCTCAAATACTTGTTCTCGGTCGATTCGGTCGAAAACTTCTTTGCCAGATTGAATGCCACCAGCTCATCGGCAAGTGTATTAGTGACCTTCGCTGCGATCTCCGGGTCCGCGTGGAAGAAACTTATTGCAACCAGGCGTGTGTCCTTGACCGCCTGTCGCGCCTTGAGCACCGGGTTTACCTCAAGAGATTCCCTCACCCGATCGACCAGCGGAGCCAGCCGTTGTGCCTCTTCGTCGGTCAACTCGCGCTCGTCCGTGTCGGCAGCACCGTTGAAGTAGAGCAATCCCGCCCTCTCAGTGTTTCCCGCACTCATATCCGGGTTGAATGCCGGTGAATTCTCCAAGTCCAGCTTGCGTATCACCTTTCGGATGAGTGTCGGGCTTGAGAGCAGTTCCAACTGCGTGTTGAAGTATGCCCTGTCGTTAAAGGTCGAGGGCTCGGTCGTCGTTGCTCCCAACCCGACAGTGTTCTCATAATCCACCTGCACCCGTGTTTCCGCACGGTAAACCTCACCCCGCGTGATCAGGAAAAGAGCGGCGGCCGACGTGAACGCCAAGGTGACAGCGGCGACGAGCCATTTATGCCGGACTATCCGATTTAGGTATCGTCGCAGATGCAGATCGTCGGTCCGCTCAATCTCGACGGGCGCCGCGATCGTCGGCGGCAGCACGCCTGCCGGAACCGAGCCGCGCCCGGGCGTAGCCCGCGTTAACCCTTGATTCTTTCTCTGTCCCATTTTTACTTCCTTGGCTTTCTGCATGATCAGTTTATGATCCGCACGGGAAGCCTTCCCGCACTTGAACCCACAATGTTCAAGAGATTTCTGAGGAACCGCTTGCCGGATGAGGTCGGCACCTCCACGATGTCATTCCCCGTCAACTCAATATCCGGCGCGTCCTGTCGCTTGATCGCTTTCAGATCGACGGTCAGTTCGCTTTTTGCCCCGTCCGCCGAATGGCGAAGGATCTTCACTTTGTCCAGGCTCGAATCCGGCAGCGTCCCGCCCGCCATCGCGACCGCTTGCGAAAGGGTCACGGGCTCTTTCAGCGAGATCGCCATCGGATTCAGAACATTCCCTATCACAAATGCCCTATCGGCTTCGAGCAAATGAACGGTATCGCCGGCACGTACGTCCGGGATCTTTCCGCCGCCAGCGTTTAGTTCGATCAAGCCCTCTATCGAATACCATCGAACGCCTTCCTCGGTCGGCCCGTCCCCTGATAGGTCCGAACAATCCGGCAGCCCTGCCGCATTCGTAACCTGCAGCCTGCCGTTCGCCGCTTCGTTCGGTCCGCCGGCAAGCGAGACCAGCTCTAGCAAATTGACCTGTCGCTGCAGTTGAAACCGTCCCGGCTCGCGAACTGCCCCAAGCACGACCACCGGCCGCGACTGATAATCTTTAATAAAGATCTCAACATGCGGATTTCGCAGGTATTCGCGATAGCTGGTAACGACGGCCTCGGCAAGCTCACTCTCGGTCCTGCATTGGGCCTTGACCTCATTGATCAACGGCAGCCGGATCATTCCGCGACCGTCCACCCGTACCGTTTCTCGCGAAAGCTCCGGCCGATTGAACACGCGAACGTCCAGCACATCGCCCGGACCTATTCGGTATTCGCCCGGATAGCGCTCAGGGCCGGGGACGCTTCCCGTCGCCGGCCCGTCGCCTTGTCCCGGCGTCGTACCGACGGCGAACACAGTAATAGCGGTGGCCCATAGCATTAGGGCACCCCGCCTTACGAGGGATCTACAGCACATACTACCTCCGTCTGATCTGTCGTCGGGATCTTATCGCTTCGTTCAAATGATTTGGGTGGGCGAGGTTGAGGACCGAATTGCAGAGAACGACCATCGTCTCTTCATCGGCATTGGCGAACACGCCCGTTAGAGGATTGTTTCCGACCTGGATCACCTTCAGCTCTCTGACCCATTGCCAGAACTGAGCCTGTGTCGTCCAGAATTCCTTCTCGTCGCGGCAAATGATCTTCGCCGTGCGTTTATACTTGCGGCGCCCGGGGGGATTTGTTTTGTCTTTCATCGCTTTATTTGTAGGCAAATAGCAGCCGACAAAGCGCACGTATTCCCCGGATCGCTCATTGGAGCGTTCCAAATACCTCAGGGGGAAGCCTCTATTATTTGAGGCGATGGGCTATGTGGGCCACGCAGCCGGAAAAACCGGTCAATGTAAACAACTTCTAAAAATTACGTTAAATTTAACTGTCCGACGATTGTACCCGCACACCGTTATCTTGCTAATCCCCCCAATGGGGGAGAATGGTGGTGTTTGTCCCGATCCCAAAACTTTTTTCTTCCCATCAGCCGAATTCTATGCAAGAATGTCTTACCCTGTACGTCAGTAGTACAACTTAGCTTTGAATTGCGTCGGATGCCCACCCGACCGAACGCGGTTACACCCGAATTTATCGCATATGGGAGGTAACGGTGTTGGATATTTTTATTGCAGATGAACAGACACTGGTCAGGGACGGCATTGCCGAACTGATCGGGAAGGTCCCCCAATTCAACGTTGTAGGCAGATTCTCAGACGGCCACGGCCTGCTTTCGGCTCTCGCTGATCTTGTGCCAAACGTGGTCGTGGCGAGTTTGAACTTGCCAAGCCTGAACGGCGTCGATCTTGCAAAGCGTATCTTACGAAGCCACCCGCTCGTGCGGGTCTTTTTAATATTGCGCCCTCAAGAGGCGGTCCACGCCGCCGTGCTAGACGATGCCGGTATCTGCGGCGCCGTCGAACTCGGCTCGAATGTTTCGGAACTCGAGCGGATCATAAAGACGGGGTCGCGTTCAAGGCCCGCCCTCTGTACAAATTTAGAGGATCGGCTCAGTCGTGTAGGCGAACATCTGACGTTGACAGATATTCATCTCACCCCGCGTGAGCGAGAGAT
>JAEWBM010000020.1 GCA_023391155.1 Acidobacteriota bacterium
CCGAATCACTTACGTACGAAAATGCACGGTGGCTATACGGCGACGCGATCTTCTGGCTCGAATCGGCCCGCAGACAAGGGAAGCCGTTCGAGATGAAGGCCCACAACGAGTACCTCGAGGTCCTCAACCACGCGATCAATACCGAGGCGGGCAATAGCAGCGACCGGAATAAGCCGGATTACCGCTCACTTGCCCGCTATGAGCGTGCGAAACTCCTGCTAGCTCATCCCGATAAGCAGATCAAGATCCTCGCCTGGAAAGAACAGGCGATCTTGTCCAATATTCCGGCCGCCGAATATGCCGGAAAGAGCGTCGCAAACAACGGAGCGGACGTTAAAAGCCGCATCATCCGCGGCCGCGTCTATTCGGAGGTTAAGAACAATCATCGTGCGGCCGTTCAGGAGTTTGACGCGGCAGCAAATATTCTGAAGACAGCTTACGGCACTGCCGCGACCGCCGCCGATGCACCGCTCCGGGCGGAGCTGCTCTGGCGGAAGGGCGACGCATTGGCCCATCTCGGCGAGGTCGACCAGGCCGCGGTCGCTTTTTTAGAATCTCTCAAGATCATCCCGATCAATCCTGACGCTATCGAAGGGTTGGAGCGGCTGAGGGTTAGCCCCTCGGTCTCGGGACACCCCGCCGCTGAAGCGAAGGTCTATGAGTACGTGATGATGGCCCGCATCAACGCAGTCTCGGTGAGGGTCAACCAAGCATACGCGGAATTGGCGACCTATCGCGGTAAAAGCGCGTTATGTTCGGCCGCACGCACGTTCAACGACATTGTGACGAAAGAGCACGGAAAACTGACATCGCTGGCCGGATCGATCCGATACGCGACCAAGGTAGGCGAACATTACACCAACACACTCAAAGAGGTGGAGAACGTCCTGAAAGCGACTAGTTCGGGCCTCGGCGGCTGTTGATCAATTGAACATTTTAAGTAGGATTATCAATCAGACCGTTCAACCCGTTTCCTTACGAACAAAGACCTATATGCGAATAACGATACTTTTCCTTGCAGTCCTGCTTTGTGTGCCTGCGGCGTTTTCTCAGCCTGGTGCTGATATCTCGGCAATGATCGACAAGGGTGATCTGGATGCGGCCGCGGCGCGTATCGAGGCTGTCCTAAAGACTCGGCCGAACGATCTGGCCACGCTTACGCAAAAGATTCGAGTTCTGGTTATCAAGAAACAGTATGTCGAAACCGAAACGCTCGCCAACCGCATCATCACCCGCGACGTAAAGAATAAGATCGCATTGAATGCCCGCGGCGTTGCAAAACGTGACGGGAAAAAGGATTTCACCGGAGCCCTCGCCGATTTTGACAAGGCTCTCGCGATCGACCCTGAGTACCCGCAGGCTTCGTTCAATCGGGCGATAACGCTCTATTACGGCAAGCTGGGTCAAAAAAGCGACGCGCTCGACGCCTTTTCTTACGCGATCGAGGTCAATCCGGAGAATGCGACCGCCCGTGCAATGCGCGGCCGATTGTTCAACGAATTCGGCAGATACAAGCTGGCTCTTCTTGATCTCAACAAAGCACTTTCTATAAACAAGGATCTGCCGGTCTATTCCGACAGGGCATATGCGCAGCTGAGGCTTTACGTCGGCGGCGAACGTTCGATGCTACAGGATGCGGCGAACGATGCTGAGGCGGCTCTGCGCGTAGATCCGTCAAACGCGACCGCACTTGCCATCCGTTCGCTGGTCAAGTTTGCCCGCAGCGACAAGCCCGGATCGGCGGCCGATGCTCAAAAAGCATTCCAGATCGATCCGAACAACTATCTTACGCGAATGGCTCTCGGGTACTTCAAACGTTCGAACAAAGATTTTGCGGGTGCTTTTGACGAGTTCGAAGCAGCCTACAAGATCGTGCCGAACAGCACCTGGGCCCTGGATGACTTTTTCCAAGCGGCCGGGGACGCCAAAGACACCTATCCGAAAGCGGCCGCTGCCTATCGCGAACTGTTCGCACGTACAATTATCAGGCAGCGTGAACGGGTCGAACTTCTCAAGGTCGCCGTCGAGGACGATCCATGGGATTATGCCGCGTACGACAATCTTGAAATTGCGTGGACCAACCTGATGCAGATGATCGAGAAAGCCAACGATCGCATAAAGTGGGTGCCCAACGGTAAGCCCCTTATAAAGGAGGTTCCGGAATACGATGCTGAAAAGAAGGCCTCTCGGAACTACTGGTTCGATCTACATGCGAAAAGCCCGAAAAATGTTTGCGTGGGCTATTTCAAATACAGCTATTTAGATGCAGACGCGGACGGGTCATATGGTGAAAGCAACAGGAAATCTGACTCCTTCAAATTGAATTACCTTAAAGGCGAGTTGGCCAATTACGATGGCGAGAACGGAGCCGAATGCGCCGCTCGTATCGCCCTGAATATCTCCGGGCTGCACAATTTGTTTTACTCGACGTACGTGTACGACCCTGCCCTTGCAAAACAGTTCGCAGAGAGGTCCAAGCAAATAAAAGCAGACCTCACAAGTGATCCGAACACGGTCGATGGTGCGGGCTCGACTGCTGACGAAGCGCTGAATAACATCGCATACTGGAAAATCCAGGACGATGCATGGAAAAAAGACCTTGAAAGAATGAAACAGAGCGGGACATCGTCCGATGGTGGTTCCGGGTCCGGGCGGCGCAGCGGCGTCGACCCCGCCAGGGAGCGGGCCGCGATCGCCGCCTACGAGAGCATCCACCCACAGATCGAACGGCTTGGCGAACAGATCATCAGCGCCGCAGGCAAGGTTCAAAGCGGCGGCTCGCTGTCGTTTACATACCGTGGCACACGACAGCGTATAACCAATCTTCAGCGCCAAATGGTCGACATCTATTACAAATTCAAAGAGGTACACGGGCCGAATCTGCCGGACTCGCTCGCGAATCACCTAAAGTCCGATGTCAGCCGCGCGGGCAACCTCCGAAACGACTACTCGACCGGTGGGGCGTACGTTGCCAACGGCGCGTGCTCGAACGGATGGAGCGGCTACGGGTGTTGATCGTCTAAAGAAAATCATGCCGAATATGATCTGGGCCTGTTCCCTTCCGGGGCAGGCTTTTTAATTTTGGCAACGCAACTTGGAGCGCGGTACTGGGAAACAATTTCCTCGAATTTGCGCTTGCATTTGCAACCGTTTGGTTGCATAATGTGATTCGCGTTTATGAAACGAGACGTATTTCAGGCCATAGCTGATCCGACGAGACGGGCGATAATCGCTTTGATAGCGATGCAGGCGATGACGCCGAATGCTCTCGCGGAGCATTTTGAGATCTCGAGGCAGGCCGTGTCGAAGCACCTTCGGATACTTGCTGAGTGCGATGTGGTAAGCCAGGAACAGCAAGGGCGTGAGATCTTTTATTCGCTTGAGATCGAGAAGATGAAAGAGATCGACGAATGGCTGGAGCAATACCGAAAGATATGGGAGTCGCGTTTTGAACAGCTCGATACGCTGCTTGCCGAGTTAAAACAACAAGAGAAAGAGGAGCGAAAGAAATGAAACCTGCTGAAGTTAGTACGCCTTCGGATCAAGAAGTATTGATCACGCGTAGCTTTGATGCCCCCGCGGACCTGGTCTGGCGGGCGTATACGGAACCTGAGTTGATGCGTCGCTGGCTAACGGCCATGCCCGGGTGGTCGATGCCGGTGTGCGAGATGACCACCGATGTCGGCGGCAAATATCGCTGGCGCTGGCGCGATGACGCAAACGGTGTCGAGTTTGGCTTTACGGGCGAGATGCTCGAGGTCGCGCCGAATTCCAAGATCGTGCACACGCAAGTTTACGACCCGGGGACCATGGGCGGTTCCATGGGAGACGGTGCATCGATCATTACGGTCACTTTCGATGAGACGGATGGCATCACGAATGTTGCAACATCGATCAAGTTTGCGTCGAAAGCCGACCGCGATGCGGCTGTCTCCACAGGTATGACGGACGGCATGGAAATGAGTTACAAGCAACTCGACGCGGTGATCGATGCGGAGAAGCCGCGCGCCGCGAATGTTTGAAGGGCCGGCCAGGAACCGGGGCAAAACTAGATGGACTTTAAGGTAAATAAAGAATCTAAAACGGTAACGATCACGGCGGCATTTGACGCTGAGCGTGACCTCGTTTGGGACGCCTATACCACGCCGGAACTGCTCGACCGGTGGTGGGCCCCGAGGCCGTGGGCCTCAAGGACCCAGGCTATGGATTTTAAGGTCGGCGGCCGGCGATTTTATGCGATGGTGAGCCCGGAGGGGGACGAGCGGTGGTCCGTTCAGCGGTACACATCCATCACACCGAAAACCAATTTCAAGTTCTTTAATGCCTTCGCGGACGCGGAGGAGAATCTTGAGCTGCCCGGTTCGGACTGGGACCTAAGTTTCATTGAACAAGGGGCCGGGACGCGGGTCAGCATCTCGATCTTTAACGAATCGCTTGAACGGCTGGAGAGAATGATCGAGATGGGCTTTAGGGAAGGAATAACGATGACGATGGGCCATCTGGCGGAACTGCTCGAGGAGCTTTCGACGCAGAGAGGGGAAGAAGAATGAGAAAGATAACCGCTTGTGAATTTGTGACGCTCGACGGTGTCATACAGAACGAGGATGAGGGCGACGGATTCCAGCATGGCGGGTGGTTTTTCGGCTATGCGGACGAGGAATCGGGTGCGGTGATACAGGAGCGGCTGGCGAAGCCGGTGGACCTGCTGCTGGGCCGGAAGACCTTCCAGATGTGGGAGACGTATTGGCCGACGCACTCGGATTTTTGGCCGAACGTGATGACCGCAACGAAGTATGTCGCATCGAATACACGCGATAAGAGCGATTGGGGGCCGAGTGTCTTTATGGGCGGAGACCTTGCGGAAAAGGTCAGGGGCCTGAAACAAACCGACGGGCCGGATCTGCACGTTTTCGGAAGTGCGGATATGCTGCAGACGCTGTTCAAAGCCGACCTTGTCGATCGGCTTGAGCTGATGATATTTCCGATCACGCTGGGCGAGGGGAAACGACTTTTCCAGGACGGCACTATCCCGGCAGCGTTCAAGGTAACGGACAGTCAGGTAAGCCCGAACGGGATCATCAGCGTAAACTATGAGCGGGATGGAGAGGTAAAAACCGGCGGGCCGCAGATAGAAAATTAAAATATCGAACTGACGTATAATATCGTTATGCAGAGTATTATCGAATCCAATGTGATCTCGCGTTCGCCTGACGTAATGAGCGGGACGGCGGTATTTGTGGGAACCCGCGTACCGGTGCAGAGCCTGTTAGATTATCTGGCAGGCGGACATACGCTCGCTGAATTTCTCGAGGATTTTCCCACCGTTACCAAAGAACAAGCCGTAGGACTGCTGCACGAACTGAGCAGTTCCTTCGACATGGCACTTGAGAAATGAGGATCCTGATTGACGAGTGTTTACCAAAAAGGCTGAAACACGAACTCCCGGAACATTATGTCAAGACCGTCCCGGAGGTGGGATGGGCAGGCAAACAAAACGGCGACCTTTTGAGGGCCGCCGAAGCAGACTTTGATGTGCTGCTGACGAAACGATCAAAACATCGAGCACCAGCAGTATCTGAAGCGGTTTGATCTCGCATTCGTCGTGTTGGTCGCGGTAACCAACGACATCGATGATCTAAGGCCCTTGATGCCCGCCGTCAACACAATTTTGTCCGGTCTAGCGCCGGGCGAGATCGTCTATATCAGGTAGCTGTTTGGAGGTTCGAAACTATGTTAACAACGAACAAGGTGACAAACTGCCGGACGTCGACCGGTGGTAAAAGTACCCGGTCAGTAAGGCTCTCGGTTCTGACCGCGGCGAC
>JAEWBM010000023.1 GCA_023391155.1 Acidobacteriota bacterium
TGAGAAAGGCCCAGTGAACACCGCGAAACGCCTTCGCCGTATCCTCTCTGACGACCCTTTCTTCTCCGTCAACAGTTATTACCTGTTTCGACATCTGATCCTCCCGGGGCTCCGAGCGTTCCCCAAAATTTCTCCTTCGCTTAGGATATCTGCAAAGCCCGTGCCAAATCTGTTATGCCCGTAAATACTGAGCTCTCCGGTAAGATCCGGCCCATTTGTATTAAATCGAGTCACAACGATCGCGATATTCTTAGCATCCGGGTGTGTATTATTTCCGAGCGCAAAAAAGCCGGCTACGAACACCGGCTTTCTCGTTTATACATCTTTTTATCTTAAGGGCCCACATTGCCGGAATCCGCCGGCCTTGAGGTCCCTCCGGGCCCGGTATCGGCCGTCGAAGCACTGTAAAAAACAAATACAAGGATCAGCCCGATCAAGAATACAAATGCCAGAACGATCGCCCAGAGCTTTGTTGCCGATCGGGCACTCCGCTCGTCCGTCCCGATGCTTGTGTCATATTTCGGTTTCTCTTCCATCTCAATCCCCCTTTCAATTTTGATAAAAACGCCATGCGGGCGTATGGCTTTTCTCCAGCCGTTGAACCGTCAGGATCGCCCTAACCATTTCGACCGGGATCGGCCCCTCTCGCAGTATCCTATCGTGGAATTCGCGATTCGTCATCTTTCCGCTGCCGACCAGATCGCGATGGAGTGCATAGAATTGCAGGCCGCCCATCATATATGCCATCTGGTAAAGGGGGCCGTAATCGCCCGAGAATGACCGTCGCACCTCCGCTAGAGCGTTCTCGCGCTCGTGCCCGACCTTATCGACAAGAAGATCAACGGCTTCCTGCGGCGTCATCTTTTCCAGATGAAAGTTCAGCGAAAAAATGATGCGTGCCGCGCGGTGCGAACGCCAAAACAGGGCTCCGATCTTGTCTTCAGGCGGTTTGACAAAACCGCGGTCCCACAACAGAAACTCCCAGTATAACGCCCAGCCTTCGCCCCAGAACGGCGTCCTGAAGGTGCTCCTATACGGACGGTACCGGCGGTTCATGAACTGCTGCAGGTGATGGCCCGGGATAAGCTCGTGATGCGTCACCGCCCGTGCAAAGTGCGGGTTGTTGCCCCGCAGCGACATCATTTTCTGTTCGTGGGTCATCCCGTCCGTAGGATACGCAACCAGGATCGTCTCCCCGCCCAGAAAGAACGGCGCCACCAGTTGCCTCTCCGGCGACATCATCTCCATCCGCCAAGTTTCCTCGGCTTCCACGGGAACGGTGACGAGGTCGTTCTTCTTCACATAGTCGATCGCCTCAAGTGCAAAGCCGCCGATCAGTTCAGGCTGTTTTCCGGGAGGGACATATTTCTGTTTGACGGCCTCGATCGCTTTCATGTAATCGTCGCCGTACCCCATTTCACGCGAAGCCTTTTTAAGCTCCTCAACGCACCACTCGAACTCCTTGTTTGCGATCTCCACCAGCTCTTCCGGCGTGTAGGGGATCATTTCGAACTCAAGCTCGCGGATCAGGGCCTCGCGGCCGATCGGATCGCCGATTATCGTGGTTTTATCATCCGCGGGAATGCCCACTAGCTGGGTCACGACAAAGGTCGAGTATTTCTGCAGAGCATCCTCGACCGCTTCGTAAGGCTTTTTGTTCCACCATGAAAACTGCGGATCGTAGGCGTTGTGAAAGTTGTACCAATTGCGGAGCGTGCTACGCAGGGACGCGACCATCCGCACCGCCCTGTTGGCGACGGTCTGTTTGGGCTTCGCGTTCTTGCCGTCAGCAAAGTTCTTCTGCGTTTCGGCGATTGACCGGGCGAGCCGGTCGAGCAAAGCGGCCGTCTTTTCAGGATCCAACGTCTCAAGGCGCCGTCTCTGGTCCTCAAGATCGCTGATCACCACCGCAAACGGAATTATCGGCCGCATCTCTTCGATCAGGGCCGCATTCCTTTCAAGCTCTGCCAGCTCACGCCGCAAGTGGTTCCGAAACAAAATATGATCGACCTGCTCGTGATGCTCAAGCGTTGAGAAATTCATCTGCTCAAGCTCGACCAGGCGGTCCATATAGATCTTCCGAAACCGCTCCCGCCGCGCCGCCGAGGTCTCCGCCGAATAGAAGCGGTTATATGCCCCGCGGTCCTGCTCATACCGCTCTATAACCGGCCGAAGGCGAGACGGAGCTTCGTGATAGCGGGAAGGTTCTTTTGCGGTAAGCTGCGACAACCCGACACCGGGCACAGCCATCGCTATAACAACCACCAAGGCAGTCGAAATGATCGGTCTCATATATTCGGAATTCACACTGATTGGGTATCTTAGGACATTGTCGGCTACGCAAATACAGCAACCGGCACCGCACGTTCGGTTGCGATCTTGGTTCGGTTCCGCTTGATGTTGTCGATCTCGCGAAGAGTTGCAGCAGTGAGGTAGCTCTCACCACACGCCGGGCAGGAAATCACGGGCACATTCTCGATCACGAGCAATTCATCGCCGCGACCGTAGCTTTTAGTTACGTGTATAACTCTCGCTCCTTGCTTGCCGCAAATATCGCAATGTCTCTCGTCAGTTTTCATATCTATTCTCTTCCCGATACACGGTAATTATCACCAGTTTTCCCGTTTCGGCCAATTTTACCACTACTGTGAGCGGACCTTCATCGAATGCTTCGCTGGTAACGAGATATTTCGACTCGCCTGATTCAATATCTCGCTGCCGCTCTACAATTTCTCCATTGAGAATTGCCGACTCTACGTCCAGGATGGAAAGTCTGTCATTCTCCATCTCCTCCTCGGCGTGGAGGGTCATTACGTAATCCAAAGTGCGAATCTTCGCCCGCATCTTGTCGCGGAGTTTATCGTACATGCTTTCAGATCTGGCTCATGAAACTCGCCCCAACCGTGAGTTGAACCCCAAAATTCTCCGCGATCGTCGCCCCGATATCCGCGAGCGATTCTCTGGTACCCAGGTTCACACCGGGCCTTGCCTGCTTTCCGTAAACCAGTAGCGGGGCGTATTCGCGGGTGTGGTCCGTGCCGGGGAAGGTCGGATCATTGCCGTGATCGGCGGTCAGGATCAACAGATCGCCGTCACCCATTGCCTCGTAGATCTCCGGCAATCGCGCATCGAAATGCTCGAGCGCCCTTGCATAGCCCTCCGCATCCCGCCGATGGCCGTAGAGCATATCAAAATCGACAAGATTGCTGAATATCAGCCCATGCGATTCTGCCCGCAATGCATTGATCGTCTGGTCGATCGTCTGATCGTTGTTCTTTGCGGTGAGGTCCTGTGTCACACCGAGGCTGTCATAGATCGACGCGATCTTTCCTATTGCCACTACGTCAAGGCCATTAGACCGCAACAACGGCAACAAATTCTCATTCGGCGGCGGCACCGCATAGTCATGACGGTTCTCCGTCCGCCAAAAATCCCCCGCGCTCGTGCCTAAAAACGGCCGTGCGATCACCCTGCCAACCCGGTTTTCACCATCCAGGATCCGCCGGGCAGTTTCACACATCTCATACAGCCGCTCGATCGGCACCCGCTCCTCATGCGCAGCGATCTGGAAAACGGAATCCGCCGACGTATAAACTATCGGCTTGCCGGTTCTCAGATGCTCCTCACCGAGCTCCTTAATTATCTCCGTGCCCGACGCCGGAACATTGCCAAGCACGCCCGGCACTCCGGTCTCGGCCACAAATCGATCGATGACCGCCGGCGGAAACCCATCCGGAAACGTCGGAAAAGCCTTCTCCAGTACGATCCCAGCCATCTCCCAGTGTCCGGTCGTTGTGTCTTTGCCGTTCGACTTCAGGGCGCACTTTCCGTATGACCCGATCGGCTCGGCTTCGGGCCGAACTCCGGCCAGTTCGCGAATATTCCCAAGCCCCATCCGCTGCAGATTGGGCAAATTCACATTTCGCGTCCGCAAAATATTGCCCAGCGTATCCGCTCCGGCATCGCCCCAATCCGCCGCGTCGGGCATTTCGCCGATCCCGGCACTGTCCAGAACGACCAGGCACACTCTCTCAAACCTTTCTACCATAACGACATTTTACCATTAGATCGCCGCTGAACACTCCGCAAACAACGCCTCACTTCCGTTCGGCATCTTCCCATCGTGCGGGTAATGAACGTTCCAAAGAACGCGGTCACGGGCCGCAAACCCATCCGAAAGCGGTTCGTCATCCACGAACACCACGCCTCGCGGCTGCACTTTGATCTGCGGCTGGAGATCGGCGGGACGGGCAAGTCGTGGGCGGTCCCGAAGGGCCCATCTATGGATCCCGACGACAAACGCCTGGCTGTTGCGGTTCCCGATCACAGCCTCAGCTATTTCAAGTTTGAGGGGACGCTTGAAGAGGGTACCTATGGAGCCGGGGAGGTCCGCATCTGGGACAGCGGCAAATACGAAACCCTCGTCGATCCGCAGATACAGTACGACGAGGGCAAGATCCGCTTCTCATTTCTCGGGAAAAAAGTACGCGGCGAATTTTTGCTGACCCGAATGTCCAATCAGCCTAATAACTGGCTTCTTATCAAGATCGAAGATAAGTTTGCGGATATCAACTGGCGGCTAAAGACGATCTTGCCCACCGATTACACCTTTAGGGCCTTGCCGTATAGCCCTCTCTCGCACGGACCACCGCACCCTTTGGCAGCCCCTTCGGTTCGACCGTGATCCGCCTGAACTTACCGTCCCGAGCCTCGTTGGTCGAATAATATCCGATGCGATAGGTCGTTCCGATGTCCTCCGCCACTCGGCGAAATGCACCGCGTGCGTCCTGAAGGCTCGCCGCCGGAAACACGCGTCCGCCCGAAAGCTTAGCCAATTCCGCCATTTCAGCCTCGGCTATCTCGTAAAGCCGTTTACTGATCGCAAGGCGTTCGAAATCGCCAAGCCGGCAAAAAT
>JAEWBM010000049.1 GCA_023391155.1 Acidobacteriota bacterium
CCATACGGCTGCGAGTTCTGCACCGTGACCGGATTTTTCGGTGATTCGATCCGCTTTCGTACTAATGAGAGCGTCGTCGAAGAGCTGCTTCGCCTTAAGGCCCGTGCCAAGAAAGAAAAGGGCCAGATCGCAGTTTTCTTTATCGACGACAAACTCGCAATAAATAAAAAGCGGCTCAAGGGATTGCTTCGCGACATGATCGCGGCCGGTGCCATATTGCCCTGGGTAGCGCAGATCTCAGCGAACCTTCTGGCCGACGAGGAACTGGTCGATCTGATCGCCGAGGCCGGCGGCAAGTGGATCTTTATCGGCATGGAATCGATAGATCCCGCCAACATGGCCGATGTCAACAAGCAGTTCTCTAAACCTGCAAATTACAAAGACGTTCTCGACGGGCTGGCACGCCGCAACATCTACGCCATCACTTCCTTCATCTTCGGAATGGATAACGACACCGTCGGCGTAGGCAAGCGGACCGTGGACGAGATCGAGAGCTGGTCGCCGGGCCTTCCGGTCTTTGGCCAGCTAACGCCATTCCCCGCAACGCCGCTTTACGACCGCCTTGAAAAGAGCGGCCGGCTCCGGCGTCCGAAACATTGGCTCGACTTTGCCCCGTTCGTGATGGCCCACGACCCGCTTAAAATGTCGATCGAAGAGGCTCGAAAGGAAACTATCTCCGCGTGGGAACGCTCATACAGCCCCGAGCGGAACTGGGAGGCGATACAGTCGATCAAGCACACGCCTATCCAGGTTCGCATCAGCCACATCGTCGCCCGCCTTTTTTTCAGAGGCATTTACTTCCCGCAGATGGGAACCCGGGCGTGGCTAAAGCTGCTTTTTGCAAACCGCCGGCCGATCTTGAGCCTGGCTCGTGAGGGGTTCAGCACCTATCGCCAATTCAAAAAGCGCCGGCGGGTGGAACGCTCCCCCATGCCGACGCTTCAGGAATAGGAAGCTTTTCAGTTTCCCGCTTTCTTATTCAGTATCCGGTGCCGGCCCATTTCGTTCAAAACGGGATGGAGCCGGCGAATTACTTCGTCGTGCGCCGCTCCGTTCGACGCTACGATGCCGCCCCAGTTCTGTACATCCCGTACATCGTAGCTGTATCGCCTGCCCCACAGGTCCGTAAGCACGCCGCCCGCTTCTTCGAGAATTATCTGCGGAGCACACGTGTCCCAAAGCTTTGTCCTCGGGCTCGGATGGATATAGATATCGCACACTTGCTCGGCGATAAGTCCGATCTTCAGGCCCACCGAACCTCGACGCACCTCCTTCCTGAAACCCAGCTCCTCGACGATCCGGAACATCTGCTTGCTGGCATGGTTGCGGGACATCGCCAGGTTCATTTCGCCGATATCGTTCTGATCCGAAACGCTCATCGCCTCTTGCGCGCCCCCGCCCTTTACTGCAAAGGCACCCGCTCCGCTCGAAGCGAAATAAAGCACATCGTGAAAGGGCATCAGCACAACGCCGACGACCGGGATGCCCTCAACCGCCAGGCCGATCTGCACCGCAAAGTCACCGTCCTTCTTGATAAATCCTGCAGTGCCGTCGATGGGGTCGATTATCCACACGCGGTCCCGAGCCATCCGGTGTCGTGTGTCGTCGTCTTCTTCCTCAGAGAGGATCCCGTCGTCGGGAAAGTGCCGCTGCAGGCCCTCGACTACGAGCATGCTTGCTTCGCGGTCAGCGATCGTTACAGGCTCGCTGAAATTATCCGCCCCGATCTTGCTCTCCGCTACGATGTCGCGACTGTAGTGTGCCAACACGGCCGTTCCCGCCGTCCGGGCAAGCTCGATCGCTATCTCTAATTCCTTCTCGTACATCTACTTACAATTTTACCACGCTGCTAAGCCTTGTCCGCGAGTTCGCGTATGCCGCATCGCGGGCAAATAAGATATCGGTGCGCGGGATCCGCCCATTTCGCAAGAGCCGGGTTCGACATACGGGGATCTTTCGATTCCGCCTCGCCCTCGGTAAATATCCGCGACGGTCCCCCATCCGTCGGTTGGCTTTCCCGTTTCAACTCTTTGTCGCAATGTCGGCAGATCCATCCAAAGCCGTCATTATAGAAATCGTTTAATTCTTTCATAAAGATAAACGGCGATCGCATAAAGCGACCGCCGCCTGCATTTTAACCGCGCCCGGCTCACTGTACCCGGCGTGAATTCGACTGTCCCGTATTGGGCAGCAGCCTGACCGGTACCGTGACCGTCTGGCCCTGCCTGAAGACCTCGACCTGCAAGGTCTCGCCGAACTGGGCACGATCAAGGATACGATAAAGGTCGTCCATTTCGTTCGTAGGCTGCCCGTTAATGGAGAGTATTATATCGCCGATCGTTCCGTCGCTCGCCACAGGCCTAATACCCGCACGGTCCGCCGATCCACCCGGCAGCACCTGATAAACCAGCAGCCCGCGATCTATCGGCAGCCGGTAGCGCCGGCTCAGCTCAGCCACGCTCGGCAGCGACGCTCCCAGCTTCGGCCTCCGCACCTCGCCAAATTGGATGAGCTGCGGAATGACCCGCTTCGCCGTATTGACCGGCACAGCAAAGCCGACACCGACGGACCCGCCGGCCGGCGAAAGTATCTGCGAGTTGATGCCGATCATCTTCCCGAACTTGTCCAAAAGCGGCCCACCTGAATTTCCGGGGTTGATCGAGGCATCGGTCTGGATCGCGGCGTCGATCGGACGATTGTTACGCGCCCGGATCGGACGCTGCAGGCCTGAGATCACACCCGTTGTAAGCGTACGGTCCAGCCCGAAGGGGTTTCCGATAGCGAGCACTTTTTGCCCGACCGTCAATTGATCCGAGTCGCCCATCGGAACAACGGTCAGCTCTCCAGGTGGCGCCTCGATCTTGATCACCGCAAGGTCGGTGTCGATATCGCCGCCGACGAGTTTAGCCTGATAGATCTTGTCACCGCCGAAATTGACCGTGATGCGCTGGGCCTGTTCGATTACGTGATAGTTTGTCAGGATGTGCCCCTGGGCATCGATAACAGAACCGCTCCCGTTACCGCGCTGCACATCGCCCCACCAGTTCTGAGAATATGAGGTCGTGTTAATAAACGCGACTCCCGGCGAGATGGCGCGGTAAACCTCGATATTGTTCTGCTCATCGCTTACCGCTGACGGGTCAGAGATGCCCTCGGGCGCCGTCTCAGCAAAGCTCACCGCGCCGCTCTCCGGACGGCTAAAGAACTGAAATGTTTGGTATGCCAATGCTGAGATGACCACCGCGGCGATGGCAGTCGCCAGCGACAACAGCAGTATCTGGCGTGCCGATAATTGATAAACAGGTTTCGTATTCATGATGGTTCGATGTATGCGTCCTTTATGAAATGTTAATTTTTAGGATGCCCAATCGTCAAAAAACGGTTGTAGCCGATTACGACTACGAACCGTTTCAGGTTTCCGAACCTTTGAAAACGAGCTTAGATGTAGATGCCGACGGCGGTCAGGCCGGTCATGAAATGTATAGCCATCACTCCGAAGTAAACGACCAGCGCAAACGATACTCCCAACTTTGCCAGCCGCCGGTCGCCCCATAGCAGAAGCACGGTGCACGTCAGCATTCCCATCGCGACCTTTGCCCCGATAAAGGCGTGATCGCCCACATCGAGCAGTTCCGCCATTATGTGATTTCCTTCGGGTGCGACACCGTTCCTGACCCACAACAGGGTGAGAAACGCATCAAGCAGGTTGAGCGTAAAGAGCAAGAAGGTCTCCCGGATCAGATACATAGATTCAGGCCCAAAAGGCAAACGTTGTTAAACAGCAGCTCCTAAAAAGTCACCCCCGGACGAAGCCGGGGGCGGAGCATTCATGTGAATCAAACTATGATCGTCTGCTTCATTATAGACACAATAACGTCGAATTTCAGAAAAAATCTTTTCGGCAGGCGAATTGCTTAGTAATGATAGAATGTGTATTAAAGAATTGCAGTTCAACTGATTTTTTACAACGGCAGATTTAAGCCAAACGTCTAAACGGCGGAAACAATTGGCTCGCCCGACATCGGGCCGGGCATTCGGATACGGGAGGAGACTAATGAAAAACGCAGTAAGATTAACGACATTTCTCGGAGTCGCGGTGATGATATTTGCCGCGTCGGGAATAGATGTGATGGGCCAGGCCTTGCAGGAGGTCCGTGAGGGTACGCGCTTTCGCGTGCGGATGAATGAAACGCTCAGCTCAAAAACGGCTAAATCCGGCGATCGCTTTACCGTGACGGTCCGCGAGCCGGTCTATTCGACCAATGGCGCCGTGGTTATCCCGGTGGGCAGCGAGGTCGTCGGCCGTGTTGATACCGTGACGCCGGCTGAAAAGGGCGGCGACCCGGGCGCGATAGACGTCAGCTTTGTCCAGCTCGTTCTGCCGAACGGCACGACACGTTCGATCAACGGTTCGTTGACCGACCTGGTCAGCGATGATGCCAAGAGCGGCCCGGAGGGGGCAGCCTCCGGCGACCGAATGAAGAACCGTAAGATCATCTTTATCGGCGGCGGCGGTGCCGGCGGTGCGATCCTTGGTGCTGCGATCGGTGGCGGAAAGGGCGCTTTGATCGGCGGTATCCTCGGCGCGGCGGGCGGATTGCTCGGTGAACGCCTGACCAAGGGTGAAGAGGCTGAGGTCAAGTCTGGAACCGAGTTCGGCGTGATTCTGAATCGCTCGATCTCGCTTCCGCGGTACGCTGAGGTCCGCGACGAGTACGATCCCGACCCGGGCTACGAAACGCCTCCGGCTGGCGGACGAACTTATATCGTCCAGCGTGGCGACACGCTCGGCAGGATCAGTGCCAGGTTCTACGGGACGTCGTCGCGGTATATGGATATCTACAACGCCAACCGCGACCGGCTGGCAAGCCCGAACAGCATCACCGTCGGGCAGACACTGATCATTCCGTAAAAACTTTTTATGGACATTAAAAAAGGCCGGGGCAATTACGCTCCGGCCTTTTTGTTTTCAGGGGTCCAAGGGGTTATAGACTCTCCAGCTTTTGCACCACTCTTTCGATCAGCCATTCCGGTGTCGAAGCTCCGGCGGTGACGCCGACGGTTTCGAGGCCTGCGAGATCGGCTGGGTTGATATCGTCCTCGGTCTCGATAAGAAAGCTCTTTTCGCATTGCTCCTTGCAAACCGCGTGAAGCTTTACGCTGTTTGAGGAGTGCGTAGCGCCGATGATGTAAAACGCGTCGACCATTCCTGCCAAGGCGCGTGCCGCATCCTGCCGGTCCCGCGTGGCGGAACATATCGTGTTGACCACCTCTACCTCGTCATCGGTCTTCGTCTTGATCGCCTCAGCCGTGTCGAAGAACGTCTTGGCCTTTATGGTGGTCTGTGAAACGACCAGCGGTTTGCGGAGCCGCGGAAGGGAATCGATCTCGGTCTCGTCCTTGATAATGAATGCATGCTCGGGCGCGTAGCCCTTAACGCCGACCATTTCGGGGTGTTCCGGGTTTCCGACGACCACAACGTGCCGGTCTTGAGCCGCCGCTCTCGATGCAAGCCGCTGGACGCGTGTAACGAAAGGGCAGGTGGCATCCACGACCTTACCGGCCTTTTCCGAAAGCTCTTGCTGCACCTGCGGCGTGACGCCGTGTGCACGGATGACAGCCGTTTCGCCGCGAGTGATCTGTACCGGGTCGGCCACCGTCGCCACGCCCGTTGCCGCCAGCCGGTTCATCTCCTGCTGATTGTGGATAAGCGGGCCGAGCGTGCGGACCGTCTCTCCGTGGTTCACCGCCTCCTCGACCATGTCCACGGCCCGTTCGACGCCAAAGCAAAATCCGTACTCGTCTGCAAGCAAAACCTTCATAAATATGTGTTCGCGCCATTCGGCTGAACGGTTTTAGTTTAACAAATCCGTGTGGCTCCGGCGAACTAATCGTCTTATGCCGTCTCACCCGTCTCACACCGTCTCACGCGTCCGGGGGTCTCATGCGCTCCTGAGACGAGACGGGAGATCGCCCTCGTTTTGTGCGATAATCTGCTAAATGAACGGTAGGCCGCCGGAAATTCCACCCCACAAATTGATCTCCTCGCTCCGGGGATACAACCTCCTGCCCGCGATCATCTTTCTGCCCACCCGCCGAAAGTGCGACGAGGCCGCCTCCGAGGTCGCTGCCGACAAACGCCAGAAGACCGATCCCGACAAGGCCGCCCGCCGACAGCAGATGTTCGCCGAGTACGCCCAGGCCAGCCCCGAGGTCCGCTCGCACAAACACGCAAAGATCCTCGTCAACTCCGGCGTCGCCTCGCACCATGCCGGCCACATACCATCTTGGAAGCTGCTCATCGAGCAGATGATGTCCGCCGGGCTGCTCAATGCGATCTTTGCGACATCCACCGTCGCCGCCGGTGTCGACTTTCCGGCACGCACGGTCGTCATCACCAACGCCGATACTCGCGGCAACGACGGCTGGCGCCCGCTCTCGGCAAACGAACTCCACCAAATGACCGGCCGAGCCGGCCGCCGCGGCAAGGATCTCGTCGGGTTTTGTGTGCTCGTGCCCGGCCAATTCCAGGACCCCAAGAAGATCGCCGAACTGCTCCGTGCCCAACCCGATCCGCTCGAGAGCAAATTCCGCTCGACCTACACTTCGCTGCTCAACCTGCTCGATGCCTTCGGCAGCTTTGACCAGGTCCGCGAGATCGCCGAGAAGAGCTTCGCTTTTCAGGAGACCGCCCGTCAGATCGAGGGGCTCCGCCGCAAACGCGACAGGGCGGACGCTGCCCTTGCCGCAAAACTCGACGGTGTCACAGGCGTCACGGCAGATGACCTGCGGGGCTTCGAACGCCTTGCCTCCGCCAAACGCCGCCTGGAGGAACGTCTGCCCGCGACCCGCGCCGAACTCCGCCACCGCTGGCTCGACGAAAACGTAACGCCCGGCCGCATCGTCACCCAGGGCCGCAGCGGTAAACGGCTTTTCCTTGTCATCAGTGTTCGCGGCGACTCCGTCAGTTCCATGCGCGACGACGGCCAGGGCCGCACCTTTCCGCTCTCCCGCGTGAACCGAGTCCACGAACGCACCTACAAGCTCAGCGACCGCGACCTGGAAAACGCATTTCTCGAAACGCTCGGCGGCGAAAACCCGGTGGTGAAAGAGCCCAAGATCTCGCATCGCCAAAGTTCTGACGAGGGAGCCGAGCTGATCGAGCGCCTGCTCGCGACATTCGTCCCGGACGGCCTCTACGGGGCCGAACGCGACAAGACAAATGAGATCCTTTGGTCGGCCGCGAAGCCCGCGGCCGAAACGGAACGCCTCGACCGCGACATCGATCACCTTCGCCGCGATATCTGGGAGCCATTCGAACAACGGGCCCGCGTTCTCGATCAACTGGGCTATATCGACTTCGCGTCCCAGACCGCTACACCTGAGGGGAAGTGGCTCGCCGATCTTCGCGTCGACCGGCCCCTGCTCGTTGGTGAGGCTCTCCGACAGGCGGTTTTCGACGGCCTGGAACCTGGCGTTCTTGCCGGGCTGATGGCTGCCCTTGCCGCCGATTCCGACCGCAATTACGGCGAACTCTATCTTTCTGACGAATTGCTCTCGCGGATCGCCGATCTCGAAGAAGTGATCTATGAGGTCTCCCGGACAGAATGGAAATACGGAGTCGAACCGGCCGAGGAGATCAATTTCTCCGCCGCCGCCGCCGCCGAGTTCTGGGCCAACGGATCCTCCTGGAACGGCCTTGTCGGAAAGACCGGTGCCGAGGAGGGCGATCTCGTCCGCCTGCTCTCGCGGACCGGCGAGGCTTTGATGCAGGTTGCACAACTCCGCGACTCAAATCCCGAGGCGGCGGCACTCGCCCGTGAAACCGCCGAGATCATTTTGCGCGAACCTATCCGATAGTTGATGAAGTGGGTCAAAAGAATTCTGGTGATCGCGGCGGCGGGCGTCCTCATCCTTATCGGGGCCGCCTTCGTCAGCGAGAACGACCGAGCAATTTTGTCCGGCCGCGTCTCTAACCAAGCCGCCAAAACGATCCGCCCGGATTGGCCGGGCACGCCCGTAGATCAGCGTGGCCGGTTCATGAACGACGAGTTTCCATTCCTCCCGAAACCGACCGATCTGCTCAAATGGCAGCTCAGCGACAACCCTTTCGAGGCCGAGAAAGAGGCTGACACTTTTCGGCCCGAGGTCCTCGACCCGGCTCCGTTTCTTGCCGGCAGCGAAGACGGCATTCTGTGGCTTGGCCACGCCTCATTCTATATTCGGCTGGGCGGACGACACATACTGATCGATCCGGTCTTCGGCCAGCCGAATTTCATTAGCAGATACACCGACGTGCCGTCGCCGCTCGATTCGATTCGAGCGGTCGACTACGTCCTGCTCACCCACGATCACCGCGACCATACCGACGAGCCGACACTGCGAGCCATAGCAAAAAAATTTCCGGAAGCACGGTTTCTCGCCGGGCTCGGGTCCGATGACATCCTCGTCGATTGGACCGGAACATCTGATCGTGCCGTTCTGACCGGATGGTTCCAGGACTTCACGATCGACGACCCCGCGCTAGATATCTATTTCCTCCCGGTCCGGCACTGGTCGCGACGGGGCCTGTTCGACACCAATCGCAGGCTGTGGGGCGGGTACGTCATCGAGAGCGGCGACACGACCATCTACCACGGCGGCGACAGCGGCTACGGACGCCATTACCGCGAAACCGGCGAGCTTTTCCCTGAGATCGATTATTTCCTCATCGGCATCGGTTCGTACGAGCCTCGCTGGTTCATGGAACCCAACCACAACAACCCGGCGGATGTTGTAAAGGCATTCCAGGACATCGGTGCCAAGACGCTCGTTCCGATGCACTACGGAACCTTCAACATGTCGGACGAGGCCCCGGGGACGCCGATCCGCACGCTGCGCGACGAAGTCGAGAAGGCCGGGTTGACCGACCGCGTCAGGACGCTTAACATCTACGAAAGTCTCGCCATACCTTGACTCGAAAGGAGATAGAAAATGTCCGGAATGAATCGCCGTGAATTTGTCGGCCTCACCGCCGCGAGCATCATCGGAGCACTCGCCGTGCCGGGTTCCGCGGCCGGCCGAGCCACCATGCAAACAGGCAGATTTCATGAAGCCACTATCGCAGATCTTCGCCGGCTGATGGAGACGGGCGAGGCGACCTCGGTCGATATCGTAAAGGGATATCTCCACAATATCGACCTCTTTGACGGCCGTGTGAATTCAATTATCGAGAGGAATCCGGACGCCGAGGCGATCGCTGCACGGCTCGACGCTGAACGCAAGGACGGCAAGGTTCGCGGGCCGCTTCATGGGATACCGGTGGTCCTAAAGGACAATATCGACACCGCCGACAAGATGAAGACGACGGCGGGCAGCCTGGCTCTCGTGAACGCTCCGACTCCGGCACGCGATGCATTTCTGGTCGAACGCCTGCGGGCTGCCGGCGCGGTCATCCTCGCGAAAACGAACCTGAGCGAGTGGGCGAACTTCCGATCGTCGAATTCCATCAGCGGCTGGTCCGGGCGCGGCGGACAGACCCGCAATCCATATATCCTCGACCGGAATCCGTGCGGTTCGTCTTCGGGCTCCGGAGCCGCCGTTTCCGCTAACCTGGCGGCAGCGGCCATCGGCACTGAGACCGACGGGTCAATTGTTTGCCCCGCTTCCATCTGCGGCGTCGTTGGGCTCAAGCCGACCGTCGGATTGATCTCTCGCAGCGGCATCATCCCGATCGCTCATTCACAGGACACCGCCGGCCCAATGACCCGAACCGTTGCCGATGCCGCGATACTGCTCTCGGCTATGACCATGGCGGACCCCCGCGATACTGCGACGGCTGAGAATAGAGCCAAGATTCGGACCGATTACGAAAAATTTCTATCGAAGGACGGTTTGAAAGGGGCTCGGATCGGCGTTGCTCGTAACTATTGGGGACGCCGCGACGAGGTAGACAGGGCCATGGACGCATCGCTTCAGGCGATCAAGGATGCGGGAGCAGAACTGATCGACGTGCGGTTTGACTCGATAGGGAAGTTCGGCGATGCGGAATATCAGATCCTGCTTTATGAGTTCAAGGCCGATCTCGAAAAATATCTTACCGACCGAGGCGGCGACCACAAGACCCTCGCCGACCTGATCCGCTTCAATGAAGACAATGCTGCCCGGGAAATGCCCTATTTCAAACAGGAGATCTTCGAGGAGGCGGCAAAGAAGGGACCGCTGACCGAAACGGCCTATTTGGACGCCGTAAAGAAAGCTCGGCAGCTGACGCGGACCCAAGGGATCGACGCCGTTATGGATGCGAACAAGCTGGCCGCCGTGGTCGCTCCTTCTAATGCCCCTACCTGGATGATCGATACTGTGAACGGTGATTGCGGGAGCGGGTACGTTT
The DNA here is from genome assembly GCA_023391155.1 of Acidobacteriota bacterium. Classification (GTDB taxonomy): domain Bacteria; phylum Acidobacteriota; class Blastocatellia; order Pyrinomonadales; family Pyrinomonadaceae; genus OLB17. The sequence continues at coordinate 10,373 of JAEWBM010000049.1, forward strand.
CGAGCTCGGCACTCGCGGCTGTCTCGGGATATCCGAACATCACAGTACCGGCGGGTTTCGAAAGGGGACTGCCGCTAGGCATATCCTTCTTCGGCAGGGCATATTCAGAGCCGTTGCTGATCAAATTTGCCTATGCTTTTGAACAGGCGACAAACGCCCGGCAGGCCCCAAGGTTTCTCGACACGGCCATCTGAACTAGGTAAGCCGTTCTCCCGCCATACGCAGCCCTTCAAGGGTCAGGTTTTCGTCAAGAATTCCGATGATCGGGAGTTCGGGGAGTATCATCCGTGAAAATCCGCCCGTTGCAACGACCTTGATCTCGTCGGCAGCCGTACCCTCGGCGGTTAGTTCCTTTTTCACTCGCTGTACGAGAGCCTCTACCATCCCCAGGTTGCCCCAGAATATTCCCGAACGGATCGCATCATCCGTCGTTCGGCCGATCGCGGCCTCCGGTTTGCCGATGCGTATGGCAGGGAGCTTTGCCGTATTCGACCGCAATGCCTCAGCCATAATTCCCATTCCGGGAGCGATGGCCCCGCCTAGAAAGACGGGCCCCGTGCCCACAGCATCGATGGTCGTAGCGGTGCCGAAGCCGCACACAACGCATGGCGCTCCGTATTTTTGGGCCGCGGCCGCCGCGGTTACTATTCGGTCGCCCCCCAATGTTTCCGGTGTCTGATACGCGATTTTCATTCCGGTATCAGTTTTATGGTCGACGAAGGTGGGGGTGACCTTGAAGATCCGGTTACAAGCCTCGGTCAATATCTCGTTCAGCTCCGGCACGACCGAAGCGGCCATTACCGAATTAACGCGGCCGATACGCGTCTCCAGAAACTGCAGACGGTCGCTCATCAATTCCGCAGCTTCGTAATCCGGCTTTGTGTGGATGGAAAATCGGTCGGTCAGCCGAGGGCCGTCAAATAAACCGAATTTAGTTGTGGAATTCCCGATATCGACGGTTAAGATCATTACGATTTCCGAGATCGGGAGGGGTTAGCCGTTCAAAGGTAGCCCATCATATATGAGCTGCCAGCCGTTGTTCCGGCTCGATCGCAGGCTTCGGACAAACCAATGCAACGCCGCCGACGGGTCGTCATAAATCTGTACGGCAGGAAGGCTTTCGCGTGGGTCGACGCGGCAGATCGCCGCCCCGACGGGAGCGCTTTTAATGCATAGCAGCGCCGTCATATCCTCTTTCTGAAGTATGGCTGTGCGGAGCGTTACCCCTGCATGCTCTTCATCAAAAGAGTCGAATTCGAGTATCTGGTCCGAGAGATCGTCTTCGAGATCAAAATCCGGATCGCTTTCAAAGTGGTCGTTCATATAGTTGATTTTGACGTTACACTTTTGACCGAAAAAGTTCAATTCAAGCCCCTTCGGCCCTCAAACTGGAAACGTCGCCCGCAACGATGATCGCGACCGAACCGTCGTCGCGCCGGATCCGCAAAGCGCCGTTCGGTTCCAGCCCCTCGGTCACCCCGCTTATCACCTCGCCCTCCAATTCGGCCCGCACGCGCTTACCGCGGAAATAACTGGACCGTCCGGACCATTCCTCGATCACCGCTTGAGGTCCATCTCTCGACTGAAGCAATGCGTAGTATTCCGTGACCTTGGCGAGCAGTTTCTCCGCGAGAGCATCCACCGCCGGTGCATTGCCCTTTTCGCTTTCGATCGAGGTGGCGATGTCGGCGACCTCGGGCGGGTAGTTGCCGGGCCGGATGTTGATGCCGATCCCCACCACCACTGCCGTTCCTTGGGGGGTATCGGTCGTCTCCGCCAGTACGCCGCAGATCTTCCGGCCCTTGATATGAACGTCATTTACCCATTTCAGGTCGGGCTGCAGGCCTAGCGTGTCGAGAGTGTCGTGGACCGCAATGCCGGACATCAGGGTGATCAAGGGCAAGAACCGCGGCTCGAGTCTTGGCCGAAGCACGATGCTCAGATACAACCCCGCGTCTTTCTCAGAGACCCACGTGCGTCCGCGGCGTCCCCGTCCCGCGGTCTGCTGTCGGGCGATGATACAAGTTCCCTCGGCTGCCCCGGAGCGGGCGGCATCGAGGGCCTCGGTGTTTGTCGAGCCGATTGAATCGAATTTTCTGAGATCGATCCGCATGAAGTTAGACGGGCCGCCAGAGCGAATCGACATAGAAGTTGTCGTGGTCGAAAAATTCCGTTTCGATCTCAAAACCGCTCAGTGCCGCAAATTCCTCGATCATCGCGCGTGTGTACTTTTGCGAGATCTCCATGAAGATCGCCTCCCACTGATCGAATTCGAACGACCGGCCAAGTGCATCGATGGTCACTGTTTGGGTCTCGCGGCTGATCAGGAAAGAGCGAGCGGCGCATTCGACCGGACGATATTGGGCATAGTGGGAAAATTTCGAGATATCGAAATTGCCGCCCAGTTCGCGGTTGATCCGCGACAGCAAATTGAGATTAAAAGCCGCGGTCACGCCCTGAGGGTCGTCATATGCGGCGACTATAATCCGCGGATCTTTCTGCATATCGAACCCGATAAAAAGGCGATCATTGTCGTTCATCACGGACCGCAGGTCGCGGAAAAATGCTAATGCCTGATCCTTTTGAAAATTTCCAATATTCGAGCCAAGAAACATCAGCACCTTTCGCCGCTGATCGCCGTTCTGCAGCGAATCGAGGATGCGGAAATAGTCGCCCGTGTGCGGCTCGATGTTCAAATCGGGAAACTGACGGTGAAACTTTGCCTCGAGTGCGTCGTTCGCCTCGCGCGAAATGTCGATCGGGAGATAGGAAAGGTTGGCCCCTTGCTCGAGAAAATGTTCGATCAGGATCGCCGTTTTTGTTCCATCCCCAGCGCCGAGTTCGATAAGGTCGAAACCCTCTTTTCCGTCACGGCTGAATGAATTGTATATTCCCTCGACTTGCTCGGTGAAGATCTTCGTCTCTGCCCGCGTCGGGTAATATTCGGGCAGTTTCATGATCTCCATGAACAGGCGCGAGCCCTCATCGTCATAAAAATATCTGGACGAGAGGTGCTTCGGCGTCGAGGTAAGGCCACGAAGAACGTCCTCAGCGAATTGCGACAACTCAGGCGATGTCGAGGTCTTCATAAATCTTGGGCCTTTATTTTGCCAGCCTGATCCCGGTGAATTGCCAGCGAAGGTGCGGATGGAAAAAGTTTCTGTAAGTGGGCCGGCTGTGGCCGTACGGCGTTATAACCGAAGCGCCGCGCAGGACCATCTGATTGATCATAAACTTGCCGTTATATTCGCCCACGGCGCCGCCCGGCTTTTTGAATCCGGGATACGGAAGATAGGCTGAATTGGTCCACTCCCACCTCAGGCCCCATTCGAAATGTGCATTGGCGGTCTCCCACTCAAATTCCGTCGGCAGCCGCAAACCTTTCCATTCGGCGAACGCAGCGGCTTCGTAAAACGAGACGTGGCAAACGGGGGCTTCGGGCGGAAGCGCCCTTAGCCCGGCAAGCGTGTAATGTTGCCATTTGCCTTCACGATCGTGCCAGTAAAGCGGTGATGTGACCCCCTCACGACCTACCCAGTCCCAGCCCTCGGAATGCCAGAGCCGGTGGTTCGAGTACCCGCCGTCCGCTATGAATTCCGCATATTCGCGATTCGTAACGAGTGCCTTTGCAATGCCGAACGGTTCAAGGAAAACCCTGTGGCGGGCTAGTTCGTTATCAAAACAAAAGCCATCACCCTCAAAACCTATTTCGTAAATACCCTCATCGACCTCATAAAAGCCGCCGTCACTTTGAGCAGCGGATTCGACGGGGAAAAAATCAGACTTGTAAACGGGGAATAATGGGTTGCAAGAGAACGTATATTTAAGATCGGTGATTAGGAGCTCCTGATGCTGTTGTTCGTGGTTTAGGCCAAGTACGATCAGCGAACGGGCTTCAGGCGTGATCTCACCATCCAAAAACTCTTCCATCGCTAGGTCGACGTGCTTTCGATAGGCGAGAACGTCGCGAACTGTGGGCCGGCTCAATTCGCCACGTTTGCCACGCTTGGTCCTTTCGCCGACGGTGTTGTAATAACTGTTGAAATAAAACGTAAACGTAGGGTCAAAAACGGCGTAGCCTTCGGAAAATGGCTTAAGAACCATTTCCTCAAAGAACCAGGCCGTGTGAGCGATGTTCCACTTTGGAGGTGAAACGTCCTCAATAGGCTGCGGGATGTAGTCCTCGACCTCCAATGGCTCGCAAAGAGACATCGTGTGTGCCCGGACGCGTTGAAAGAGAGCCCTTAAGTCCTCGCCCGTTTCCGGTTTCGGGTGTGCTGCAGGCATATAACTATTAAAACAAAAAAGCCCTGAAATACCAACGGTTTCAATTTTCGTCAGAAGTTACCGACAGCATTAGCAGGGCTTCACGGGCGATCTCTGCGAGATATGGGTCCGGATTCGACGTGAACCGTTCGAGGAGCGATCTCGAACCCTCTTCACCGATGGCACCGATCGCAAAAGCGGCGTGCCTGCGGACGTCAATTGTCTCACGACTGTTTAAAAGTATCGCCCGCAGCTCGGACACCGCCCTTCCGAAGGCCGGAGCTGACACCGAGGATGGAGCGACGGCCATTTTTAGTTTGTGTTTAAGGGGAAGAAAGTTCTGCGGAACTGTTTCGGGTCGAATACCGCCGCGCACGAAAAGAGCTATTTGGCCGATCGACCTGGCTGCCATGCTTCGTAGGAACTCGGTCTCTTCATTGCGCCGCCCACGGATAATCTCCATTAGCGGTCCAAGAGCAGACGGATCACCGATACCGCCCAGTGCGATCGCCGCAGCGGCACGAACCTCATTGTCGCTGTCCCGCCGCAATACCTCGCTCAGCCGCGGCACCGCCGCATTTGTGCCCGCCTGTGCGAGAGCGTAGGCGGCCTCCCGCCTCACGAACTCGGAGCGGTCGCTGAGCAACGGAGTTAGTGCGTTGGTTGCCGAGACAGGTTCCAGCCAGATCACGGCCGAAGCCGCCGTTGCCCGAACGATCGGGTCAGCATCCCTTAACGCTGGCAGCGCCAAATTGGACACTTCCGAAGAACGATGGCCGCGGATGCGATGGAGTACATCACGCTTCACCTCTGATGTTCCGGACGCTATCGCACGTTCATAATAGGCCGCTGTTCCTGCCCATTGTTCCTCTTCGATAGTGATCTGGGCGAACGTCGGGACTATAAAAATTAGCAAAGCGGCAAGCACCGATATCGGAGCCGCCGCTTTTATCTTAAAGATTCTCACCGGTCGCATGCGGGTCAGACAGACCGTCGTACGCTCTGTTGACGCACCCACTCGACAACTTGCCGGGCACGCCGATTCTCATACGAATCCGACAGCGATACGATCACGTCATCGACGCTGGAGCGTTCAGTTGCGTTTTGAGGAAATGAAAAATGCGGGGTGTCGAAGCTGGGAAACTTTCCTGGAGTTTGACGCCTTTCGGCATTCTGCGGATATTTTGTCTTGTTGAGTTCGGCCATCTTCGTGCCTCCTTATCAGGCAGATGACCGCGTTGTCAGGTCAGCCGCCTATGTGATGATAATTTGCATAAGGGATAATGCTATAAACTCCATACCTTTACGGTCCCTACAGGATATCATAGGACCGTTGCGGCGGGCAACAAATTTGAGGCCCTGTAATTTCGCGGTTGAGGTGTGTCCCGGTGTCATACCAAATTGGATACTCGACTGGGAATCCGTTAAAATTGCCCTTTTCCGCTAGCTGCGAAAAACGGCGAGCGTTCTACCCTTTATGGACGAAAAATATTTCGCAAAAAAGATCGAGTCTAAATGGCAGAAGATTTGGTCGGAAACCGGGGCATTCGAGGCGGAGGCCGGCGATCCGCGACCAAAGTTTTACCAGCTCGAAATGCTCCCTTATCCCTCCGGCAATCTCCACATGGGCCATGTTCGTAACTATTCCGTGGGCGACGCCGTTGCCTGGTATAAGCGTCTGAAAGGGTTCAACGTTCTGCATCCGATCGGGTGGGATTCATTTGGCCAGCCGGCGGAGGACGCCGCCGTCAAGCGGGGCGTCAACCCAAGAAGCTGGACCGAAGACAATATCGAGGTTATGCGCGGCCAACTTGAGCGGCTCGGGCTCAGCTATGACTGGCGTCGACAGATGTATGCCCACCGCTCTGAATATTACAAATTCGACCAGTGGTTCTTTCTCAAGATGTATGAGATGGGCCTGGCATACAAGCGATTGACCCAGGTCAACTGGTGCGAGACCGATCAGGCCACGTTATCGAACGAGCAGGCCAGCGGCGGCCTCTGCTGGCGTTGCGGCAACCCGGTCACCAAGAAAGATCTCGAGCAGTGGTTCTTGAAAACGACCGCTTATGCGGACGAACTGGTGGATTCGCTCGATGAACTGGAGGGCGGCTGGGAACAGAATGTGATCAAACGCCAGCGCGATTGGATAGGCCGGTCCCGCGGTGCATATGTCGATTTCAAGATCCGCGTGCCCGGAGAGACCGGCCGCCTTTCCTTGGATCAGCTCGAAAGTGTGCGCGTGTTTACGACGCGTATCGATACCATTTACGGCGTTAATTCGATCGTCCTTGCCGCTGAACACCCGCTCGTCGACAAACATATGCATCGATTTTCCGAAGGTGTTGCGGCGAAGATCGAGGCAATGCGCGAGGAAAAGCTGCGGCCTTCGGACCACGAGGTCGAGGTTGAGAAAGACGGAGTCGATATAGGGTTGCGAGCAATTAATCCGTTCAGCAGCGAAGAAGTGCCGGTCTGGGTCGGCAATTACGTGATGATGGAGTACGGGACCGGCGCCGTCATGAGCGTGCCCGCTCACGACGAACGCGATTTCGAATTCGCGCACAAATTCGGATTACGCGTACGCCAGGTAATTTCCGAGCCGCATCTCGCACACGAGCACCACACAATGCAGGCACTCGCTCTTGAGGACCCGTATGTGGGTGAAGGGGTGCTGGTCCATTCGGATTTTTGGAACGGAAAGGCCAGCTCTACGGCCAAGGACGAAATGACCCGGCATGCTGAGCTGCACGGCTTTGGAGAAGCGGCGACCACCTATCGCCTCAGAGACTGGGGGATCTCGCGCCAGCGATATTGGGGATCGCCGATACCGATTCTGTATTGTGATAAGTGCGGTACCGTTCCCGAACATTACGATAATTTACCGGTCAAACTTCCCGCGGACGCTCCTATTACCGGCACGGGCGAATCGCCGCTCGCAAAGGTTCCGGAGTTCTACGAGGCAGAATGCCCTAATTGCCACGGCCCCGCGAGACGTGAGACCGACACCATGGACACGTTCGTGGATTCGTCGTGGTATTTCTTCCGTTACACGGATCCCGACAATCAGGTCCTGCCGTTCTCGCCGGACGCAGCTGCATATTGGACCCCGGTGGATCAATACATCGGCGGCGACGACCATGCGGTGATGCACCTCATCTATACGCGATTCTGGGCAAAGGTGATGCGGGATATCGGCCTTATCAAATTCGGCGAACCTGTCAAACGGCTCCTGACCCAGGGAATGGTGGTCGGCGAGACGTTCTATGACGATTCGTCCGGCAAGCGGGTTTATTATCCGGCCGACGCCGTTACGGTTGAACGCGATGAAAAGGGAAAGATCGTTTCCGCGGCCTCTAAGGACGGGGCCGAGCTGAAATATGCGATCGAGCGGATGTCCAAGTCAAAGGGCAACGGTGTCGATCCCGATGAAATGGTCGAGATCTACGGCGCGGATGCTTCGCGGATGTTCGTCCTTTTCGCCGCACCCGTCGATAACGAACTTGTTTGGAACGAGGCGGGGATCGAGGGAGCCGTACGTTTTCTGCAGCGAGTCTGGCGGTTCGTGTATCGCTGGAAAGCTGCACTGGCAATGGCGACCGAGACACCGGCAGAATACAGCCCCGCCGCTAAGAAGCTGAGGCAGAAGACACACCAGACGATCCAGCGGATAGATCAGGCGCTGGATACGCTCGGTTTTAACACGCCGGTAGCGGCGCTGATGGAACTTTCAAATGCCCTATATGAGTCAGGCATCGAACCCGACACAGCAACGCCGGACGAATTGTTCGCAGTGCGCGAAGCCGTTATGAGCCTGGTACTGATGCTTGCGCCCTTCGCCCCACACACTGCGGAAGAGCTTTACTCGGTGATCGTCGGCAATGAAAACGGAATGCTTGCAAACGGTGCCCGTTTTCCGGTGTTTGACGAAGAGGCGGCCCGAGCCGAGGAGATCGAAATAGCCGTCCAGGTCAACGGAAAGCTGCGGTCGAGAATATTCGCGCCGCCGGATGCAGACAGGGAAACGCTCGAGCAAATGGCTCTTTCTGCCGAAAAGATCAGCGACTACACCGAGGGTAAAGAGGTCGCCCGTGTGATAGTTGTCCCGAACCGTTTAGTAAATATTGTCGTAAAGGGTTGACGGGGTCGGCCTTTTGGAAACGGCGGTTAAAGTAAAAACTTGCGTCGAGAGGGCAAAAGCTCTAGAATTTAGGCGCTTGAGCACGGCAAAATTCACCCGCAGAGATTGTCTAATTCAAGAGCGCTTCCTCCCGAAGTTGTGATCGTGACCGGTTCTAGAACCAATGAAAGAGTGCCAGCTGTGTAAGAACTGTTTTGCTGACGATGTGGCGACATGTCCGAACGATGGGATGCCGACGATGC
>JAEWBM010000082.1 GCA_023391155.1 Acidobacteriota bacterium
GCTCCGAGAGCGGCTCCCACGACGAGCCAAAGCAGGGCAGAAAGTAAGGTGCCGGCCCCGCCTGAGGCCTTCTTTGCCTTGGGTTCCTCGGCAGATTCACCGAACATCGAAAATTCTCGCTCGGCGATCGGCTCCGTTGCAACCGGAAGCGGAGCGGGAACCGCGGGAACTGTGACGCTTTCTGAGGTATAGTCTTCCGGCGGGGCAGTTGGGAGCTCAGCCTCGGGTTCTCGGAAAACTTCCTGATCCAAAAGGTATTGTTCGTCGTCTTCCTCGCTTGGCGGCGGGGCAGCCATTTCGACAGCCGCTTGCTCGGCCGGCTGTTCGTCGGCAGGGGCGTCGAAAGGAGTTCGAACGGTTGCGATCGTCTCTTCCTCTTCGACGTGTTCAACGACCGGCGGTGCGGGGACGGCCGTTTCCTCGAAAGGCACCGCACCGGGAGCATCCGTCGCTGCGTCTGCGGCCGTTCTCGGCAATTGAACGATGACCGCGGTCAGATTGTCCTCGGCCCCGCGTTCGTAGCAGAGATCTTTCATCGTTTCGCCAATGGTTTCGGGAGTCATTCCCGAGGTCAGAATATGAGCGATCTCGGCGTCCGTGATATGGCGCGTTATACCGTCAGAGCAAAGAATAAATGAAGACCCGGGGGCCGCCATGATCGTTTTTATATCGACCTGGACGGTTGATTCCGCACCGACAGCCCGGCTGATGACGTTGCGGCTGGGGTGATTCGCGGCCTGTTCGGCGGTCATACGGCCGGCACGGACCTCTTCTTCGACTACAGAATGGTCCAGGGTCTCCTGTTCGATGTTTCCTTCGGGGTCAACGCGGTAGATTCTGGAATCCCCGACATGGGCTATCGTGGCCACATCGCCCTTGAGGTGCATAGCAACGATGGTGGTCGCCATCGAGGCGAGTTGGGGAAGTTCGCTTGCCATCTGGAAAACGGCTTGATTCGCCCTTTCGATAGCGACCCGCAGTATCTCGTCGGGCGGGGCACTGTCGCCGTAGTGGGTGAAGGCCTCGGCGAGAATCTCCATCGCCATTTGGGAGGCGACGTCGCCGGCCTGAGCTCCGCCGACGCCGTCGGCAACGGCGAAAACGCCTTTTTCGGAGAGCACAAGGTACGAATCCTCATTTGTCGGCCGCTTTTCACTAAGCCCGCGGTCGCTGACGGCGGCCACATTCGGTTGCGAATTGTTTTCCATCTATGCCTCGCAGTTAAGGTAATACATTACCTATCGTAAGTTCTTTTCTCGCCGCAGATATCTCGGTATAGTTAAGGCAGCCCATCAATCTGTGCCGCACGTATATCCAATGCGTTTCGGTGCGAAAATGCCATCAGCATCCCCAGCATCACAAAGCTGGTGATCAGCGAAAACCCGCCGTGGCTGACGAATGGAAGCGTTATGCCCGTCATGGGCAATGCCCGCGTAATGCCGCCGATATTTACCAATGCCTGAAATCCGATGAACGCCGCGAGCCCGATGCAGCAAAGCTTGCTGAACATATCTCTTGAATCCAAAGCAGTTCGGACGCCCGCGCTGACGAAAACGATCAGCGCAAAGGTTAGCAACAAACCCCCAAAAAGTCCAAGTTCTTCGGCCAATGCGGCGAAGATATAATCTGAGTCAGCGACGGGTATCAGTTCGGGATAGCCAAGGCCCAGCCCTCGGCCGGTCGTTCCGCCGGATGCAACGCCGAACGTTGCTTGTGCGGGCTGAAAGGCCAGGATGTCGAACCATGCGTCGATATTTATCGTTCGGGCCAGGCCCGGGTCCTGTTCAACCATTGCCGGAAGTCCGGGATCGCGTTCGACCAGGCGCTTGTAATAGTTGTTGTAATCGCTCTTCCACCACGATGTTTCGGGTGCGGGAGGATTAAAGCCATCGAGCCACAGGTGGAAGCGTTGCTGGATTCGATCGGGAAGTACGGTTTTGACGGGCTTTGCCATGGTGGGCAACAGCGGGATGCGGTCCTGAGTCTTCTCCGGCAGGGCTCCGACGACAAGGATCCCAACGACGAGGGCGACGCTGCCGACAAGGACGATACGCTGAGAGAATCGGCGAACGGCTATCAGGTAAAGTGTCGCGTAGACGCTGCTGAAAACCATCATCTGGCCGAAGTCTTTCAGGACGAAAAAGGGAATGAACGGAAGGGCCCCCATAAAAATCAGAGGGACGACATCCTTAGCCCTTGGCAGGCCCCAGTAGGTGCGGGCGAGATTTCGATAGAGCACCGCAAGGATGGCGGCAAATCCTACAAGGAAGGGGATCTTTGACGGTTCCCACGGCGTCATATTTCCGATAGATTTGCCCGCGCTCGAGGTGATCGCCGCGATGAAAAGCGGGACAAGCGTTAGCAATACGATAAGAAATCCGTTCTTTTGCAGGAGGTCGAGGACGCGGTCTCGACGCAGGAGCAGAAATGCACCGATGAGCCCGAGCACACCGAGGATCGGATTGATCGTCTTGCCGGAAAGCAGAACGGCCCCGAGAGTTTCTTCCGAAGGCCGAGGAGTTTCCTCAGAAAGATCCACGGGCGAGGGCAGAGTGGCGGGCAGGCCCATCATCTGCTTTTTCTCTGCGGAATAATTTTCCTGGATGTAATGCATCTGCAGTGTGCGGATCTTTGCCTGCCGAGCTTCGGCCTTGTCCTGACGCGAAATATATTCGGGGTCGCTGAAGAGGCGATACTGAACCGTCAGGCCGATCGAGAAAAGCAGGACCGCAGAGGTATAAAGCGTCCAATTGCCGTGATACTTAAAGGTGTGCTTTAGGATGATGGGCAGAACTGCAAGGCCCGCGAGTAGTGCAATATTCCTGAATCCCGTGATACTCGATGTCTCGTAGCCGCGGATCAGCCCGCCGTAATAGATGGCGTAGTGAGAGATGGCCGTGATCACGACGATCAGGACCAGGATAAAGAAATGTGACGAGGTTCTGTTCTTCACGTTTAACATTAACGCCGCCGAGCGGCCGGCTTAACGGCTGGGTTCGGACGATAGTTATCGCCAAGCAAGCCGAGCTCACGGGCTTTAAGTATCACATTAGCCGCGATCGGCGCGGCAGTTCGCGAGCCGTATCCGCCGCCCTCGACGACCACGGCGATGGCGAGCCTGGGCCGCTCGAGCGGGGCGATCGAGATGAACCAACTGTCTGACCGGCGATACATCACCGGCGCGTCATATTCTTCCCAATCGCCGGCCGCACTGCGTCGCTTTTTCTTGACGGTTCGGAGCTTTCCGGTCTTTTCGTCATATGCCGGAACTTCCTTTTCAGCGGTCCCGGTCTTGCCGCCCGTCCGGATACCGGTGCCCGCGAGCTTGCCCGAGATGACGGTGCCTGTGCCGCCGGGCTCCTCGGTGACGGTAGACATTATCTCGCGAATAACGGCTGCCTGCTGCGGGGTTAAGACCTGTGAATAGGCTGCGGGCGGTTGATCTAGCTCGATCCGCGGCTTCATCAGCTTGCCTTCAAGATTCCCCGCGGCGGCGGTGATCAGAGCCATTTGCAGCGGTGTCATCTGGCCCGCGTAGCCTTGGCCCATGCCTTCGAGGCCGATGTCGAAGAGGGAGAGATCCTCGCCGGTGACGATGGTCGATTGCTGCGGCGCTATGCTGTTGGCGATCGCCGAATTGCTGGCATTGATAATGTTTGGGAAGAACGTCGACATTATTGCCTCGGACGGCGTTTCGACGGCAGAGATACCCAATGCCCCCGCGGTCTCGCGAATGCGCTCACGGCCCAGGGCGATTGCGAGTTGGGCGAAATATTGATTGCTCGACACCTTAAAGGCGTCCTTTATGTTCTTTTCCTGACAGCCGCCGCTGCAGGCGCCGGTCACAGTCGTGCCATCGTCGCTGCGGTTCTGCGATGAATCGACGATCGGGAGGGAACTTCGGGTAGGGCGGAAGCCATCGGCAAAGCTCGAGAATCTGAGGTTTTGTTTGCCGGCGCGAAATGCCGAGATGACGGTGAAAAGCTTGAAGGTCGAGCCCGGCACATAGAATTCACGCGTGGCACGGTTGAGAAGCGGCTTATCCTTCTTATCCCCCTCGAGCTTAAGGTAATTCTCGAGGTCCTGTGCCTCGGTCATGTCATAGCTTGGGTTCGAATACATTGCAAGAATGTCGCCGGTTTGCGGATCGAGTGCGACGATCGCGCCCTTTTTGCCGTCGAGCTGCTGACCGAGATATGCCTGCAGGTCGCGGTCGATGGTGACCTGTACATCCTTGTTCTCTTCCTGATTTCGGCGGATGGTGGTGAGCACCTCCCATGATTCCGGCATCGGATCGTTTCGCCGCTCATAGATGGTCCGCTCAAGTCCGGGCGTGCCGCGTTCCATTCCCAGGAGGTGGGCCATTTCGCGTTCAAGCGAATACGTGCGTTCGATGCTTCCGTTTTGCCCGACTCGGTAATAGGCAAGCGAGCTGCCCAGATTGCCATTGCGGTCGAGCATCCACCCCCGCAGATTCGCGGCGGCGGTGCGGCGGTTCCTAAGGTCTTTATAAGCCAGTGCCTGGAACTGCTCGTTCATATCGCCAGCGAAATAGGTCCAGTAAACTTGAAAGCCGAACACAGCAATAGCGAGAAACGCAAAGACGAACTGCCAGATGCGAATGCTTCGGTTGGCGAGCGTGGCGGTCAGCTTGCGGGTAACCTCGCGGGGCAGATGCTGCTCGAAAGGGAATTTGGGTCGGCGGAAATTATCGAAAAACGTCAGTACAAGAAAGCCGACCAGGACGCCGCCGCCGATCAGATAGATCAGCGTGAGCCCGGCGGGGGTGCGTTCGAGCACCTGATTGCCGAAAAGGTATTCAGGGCGAAGCTTGTCCCAATCGATCTGCGCAAGAAATATAAGGAAGTTCATTCGCCCACCTCCCAAGATGCCGCCGGGGTGGTTGGTGCGGGTTCACGGCCGTTCGATTCAGAAGATAACTCGCTGCTGCCGCTGTCAGTTACGGGCGAAGGCAAAGGCGTCACTTGAAGTTCCAGCGGAACCACGCCGACCTTAAGCCGCGATGTCGGATCGAGCTTTATCGCTTTGCCGTA
>JAEWBM010000112.1 GCA_023391155.1 Acidobacteriota bacterium
AGACATGCCTGGTAAGAATCGTTCGCCGAAGTGATCGGCCGCGTCAGACGTTTGTGCCAGCACCCGAAGAGCTTGCCCATTATTCCGATCTTGGTACCCATCACCGGATCATTCTTTTCCGGCACCAAAGTTTCTGTTAACAACCCTTGTTCTAATATTCCTTGCATAACCTCACCCCTTCTGCCCTTCGCAACTGCAAATGTGATGCCAAACGCGAATTGCCGAGTTACTACCGCATACTGAACGAAACAGTGCGAAACTTTTTGCACGTTTAGGTGAAATTCCACGATAGGGATGTCCTAAAACGTTACAGCTGTATATTCGCCCGTTTCCTGTAAACAGATTTATTGGATAAAATCTTCCATAAACGAGCAGGTATTTTTATATGAAGAGACGGCTTAGAACTGCGGGAATATTGTTTCTCGCCCTTGTTTTCGTACAGACCGCTGCGGCCTGGGATGATGTCGGACACAAGATAACGGGGTATATCGCGTGGCAGCGAATGTCGCCGGAGGCACGCGAGAACGTGATAAAGATCTTGCGGGCAGCGCCCGAAGATTCTCATCTTTCGGCGTTCTATATGAACTATGGCCCGCAAGAAGAGGCCGTGCGTAAGCTTGATTATTTTACGATGGTACCGACGTGGGCGGACATCGTGCGGGACCGGACATTTGCGAACCGTTTTGCGAAATATCACAAATCTAACTGGCACTATTCAGACACGTTTTGGCGGCAGGTGAACGGACGTGTCGACGTGATAACGGACCGAAAAGGCGACGGCCAGGGAGTTGTCCGCCTGATCGAGTTCGACAAAATGATGAGGGACGCTGATGCGACGCCGGCGGACAAGGCGATAGCGATCGCGTGGTTCCTGCATATTGGAGGCGATCTGCATCAGCCGCTGCACACGTCGGGCCGTCACACCGACCGCGAGCCCGAGGGTGACCGCGGCGGCAATATGTTTCTGCTCACGCCGGAGGGCGGGCCGAGAAACGCCGAGGTGAACCTACATTGGTTTTGGGACTCGATCGTAATTCGAAATATACCGTTTCAACCGGAGGTCAGCGAGGCCGAATATATCAAGCTGGTTGCGGAATCAATGATGACGCGATTCCCTTTCGAAGGAGCTAAACCGGGCCTTAAACTTACGGCTTATCCCGAATGGCAGCAGGAGACCTTTGCGTTTGCAAACACGGATGTGTTCTCGGCCGACCTCATTCGCTTTCAGACACCCTCGGATAAATATCGCCGGAATGCGTATCTCGTCGCCGAGCGGCAGCTTTCGCTTGCCGGTTACCGGATGGGCGAGACGCTCAACGCGATCTTCGGCAAAAGCCAATGACACCTCACGAACTGCTGGAACATTTTAAGAGCCGACAAGACGCGATCATCGACCTGATCCGCGAGATCGTCGAGATCGAATCGCCCTCGGGCGATGTCGCGGGCAGCGCGTCCGTAGCCGACCGGGTCGAGCAGGAGGCCCGGGGGACCGGTGCACCGCTGACGGTCGAGCGTTTTGAGGCCGAGGGTGTGGGTACGCATCTGGTGATCCGAGCGTTTGAGGGCACGGGAAAGCCCTTCCTCTTGATGGGGCATACGGACACGGTGCACCCGATCGGTTCGCTTGCTAAAAACCCCACACGCATTGAGGGGGACAAATTTTACGGCTGCGGCACGTTTGATATGAAGGCGAATATCGTAGTGGCGCTTGAGGCGTTGCGATATTTTGCCGAGAGCGGGACGCGGCCGGCACGGCCGATCAATATGCTGCTGGCATGCGATGAGGAGGTCGGCAGCCGAACCGGCCGTGAGCATGTGGAACGTGAGGCACGGCTTGCCGAATCGTGTCTGGTGCTGGAGCCCTCAGCAGCGGGGCGTGTGAAGACGGGGCGAAAGGGAACGGGGATGTACACCTTGCGCGCCCGCGGGGTGCCGGCTCACGCGGGGCTTGACCCGGAGAAGGGTGCAAGTGCGATCCTTGAGCTTTCGCAGCAGATACCCCGACTGCACGAGTTAAACGCCCCTGAAAGGGGCACCACGGTCAACGTATGCACCATCACCGGCGGGACGACGACCAACGTGATACCGGAGCACGCGGAGTGCTCCGTCGATGTCCGGTTTTCTACGGTGGCCGAGGCCGAGCGGATCGATGGTCTGATAAAGGCAATCGAGCCCGTTGACGGCCGTGTCTCGCTCGAGATCCTCGGTGGTATTAACCGGCCGCCGATGGAACGGACCGAAGGGGTCGTGGCCTTGTTCGAGAAAGCCCGTGATCTGGCGGCGTCGTTCGGTTACGAGCTGGGCGAGACGCAGGTCGGCGGAGCGTCAGACGGCAACTTTGTCGGGGCTCTCGGCGTGTCCGTGATCGACGGCCTCGGCATCGCCGGCGACGGCGCCCACCGCCTTGACGAGCACATCCTGGTCAGCGACATCGCTCCTCGCGCGACGCTGATCACGGGGCTTTTGAAACAAGCATGAAAGAGCGAAACACCGAATACGCTTGCGGTTTCTGCGAACAAACCGTAGCGAATTCTAATGGAAGCCCCTTGGATCCGTGTTCTTTATCCTCGTGAGCAATTTCGATCAGGAACAAAGCGGCCAAAAAGAACAACAGTTCTTTTGTCATTTCGAGTGTTTTCGCCGGCTCGTTTATGATGACGGAATTCTGTACATTGCTGAAGATCATTTTCCAACCGTCGATGAAGTTCTGGACGAATAGATTTAAATGGCTGTCCTATGGGTACTTGGGGAACCGGCATATCGTCGAACGACACATATGCTGATGTCTATGGCGAATTTTTCGATCTTTACGATGACGGCGTTGATGTCGGCGAGATATCGACGAAGCTGATCGAGAGTTTTAGAGAAACACTAGACGACGAAGATGACTCCGGAAATTTTTGGTTTGCTTTGGCCAAGGCGCAGTGGGAATGCAAAGAACTAGATCCGCAGTTACTTTTGCGGATTGAGCGGATAGTCGAGTCGAAAAGCGATCTCGAAGTATGGAGACGGCTGGGAGCCTCTGAAGCTGACGTAAGGAAGCGAGGAGCAGTCCTAGAGCAGTTTCTTGCGAGATTGCGAAGCGAACGTAAGACAGCAAGAAAGCGAAAGAAGAAGGAAATCGTCGATCCTCCTTTTGAAAAGGGCCAGTGTTTGTTGTTCCGACTGGCTAATGGTAATTACGGTGGAGCGGTCGTTTTAGAGTCGATATCTTGTAAGGGATTTGGCCTCAATCTTGTTGTCGTAACGCGATTGAACTGCCAACAACGACCATCGCTTGGGGACTTTCTTGGGGCAGAGGTACTAGCCAAATCGTTCGCCGCGTGGCAAGACACGCCGGAGATCTGTTGGCAGTACGATTCGCGTTTTCTTGATGATAAGCATCTTTTCGAACCCACGGAAAAGGTAGTAGTTAAGAAGAATTATGACCCAAACGACTACCATTTAGGAGCATTTTTCAGCGGATCATGGGCCTCAATGATCGACTCGGTAAATATGCAGAACGAGTGGGAAAGTAAAAATCCAAGACCGCGAAAAAAACTCCGAATCCGCGATCTTGTACAGAATCGTCGGTGGGGATTTTGGTAGTTCAAAAATTTACTCGGAGGCGAATCCCGTCCGGTGACGGGCGCGGTCTTCAAAACCGTCTGCGGGTGAAGCGAGAGCTTGCCCGGGTGGGTTCGACTCCCACACGCCTCCGCCAAGTAAAAGGATGAAGGATGAAGGATAAAGGGTAAGGGATAAAGGAAAGAACGAGTCGCTCGACTTTAAGTATCAATTTTCCACATTAATATGAAAACTTGGATATCGCTCAACATGACGCCGGGGGTTGGGCCGCGGGCGGCGACGAAGCTGCTTGAGGCGTTTGGTTCGCCGGAGGCGGTATTTGCTGCACGGCGGTCTGAGCTGGAGCGGGTTCGGCTCAAGCCGGAGACGGTCGAGGCGATAATGCAGCGGCGGTTTGAGGGCAAGGCCGATGAGGAGCTTTCGCGTGTCAAGGAGCTTGGCGGCGACATCCTGATCCTTGATGACGGAAGCTATCCGCGACTTCTGCGCGAGATCGCCGATCCGCCGATAACGCTTTATGTGCGGGGCGATTGGGAGGCGTGTTTTGACGCGCCGGGCGTGGCGGTGATCGGGTCGCGGATGTGCTCGGCGTTCGGTTAGAACGCGTCGGTGATGTTGGCTCGCGGCCTGGCGTCGGAGGGCGTATGTGTTATCTCAGGCCTTGCTCGCGGCATCGACACGGCCGCGCACCGCGGTGCGATGGCTGCGGGAGGGCGGACCGTCGCAGTTTTGGGGACGGGGCTCGACAGCGTTTATCCGAAAGAAAATCTACGGCTGGTGGATGAGATCGTCGAATCAGGCGGAGCCGTAGTGACACAATTCCCGCTGGGGACGCCGCCGCTCAAGGACAACTTCCCGTATCGTAACCGGATCATCAGCGGGCTGAGCCTCGGCGTTTTGGTCGTTGAGGCATCTGAACGGAGCGGTTCGCTGATCACGGCCCGGCTGGCGATGGAACAGGGCCGCGAGGTGATGGCCGTGCCCGGCAATATCACTTCGCGAAACTCGTTCGGGACGAACTACCTGATCAAAGCGGGCGCAAAGCTTGTGCAGCAATGGCACGATGTCGCGGCGGAGCTGCCATCGGAGGTATCGGCCGCGATGCTGCCGCCGAAGCCGGAAGGGTCTCGTTCGTCAGCACCGTCGCAGCAGCCGGAGCTTGCCCCCGCAGGGCTTTCGACGCACGAACGCAAGGTTTGGGACCTGCTGCCGGCGGACGATTCGGTACACATCGATACGCTGCTCGACACCACATCGCTCTCGTTCGGCGACCTAAACACCGCGCTCGTCGGCCTCGACATCCGCGACCTGATAAGGGTCTTGCCGGGGAAGCATTACGCGAGGCGGTTATAAATTTGCTGAAGAGCAGGGAAAATGAACCAAGACCGTTGCAATCGGCTGTATAATATCGATGCATCGAGTCACGCCATTGAAATTCTTAGGTGGGAATCACCTTCGGCATGACACAACTAGTGAAGCGGGTTGATTTGATCAATTCTCACGCAAATCGATTGTTGAGGAACACATGATTGGAAAACTACCCCAGGCCTGGTGCATTTTCGTTGCAGTGTCGATACTTGGTGGCGTCATTCATTCTAAGGACTGGAGAGGGGTCGTGCCCCTACAATCCACTCGAGCGCACGTAGAACGATTGTTGGGGTCTCCTCCCCCTCCACCCACCGACGGTACCAGGGCATACATCTTACACCCGGCAAGGTCTATCTATTTTCTTGAAGAGGCTGAGGTGTATTTCGTATACGCAACAGCAGACAATTTAGCCTTAAACGAATGTTCGAAGACAGTGCCGTTGGACACCGTACTCATGATAATGGTGTCCCCTCGAAAGAAGTCTCTAATAGGGAGTTGGGAGACAAACCTCGACCTCTTTAGGACTTTTGACCCCTCCGAAGGAAGTGCAAAAGGTTATGAAGGTTTTCTCAATGAAGAAGTTGGATTGGTAATTCGTACCTTTGAAGGCCGTGTCGACCAATTGGTATATCTCCCTACTATCGGCGAAATGCGGAAATGTCCCTCTTATTATGAGGATCCGGAAAAGTTTGTAATGATTCTGACGGAGTCTTTCTGACGAGTGAGTGGACGATTCACGACTACTGAAGGTCGAATTGTGCAATGTTACCTAATCATGATTCTCGCGATGACGCGGGGATCTAGAGGCAACACCTCTGTTGGTTCACACCGGAAGAGTCGAAACGCCTTTTTGTCGAGGATGCGGGGTTATGACATAGTTATGGCTCTCGATGAGGGGGGGTGACTATGAATGATGACGGGGAGAGAGGGCTGGTTCAGATCACACGGATGTCGCATGTGCGGGAGGAAGAGTTTTACCCGATCATTGAGCGGACGTATGAGGAGATCTGGGGGCGGTTGATGCCGCCTCAGTTCCCGACCGAACGATTGTCGAGCAAACTGGCCAACCGGGTGGTGACCCCGCCGGAGACGCCGGTTCCCGATTGTGTAACTTGCGGCGCGTGCTGCCAGTCGCTGCTTTGCGTGGGCGTGCGGCCGTCGGACACGGTTGATGAAGACCTTACCTGGTCGATAGTCGCGGGCGACAGCGAGACAGGCGAGGCGGTGGTAGACCGCTATATGCGGCGGGACGAAGAGACGATGGCGTGCACGGCGCTGCAGGGCGTCATTGGAGAAAAGGTGGGGTGCTCGATCTATGAGACGAGGCCGCGGATGTGTCACGATTTCGACGCCGGAAGCGATCGGTGCCATGCGATAAGACGTGCGTTCGGCATCGAGCCGTTTCTATCGCTCGACGAAATGCAGGCCGCGCAGGAGCGGCTCGCCGATAAAGAACGGCGCGATGCCGAAGCGGAGCGGGAGACGGTGATCAGGAATACGCGGATCCGCCCGGACCCTGAAAGCGGGCATTATCGCATCGATGCGCTGCTTAGCGACGAATCACTCGT
Source organism: Acidobacteriota bacterium (assembly GCA_023391155.1). Taxonomy (GTDB): domain Bacteria; phylum Acidobacteriota; class Blastocatellia; order Pyrinomonadales; family Pyrinomonadaceae; genus OLB17. The sequence goes on from JAEWBM010000112.1 coordinate 6,504, forward strand.
CCCGCTTCACGAGTATGATCCTGAGAGAGAGACGTGGATGCAATTTGAGCTCGAAGGCTTTACGATCTCAGAGGCCGCGGCAGTGATCAATGCGAGGTCGGAATAGGCTCGAACGGAGGCCGAGGCGATAGCGGCGAACACGGTGCGAGTTTGCTTCATCTATGTAATGCGGAATTGACATCGTTATAACTTAGGTGTTAGAAGTCTCAATTGTCAGAGCGTCGTTTTGATCGCATCTGACTATTTTTTTCAAATGGGTAAAAGCTTAGTCATAGTAGAATCGCCGGCAAAGGCGAAGACGATCAACAAGTATCTTGGTGAGGACTATACCGTGATGGCCTCTATCGGGCACATCAAGGACCTTCCGATGAAGGACCTCGGTGTGGACGTCGAAAACAATTTCGAACCGACCTATGTCGTCATTCCGGATACTAAGAAACGTAATAATAAAAAGGTCGTAACCGAACTGAAAAAAGCCGCGAAGACGAGTGACGCCATCTATCTCGCGGCCGACCCTGACCGTGAGGGCGAGGCGATCTGTCAGCATTTGGCGGAAGAGATCGTGCCGAAAAAAGGGTCAATTCCGGTGTTTCGTGTGATGTTTAATGAGATCACGAAGAATGCGATCAAAGACGCATTTAAGGAACCGAAGGACATAAATAAGAACCTGGTCGATGCACAGCAGGCACGGCGTGTGCTCGATCGACTGGTGGGTTACAAGGTCTCGCCGATACTGTGGAAGACGATCGGGGGGAGGCTCTCAGCGGGCCGTGTGCAGACGGTGGCGGTGCGGCTGGTGGTCGAACGAGAACGCGAGATCGAGGCCTTCATCAAGACCGAGTACTGGTCGATCATCGCAAACCTGTCGGCAGCTCTGCCGCCCAAGTTCGATTCGAAGCTCTACAAGATCGAAGACAAAACGGTCAAGAGCGGCAAGTTTGACGAAGACGTTAAAGAGACAGAAGTCCACATAAAGAACGGTGAGGAATCCGCGGCGATCGTCGCCGAGGCCGAGAAAGAAGATTTTGTCGTCGATTCCGTAACGACCAAGGAGCGGAAGCGAAATCCTACCCCGCCGTTTATCACATCAAAACTTCAGCAGGACGCCGCACGCAAGCTTGGCTTTTCGGTCAAGCGGACGATGACGACGGCGCAAAGGCTTTATGAGGGCATCGAACTTGGTTCGGAGGGCGCCGTCGGTTTGATCACCTATATGCGTACCGATTCGGTCCGCGTATCGGATGCTGCGATCGAGAATGCCCGCGGATTCATAGGATCGAGTTTCGGCGACAGCTATTTGCCCGGAAAGCCGAACGTCTATCGCGGGAAAAAAGATGCGCAGGACGCTCACGAGGCGATACGCCCGACTGACGTGAACCGTACGCCCGAGAGCCTGAGCTCGAAGCTGGGGGCAGACGAGTTGAAACTTTACCGGCTGATTTGGCAACGCTTTGTCGCGTCGCAGATGACGCCGGCCGTCTTCGATCAGACGACCATCGACATAAAAGCGGGGCGGTTTACTTTCAGATCGACGGGTTCGGTCCAGAAGTTTGACGGCTTTCTCAAGGTATACCAGGAGGCCAAAGAGGAACAGTCTCAGGAGGCGGAGGACGACGGTGAGGACAAGAACTTGCCACGAGTCGAGCAGGGAGAGACGCTGAAACTCAATGCGATCACGCCCGAGCAGCATTTTACGGAACCGCCGCCGAGATATTCGGAGGCGACGCTGGTCAAGGCCCTTGAAGAAAAAGGCATAGGGCGGCCATCGACATACGCGGCGATCATGACGACGATCCAGGACCGCGAATATGTTGAAAAGATAGAGGGGCGATTTCATCCGACACCGCTCGGGACGACGGTAAACGATCTGCTGATCGCGAGCTTTGACGATATTTTTAATACGGCATACACGGCCCGTATGGAGCTGGCGCTTGACGATATTGAGGACGGCAAGCTTGACTGGCGAAACGCGCTGAAAGGCTTCTACGATAAATTCTCAAAAGATCTAGAGGAAGCTGCGGAGTCGATCAAGAACAAAAAGAAGACATCGATCCCGACCGATGAGGTCTGCGAAAAATGCGGCGCGGGGATGGTTATCAAGTTCGGGCGATTCGGCCAATTTTTGGCTTGTTCAAACTATCCGGAATGTAAGAACACGCGCGAGGTCGCTTCGAAAAAGAGTGAGGCCGCAGCCGGCGGTGAAGGTGCCGAGGCGGAAGATGAGGCGATCCCGCCATGCGAACTCTGCGGCAAGGAGATGGCGCTCAAGAAGGGCCGATTCGGTACGTTTTACGGCTGTACGGGGTATCCGGAATGCAAGAACATCCGCAAGATCGCGAAAGGCGATCAGAAGCCCGCACCGCCGCCCGTCCCACTCGATGAGATATGCCCGAAGGACGGCGCTCACCTGGTACGGCGACAGGGACGCTTTGGCGAATTCATCTCTTGTTCGAACTATCCGAAGTGCGATTACGTAAAGCGCGAAGTACTGGGCATCCCTTGCCCGAAGTGCGGCGGGGACCTGGCCGTCAAGAAAACGCGACGCGGAAAGATCTTTTACGGATGTACAAATTATCCGAAATGCGACGAGGTACATTGGGACAAACCGGTCAAAGGGCCCTGCCCGCAGTGCTCGGCGCCGCTGCTGTTTGAGAAAACGACCAAGAAAGAGGGCACCGTTCGCTTTTGCAAAAACGAAGAGTGTGATTATAAAATACCAGTCGTAAGCTCTGACAGCTCAACAGAAAGCGCCACGGAAGCCACTGCCCCTCCGGCATAATACTCCGAGGCAGACCCCTGATGAACGAAAACATCGAATTTTTGCAGGCGTTCCTGAAGAACCCGACCAAGGTGGGTTCCATCGCGCCCAGCTCGCCGGAGCTCGCACGGGCCATGATAGACGGGATCGAGCCCGGCCCGGAAAATGTTGTGGTCGAGCTTGGGGTCGGAACGGGGGCGATAACGAAATACCTGCAATCGACTGTGCCGGATGACCGTTCTTATCTGGGAATTGAGCTTGACGGAAGCCTGGTGCGCCGGCTGAGAAAGAATTTCCCTGATATGGAGATCGTACGCGGCAATGCGGCGAACATGCGATCGATCCATCAAAGGACGGGCCTGGGAAAGGTCGGGGCGATCATCTGCTGCCTGCCTTTTGTTTCACTGCCAAACGAGGTGGGCGAAGAGATCCTGTTAGAGGTTGATAAATTTATGCAGGAGGGGTGCATCTTCCGCACCTTCCAATACGCTCACGGCTACTACTTCCCTTCAGCGATAAAGCTTCGCGAATTTATGCGTGACCGCTATGGACGTTCGAAACGCAGCCCGCTGATCGTCAAAAATGTCCCGCCCGCTTATACGCTGACCTGGTCAACGAAATAGTTATTCGTTGAGCAAGGCTTCCAGATCCTTCCGCAGTTCATCTTCCGGAACAGCACCGACATATTTTTGCGCCATTCGTCCCATCTTATCTACCAGGATCGTGGTCGGGAGATTATCGATCTGTGCCCAAGGGGAATCGGGTGCGGCCATGAGAATGGTGTAGCCGATCTTGTACTCGTCGACGAACTTTTTGACCAGATCCGTATTGCCGTCGTCGAGAGAGATGCCGGCGATCAATAGGCCATCGTCCGCAAGCTCCTTCGCCAAACGATCCAGCATCGGCTTTTCGGTGCGGCATGGCTCGCACCACGTCGCCCAGAAATTAAGAACGATCACCTTGCCGCGGTGCTCTGAAAGCGACCAGGCGTCCCCGGCGGGGGTTTGCATTCGGATCTCGGGAACCAGGGGACGCTTTTCGGTTTGAGAGCGTGTTTCGATGGCGGTGAGTAATAGCAGCAGGGTTACCGCCAAGCAGGCCTTGGGAAGTGTTCGCATATCGGAACTTGGATGCAGCCGGCGGCCGGCCGAGTTTGCGGAAAATTACTATTCAGCGGAGCGGAGGACGACGTCGCGGAAATGTTGGCCGCGGACAAAAGCAAGCCGACTGCCGTCGGGCGACCAACTGAAGTTATAAAGAAGTTCGTTGGGAAGCCCGGGGAGCTTTGACGGCGGCCCGCCAGCGATGGGTTGGGTCCAATAGCCGGAGAATCGATCCCGATACATCAGCGAACGGCCATCCGGCGTAAAGCTAAGGCCGACAAAGGCCGTGCCGGAAGGTGACATTTCATAATCGCGTAGAAGGGAGTGGTCCGCGGCGGAATACAAACCCAACGTGTGGATTCCATCTTTCCGAAAAACGGCAGCAATGTATTGCCCGTCAGGTGAGAAGGTGCCCCACGAGGTGTCGTTTTCATTGATCACCTCAGGTTTGCCTCCGTCAGCCGGAATGCGGCGTAGCCCGCCTTTCTCTCCTGTGAAGCCTTTGTAGTAGATCCACAACCCGTCGGGGGAAATAAACGGCTGGTAGTTGGTTTGGGTAAACGTCAGTTGGCGCAGATCGGTTCCGTCGGTGTTCATCCGCCAGATATCGAACCCCCCGCCGCGAGTGGAATGGAAAACAACAAAACGGCCGTCGCGACTTACATCGAGCGCGCTCTCGACCTTTCCCGGTGTGGTCAGAAGGCGTCGGCCGCTGCCGTCAGCGTTCATCCGTGCGATCGCCACGCTCCGCGTGTCGGACGTCGTGAAGATGAGACTCTGATCCGGCATCCATCCCAGACCCCAAAGCCCATCATATTTGCCGAATGAACCGGTCGTTAATGCCGTTGCGGCGGAAAGGTTATCAGCGGGAGCGATCCATACATTGTTGAGCTGGCGGCGCTCGATGGTAAGCAGTTTTTTTGACGCATGATCAATATCAAGTGAAGTTTCATAGCTGCTCAGGTCGTCATTTAACAGCTTTGGGGTACCGCCGCTTAGGGCCACACTGTAGAGCCGGTGCTGTGGAACGGACGCCCAGGAGTCCCCTTCAAGAGCCGAGACGACCAAACCGCTGTTATCGCCAAGCCAGGTGACCTGTGCGATCTCTTTCCACTGCGGAAACCTCAGGGTCTTTGGTTCGCCGGCGTCAACATTTACGATCACTATCTCATCAACTTTTTCAAGCCGGCTACTCGAAGCGAAAGCGAGCATGCTGCCGTCGGACGACCAAGCTAAAGATGCGCCTCGTGCCGGACGGGGCAGAGACAAAACGTGTAGAGCTTCTCCACCCGCGACAGGGGCCAATTCAATTCGGGCCGGGCCATCGTTTACTCCAGCGGAGGTAAAGGCCAGGGTTTGTGCATCCGGGGAAAGAGCGAAGAAACGCACCCCGTCACGGACCTTTTCGGCGGGCCCACCGAGAAGCGGGACGCGGAAAAGAGAAGGTTCGGCCGCGCCGGCGAGGCGGCTCGAATAATAGACCCCGGAACCATCGCCCGCTATGTCGAGGTCGAGATACTCTTCGTCGGCGGGGCCCCTTAGCTCGATCCTGCTGCCGCCCGACACATCGCCGGCGTAAAGAGCCTGTTGCCCGCGGGAACTCGTGACAAAGGCGAAGCGGGTTCCGTCAGATGAAAGAGCGGCAAGGCTAACGTTGCCGTTGTCGGTAAGGCGGGTAAACCTTCCCTTTTCAAACGGCACCTCGGCCGAATCGGTTGCAGCAACACCCGACATCATTACCATTGCAGCGACCGTGAGAATAAGAACTGCCAAGACGCCCAGGCCTAAGATGACGCGGCCCGATACCTCGCTTCGCCGGGAAAGCGAATCGGGGTAAACGGCGACTTCAGTTCCGGATTGGGCCGTGTCGTCAACCTCTTCCTGAATTGTGATGCGGCGTATGCTGTGTGTTTCGACGGTCGCGGTAACCTGAGGTAGTTCGGTCTCCGCCACGAAGCGGTAACCCTTTCCGGGAACTGTGACGATAAACCGGTGATCGCCGCGTTTTTCGCCGAGTGCCTTGCGAAGAGCGGCAATATGAACGGTAAGGTTATTCTCCTCGACGATCTGATCGTCCCACACCAATTCAAACAAACGATCTTTGGTCAGCAACTCGCCACGGTGCCGGGCAAGCGCGACGAGGAGGTCGAACGCTTTTGACTTGAGCGCGACGCTTTCGCCGTCGCGAAGCAAGCGGCGCCTTTCGAGGTCGATCTCGAACCGGTCGAAAAATATGGAGTTTTCAGGACCGTTATCGATCATCCGAACGAACGCCAAAACGCAGTAAACACAGCACGGCAGCCACGATTAGTAAGAATCAGCAATTATTAGCACGAAAATTAAGGACATTCTTACGCCGACATGTGAGGCTTAGCCAATGCAGGCAAGGAGGCCGTATGGCGGTGTGGGTAAATTTTAGCAAATGCAGCGGGCGCAGGTAAATGAAATTCGATGACAAAGAGCAGAACCATCGAGATAACGATCGAAACGCACGAGGTCACACAAATTCGCCGAACCGGCGGCCGCCCGGTGAGATGCGTAGTGTGCGGTGCCGAAGACACAGGGTATAGCGTTGAAAATGCGAAGAGCAAAACGGAAGCAGATGAAATTGAACTGGCACGGCTCCGCGAAACCGGGCTGATCCACTCGACCGGAAACAAGGGGCGAGTGCTCGACATATGCGGAACGTCATTGACTGATGCGACTGAGGAGTAACGGAAAAGAAAGAACTGATGAACTGTAAGACCACGAGGTGGGTCAATATGTTTTGCGCTGCGGTTCATAGAAACAGGAACGATCCACAGTAAAGGGTCAAGCACCCAGCGTCTTACATCAGCGGACGCTCGTTACAGGCCATCTCAGCGCGTCAGCCAAAATAGTTTAGGAGAATTAAATGACGAGAATAGTTGCGATCACATTACTGACCCTCTTGCTGGCGATCGCGGCAGCGGACCAGACCGCTGCCGAGCAGGTGCTTGCCGACGAGAAACTTAAAGCCTCCGGCGCAGCGTGCGAGCCTGAACAGATCGCATATTTCTCGAGTGACGGGCCTTTCCAGAACCGTTTGTTTCTGTCGAAGTTGGATGGAACGGGCCTCGTTCAGCTTGATTTCGACGCACCCGGTGATTTTCCAGGTTTAATGGATGCCAGCCCGGACGGGCAATGGATCGTTTTCTCCAAAGGCCGCGATGATGTAAACGGCGATCACATCTCTGACATCTTCAAAGTCAAGACCGACGGAACGGGTCTGGTGAATCTAACGAATAATCCGGCCATGAGTTTTGTGGGTGGCCTGACATTTAGTCCTGACGGCAGCAAGATCGCATATACCGGCTCCGGCTATCACATCTACATAATGAATGCGGACGGCAGCGGAAAAACGAATTTGACTGAAGGGCAATCCGATGATTTCTGGTATTTGAATCCGAGCTTCAGCGCTGATGGGACGAAACTGGTTTTCAAAGGTGCTGACGATGCGTCGGGCACCACTCCCGATCAAGTCTTTATGGTAAACACTGACGGAACCGGATTCACGCAAGTGACCAACCTCCCCGTCGGCTTCCCGGGCCCGACGGTTGGAGACCACCCTCGATTCGATTCGCAAGGAGCCACCGTGTACTACATTTCGGACTATCCGGTCAGACGGATCTACAGGACGACGCTCGTTGGGCATTTTGTAACCGAAGTGACGCCCGAAAGCGCCTTTAATTTTGATCTTTCTCCGGACGGATCGAAGATCGTTTACGTCGGTTATGAATGGGTCGACGACAGTTGGGCTCCCCATATCTATAGCATCAATTCCGATGGCACAGG
>JAEWBM010000138.1 GCA_023391155.1 Acidobacteriota bacterium
GGGATATGAAGAGACCTCGCGGCTCGTACATTTAAAGAAGAATCTGGTTCGCCTGTGATCGAAGAATTGGGAGCCGTCCTCCTGCAATGCGTTACGTTTTATTCACATTTATTATTTTTTCCGCCGCCGCTGCCGGCAATGCCCAATCGACAATTCAGGAATTTCCCACGCCGATCGTCAGCAACTCGATCAGCGGCTCCATCAATGCCCGTCCGATAGGCGACGCCCGCCAGACAAGTCATTACTACGTTTTTCACGGTGAGCAGGGCGATGTGTTTATAAACGTGGTCACCAGGAATCTTGCGGGGACAATAGAAGTTTTTAATCTCGAGGGCCTGCGGCCGATGACGCGGATCGTACTTTTCGCTGACAGCGAATTGAGCGAGACAGGGCGAGTTATTTATCTTCGCAAGCCGGAAAAAATGCTGCTGCGGGTTCAGGGACGAACTCCGAATGACGACCCGGCCGATTACACGATAAAATTTGCCGGGAGCTTCGCTGCTATCAGCGACCCCTCACAATATGCACAGGTCGAACCGCCGAGCGTGACTGCCCTCGAAGAGATCCGAAACGCCGAAGAAAGGGAAGCGGACCGTCGGGAAACTGAGCGGACGGACGACGCGGACCGTGCAGCCGCCGAGATCGACCGCACGGCTGAAGAACCGGAAACGCCGGAACCCGTAAAAACGGAGGACGTTCCGGAAATGGCCCGTCCCTCTCGGGTTGAGGTCGTAGTTACCGAGCCGGAACTTCCGAAAGCAGACGATCCTCGTCCTGCGGAGGCCGAACGGGTGGAAGCCGCCGAAACTGAAAGAGTTCAGCCTCAACGCGATGCTGCCGTGGAGCCAACAGAACCCGCGGTTGCCGAAACCCAGCCGGCGGAAAAGGAACCGGGGCAATTTAACCTGGTGATCCAATTTCGCAACGGTGCAAAGATCGAAAGGCCGATGTCGCAAGTTTTGAGGTTTACGATAGACCGAGGAACGCTGACCGTGATCGATACTGACGGCCGTATCGGAAGATATTCGATGCGAGAGGTTTTGAGGGTGGGGATCGACTAGCCGGTTACTTCGCTTCCATATTCTGACGCAATTTATCGGTCAGCGGGCTCTGCGGATGAGCTTTTTCAAGCCGCGCAGCCATATCTTGTGCGGCATTTATATCGCCCTTGCGGTGATGAGCTATTGCGAGGTTATAAAGCGTAGGTTCGTGGTTGGGATCGCTTTCGAGTACCTTGTTAAATTCGGCGATCGCACGGGCATGGTCCGGCTGCGGACGCTGGACAAAGGTTGTGGCGAGATCTGACCGGGCCGCGATGTTTTCGGGATCGGCCGCAAGCACCTTAGCATAGTGCTCGCCTGCTTGTTCAAACTTTCCCGAATCAAAATAGGCGTTTGCGATAACCAAATTTCCGGCCGGGTCGTCGGGTTGGAGAGAAAGGCCGCGGGTGTAATATTCGATCGCCCGGTCAAAATTGCCGATGCGGGCGAACATATCGCCCGCCATCATTTGTGCAGCGAAGTTTTGAGGTTCGTTATCGGCTCGGTCGAGCGTTTCCGTCACGTCGCCCATCGCCGCGGAGTTCGAGTTTGGAATTCCGGCGGCGGTTAAGGGGTCCTGGCCGCCGGCGATTACTGACGAACGGTTAATGGAATTGGCGGCGTAAAAGCCGATGATCGCTCCCAGGATCAATCCGCCCACGCCGAAAAGCAAACTATTTCGCATAACAGCAATATTCCGGGAGCCTATGCGTAGCTATGGAGGCCCGGCAGCAAATAGCTAACCCCGAGATAGGTAAAGATCACAAGCAGGAAGCCAAGGATCGCGAAATACGCCGAGCTTCGCCCCGACCAGCCGCGTGAAATTCGCGTGTGAAGGAAAGCCGCGTAGGTGAGCCATGCCACAAGAGCTCCTGTTTCTTTCGAATCGAAACCCCATGGCCTGCCCCACGATTCGTTCGCCCAGATCGCCCCTGTGATAAGAAGCATTGCGAGCCCCGCAAAGGCAAGGCACGCGGTCTTATACATAAGCAGGTCGAGCGATTCTAAACTTGGAAGGCGTTCGAGGAGATATTCGGTCCTGAAAGCGAACAGTAGCACAAAAAATGTGCCGAATAGAGCCGTGATCAAGCCGGCAACCTCGACAGGGTTCGTCCTGACACTCGTATAGAAAGACGGCCCGTTTGCCTGAAGGTAAGATCTCGCCGCGGATTCGAGCTGCGAGTTCGTTAGGGCCGCATACTCGACAGCCGTAAGGTCTTCACGCTCTGCGATCGCCCGGCCGGCAACAACCCAGCCCGTCGGGTCAGCGTTCAGTTGTTCCTGCAGCTTCGCATTTGCATTGTCAACCGATTCGATACCGGAAATGAGAAGTGTGATGGAAACAACCTGGGCCACGAGTGCCAGTTTGAGCAGCCAGTGTCCCGCCTTTTTAACGGCTTCATTTTGTTTGGCGAGATAAATGCTGAATGCAATGATCACACCGATCAGCAAGAGGCCCGCAACGACCATTGCCCAGCCGACGCCGGGAAGTTCCAGGCGGAAAGGTGCGTTGAACGGTTTACCGCCCCCGGGATTCGGGATAAACAGGCCGGCGCGATAGACAAATTCGGTAAATACGGAAAACTTGCTGATCGTAGCCAGCACGCCCAGTGCAAAAACGCTCGACCAGATGGCCATCGCTTCGACCTTGACCCGGTCTTTCAATAGATAGAGCACCGCGATCGCAAAGCAAACCAGAGCGACGCCGTAGCTAAGCGATGCCACGCCGACGTGGATCGGACGCCAATATGAATCAAGCACCGGCGGCAGATCGATAAATTCGTCGCCGATAAAGCGTGCGAGCGTTAAGATGAGTGCCGCGAGCGGAAGCGTGAACGCAGCCAACACCTGATACTGTCTTCGTCGTGCGAGAAGAAGAGTGGCGATCCCGGCACCGAACGCGAATGCGAGGCTCAAGTCATAGAGATTCGCAAAAGGCACATAGCGAAACACCCACGGGGTTTCGCTGCTACCGGCATCGCGCAGCATCGCGATCTCGCGTTCATAGCCTGCGACCCAGCGAACGAGCCAGCTCGAAAGATTGAAAAACACGCCGAGCGTTGCGGTCCAGAGCCCGATGGAGCGGGCCATGCTTGACGGCGCGTAAAGATTCGTTAATTGAAACAGCGCGGCGAGCACGTAACACGCCAGGGCGATCATCATCAGAGCCCCGTCCGACATGAACGAATCGCCCATCTGGACGCGGGCGAGAAGCATCACCAGCGAAGCTCCGATAGCGAGTGCCGCCGGAACATATGTCTTCCAAGTTGAATGTAGTTCGTCGTTCTTAAGATCTGTGCTCATACTGCCTCTTTACTGATCGTTTTCAGTCTTGGTATCGCTATCCCGAGGATCTTTTTCCTCGATCGACGCTGCGATCTTCGCAAATCGCTCTTCAAATGCGGCGTGATTTCGATTTGTGTGGCCGCCAAGCAGGATCTTAGGGCCGCCGGCTTCGTCGCGTTCGATGATCGCCCAGATCCTGCGATGGGAGAAAAAGAATACATACGCAAGAGCAGCCATCAGGCCGATGCCGCCGAAATACCAGGCGATGAAGGCTCCGCCGTACGGATCGTATTTGATCGACAATACGTGGGCGAACGGGGCTTTTTCGAACTCGGTCAGCCGCCACTTATAGCCGACCTTCGGCTGTGCAACCGGCAGGTCATCAGACACGTTCGAGCCAAATGCGAAGACACGGATGCGGTCACCTTGCGGCGGCGTTACGCCCAGCACCGCGACCGGATTGTTGTAATCACCGGTACGGGTATCTGCTTTGCCTTCGGCGCCGAACACAAAATCAGGCTGGAATTCTTCGTATTCGATAAAGGTGCCGTCCGGGAGTTGAGCGGTGCCCAGCCGCGGAATATCTACGCGAAGTGGATCGCCGCCGGAGATCGGAGTTACCTCAAGGGTTATGTTTCGAGCGTTACCGATGGGGATCGTCTGTGCCTGGAAAAACCGGTAGCCCCGATAATTGAACGGCTGGTTCATGCTGACATCCGCGATCGTTGTGCCGTAATCGGGATCGTCAACTCTGAGCTGGGTACGCCAGTCAAGTGTGTTCGAGACGTCGATCGAACCTCGCGGGTCGATCAGTTTTTGCTGAATGTCGGTGCACGTCATCGTGAACGGCAGGCCGACATTAAACCGCTCCTTTTTATCGAGCTCGAAGCGGAGCATCTGGATCTGATCGGTCGCATCGCCGGGGATCATTCGAACGTCCGCGTCAAACCCGGTTTGCAGCGCGACGAAATGACCCAAAAACAGAGTCAACAGTGCTACGTGAACAAAATACGCACCCAGGCGGTTGATCTTGCCGCGTTCACCGAAGATCACACGGCTGGTCCGCTTGATCGGTTCGCCGAAGATCTTTCTTCCTTGGTCGTCAACCGGATATTCCAACTGTTCAAAGTCCCGGGCACGCGGGTTAAACCCGGCCTTTGACAGAGCCTCAGTTACTTGTCGTTCCGCATCTTCTGCGGTTCGCGCATTGACAGGTAATTCGACGAATTCGCTTTGCTCGCGAAGCCAAGCTTCTGTCGCGGTCTCCTTCGGCTTAACGATGTAGCTCCAGGCGGCCGGGAAATGTTCGATCGATGCGAGGACGATATTTAGGGAAAGGATCAGCAGCAGCAGGTTAAAATACCAGCTGTAGTAAATATCGAAAAAGCCGAGTGCGCCATAGACTGTGCGTTCCGCCGGCGTGAGGGAAGCGTAATACGCGTCAAAACCGTCGACGTTCTGCTGAATGATCAGCATGCCGATCATCGACAGAACGACGAGGATGCAGAGCAGCGTTACCCCAAACCGTACCGAACTTAAAAAGTTCACGATACGGTTGAGCAATGGCTGCCGGCGTGCTGGGCTCGCGGCTCGAGTGGAGATTGTTTCTTCTTTCGCGGACATCTAAAGGATTTTCACTCTAAATGATAGTAGATGCCGTGACGAAAGTCACCCGTTGATAGATTAGCCCGGCTTTTAATTCTAAGTAGAATGCAGGGGGCGGACGGGCTTTGAAATGCCGGGGATTAAAGTTATTCTAAAGCTTTAGTGACCCTGGCCGACAGATGAATGTAGCAGCCGAAATAACCGAATCGACTATTGGTCCGCGCGAGCGCATAGCTGCTTTCGTTGAGCTTACCAAGCCGCGCATCGCAGTAATGCTAGTGTTGACGGCCGCAGCAGGCTTTTTTCTGGGAAGTGTCGGGAGTATGGACCTCGCGCTGTTCCTGAACACCATGATCGGCATTGCATTGCTCGCGTTCGGCGTAGCTACGCTTAACCAATGGTATGAGCGGCGAACCGATCGGTTGATGGACAGGACCGCAGAGCGGCCGCTCCCGTCGGGCAAGGTTTCGCCGA
>JAEWBM010000064.1 GCA_023391155.1 Acidobacteriota bacterium
TACGCGGAGCTTGCGGGGAAGCGTATAGGACTGGTGACGAATCACACGGGGCGGAACCTGCCGGGGAAGCCGACGATCGACATTTTGCATGAGGCGGAGAATGTCGATCTGGTAGCGATCTTTGCACCGGAGCACGGGATCCGCGGTGAGCTTGATGTCGCCAAGATCGACGATACAAAGGATGAGAAGACGGGGCTACCGATCTATTCGCTTTACGGCGAGACGCGGCGGCCGCGGGCCGAACAGCTCGCGGGGCTGGACGCGATAGTCTATGACATTCAGGATATCGGGGCGCGGTTTTATACGTATCCGGCGACTTTGCGAAATGTGATGGAAGAGGCGGCCAAGGTGGGCATCCCCGTTTATGTGCTCGACCGGCCGAACCCGATCGGCGGTGTCGCTGTCGAGGGGCCGCTTGCCGAGGAAGACAAGCTTTCGTTTATCGCGGCGCATACTGTTCCGGTTCGTTACGGGCTGACGATCGGCGAGTTGGGGCAGATGATGAACGCCGAGCGGAAGATCGGTGCCGATCTTCGCGTGATCAAAATGGAGGGCTGGCGGCGGACGATGTGGTTCGACGAGACGGGACAGACTTGGGTGAATCCCTCGCCGAATATGCGCTCGCTGACGCAGGCGTCGCTTTATCCGGGCATTGGGCTGCTCGAAACGACGAACCTGAGTGTCGGCCGCGGAACCGATACGCCGTTCGAGGTTATCGGGGCGCCCTGGCTGGACGGGCAGCGGCTGGCAAAATATCTGCACGAGCGAGGGCTGCCGGGAATTCGTTTTGTACCCATCCGATTTCGGCCGAGTGCGTCGGTCTTTAAGGATGAGGAGCTTGGCGGCGTTAACTTTGTCATCACCGACCGCCGGAGATTTGAGTCGGTGCGTACGGGATTTGAGATCGCCGCGGCGCTTCGCACACTGTATCCGAACGAATGGCAGGTTGATCGCTATCTGCGGCTGCTGGTGAATCAGGACGTTCTCGACCGCCTGAAGCGCGGCGAGACCGCCCAGCAGCTCGAGGTCTCATGGCGGGCGTCGCTTGCGGATTTTGAAAAGCGGCGTGCTCCGTTCCTGCTCTACAAATGACCTCCCGTGTCACCATAATCAATGCAAAGATCGCGGCCGGCGAGGGTTTGGCCGCGATAACTATTGAAGACGGGCGGATCACGTCGATCGGAGAGGCTCAGCCGTTGACCACCCAGATCATCGACGCCGAGGGGGCGTGGGCCGTGCCGGGGTTTGTCGATATTCACTGTCACGGGGCGGCAGGTGTTGATGTGAACACGGCGACGGCGGAGGAACTTCTGATCGTTGCGGAGTTCCTTGCAAGGCACGGCGTCGCGGCGTGGTTGCCGACGCTGGTCCCGGATTCGGATGAGAATTATCGCCGGGCCATCGATGCGATCGACGGTTTGATGGAGATGCAGGAGGGCCGGCCGGTGGCGCAGGCGGTCGGGGTGCATTACGAGGGTGTTTTTGCGAACGAGGCGATGTGCGGAGCGCTCAGGCCGCAGTACTTTAAGAGCTTTACCGGCAGTGAGGTTCGTGTTCTTCCAAGGCTGAAGCGTGGCGTGCATATGACGACGCTTGCGCCGGAGGTGGGGGGCGGGATCGGTCTGATCACGGAACTGAAAAGTGACGGATGGGTGGTTGCTATCGGGCATACGCGGGCGACGCCGGATGTTCTGGATGCAGCACTTGAGGCGGGAGCGACGCATCTCACGCATTTCTTTAACGCGATGACGGGCATACACCATCGCGACCTCGGCGTTGCTGGGTGGGGAATGACGGAGGCCGGGGTGACCTTCGACATAATTGCCGACGGGATCCACGTTCACCTGCGGATGCTGGAATTTGCCTGTCTTGCAAAAGGGGTGACGAACGTCTCGCTGATATCGGATTCGATCGCTCCGACGGGTTTGGGCGATGGAGAGTTTGAGTTGTGGGGCGAGCGGCTCGCGGTCGCGAATGGCCGCACACAGAATGCCCGGGGCAGCATTGCCGGGTCGGTCATCGCGATGGCGGATGCTGTCGAGCGGATGGTCTCGCTGGGAATAAGCGTGCCGGATGCCGCAGGGATGGCGTCGCGAAATCCGGCGGGTGTTGTGGGTGTCGGAGATGACTTCGGCAGGATCGAGGCCGGGCGGCGGGCCGACATCTGCGTTGTTGACGATGCCGGAAAACTAAAGCTGTCGCTGATCGGCGGCCGCCGTGCCGGTGAAAAATGAAAATGCCCGGTGCAAGACCGAGCATTTTTCTCCCCCTTGTTCTTCCCCCTTGACGTGAGAGTTTATTCGTTCGCGGTCTCACCGCCGCTCGACTTGCCTCCGCGACGCATTCCGCGTCCCTTAAAGCCTTCGCCCCGCTTCTGCCGCATTTCGGCAGCTTTTGCTTTCTGCTCATCGGTCAGGATGGCAAAGGTCTGTGCCTTGACGCGTTCGCGTGCGACCATCATTTGAGCAGCCAGCGTGCCGTGCTCGTTGGCGATCGCGGTGACCGCTGCCTCATCAAATGCGCCGTTTGCCGTGGCTTCCTGCAAACGCTGGCGATTGGCCTTCATCGCCTCCATCAGCGGCTGCATCGTGCCCTTGTTCGCTTCGTGGATCGCCTTCATCTGAGCTTTTTGCTCGTCGGTGAGGTCGAGGCCGCGAAACATCATTCCGCCGCCGCGCATGCCGCGGCCCATGCCGCGGTGCATTTCGCCGCCGCGTTTACCCCAACGCTTTTCCGTGCTGCCAGTGCCGGTGTCTGCGGTCTGTGCGATGACGAAAATGCCTCCGATCGCGATGATCGCGATACCCAAAAAAATTGCCGTGATCTTTTTCATTTCTATTCTCCGTTGTTCGATCTTCATTCGGCGGCAATATCGCCGTCGTTATACAGTTAGACGTTTTTGCGGACACCGCGACCGTATGTATTTCGTGATGCAATGTAAAGAATTGTAAAACCGAAAGCATCGGCAATTGTTTTGGCGTAAAATCCATCTCATAGCTATGAGCAATGTGCTGATAATCGACGACGACGAAGAGCTTTGCGAACTCGTTTCCGAATACCTGACGGTCGAAGGGTTTACCACGGAGGCGGTGCACGACGGCGAGGCCGGCCTGAAACGCGCGAAAGAGGGCGAACACGATCTTGCGATCCTGGACGTGATGCTGCCGAAGATGAACGGCTTTGACGTGCTGCGGAACCTGAGGAAAGATTCGTCGATGCCCGTTCTGATGCTTACGGCGCGCGGCGATGATATGGAACGGATCGTCGGGCTTGAGATCGGCGCGGATGATTATTTGCCGAAGCCGTTCAATCCGCGTGAGCTTGTCGCACGGCTGCGGGCGATATTGCGCCGAGCACAGCCGGAAGAGGGCGACGCTGCGCACACCGAGAAGATCACGGTCGATGACGTCGAGCTGGCTTTCGGTTCGCGGTCGGTAAAGCTTGGCGGCAAGGACCTGCCGCTAACGTCGGTAGAGTTCGATCTGCTTGCCGTTCTGCTGCGTGATGCGGGTAATGTGGTGAAGAAAGAAGACCTAAGCGAAGAGGTGCTCGAGCGTGAATTGTCACCCTATGACCGCAGCCTTGATATGCACATCAGCAATCTGCGAAAGAAACTGGGTGCACACGCGGACGGGAGCGAGCGGATAAAGACCGTGCGGTCGGTCGGCTATATCTATACTGTTAAATGAATCTATTTCTAAAGATCTTTCTTTGGTTCCTGGCGGCGATCGTTTTGATGATCGGCGTGATGCTCTTTTTGAATTGGACGGTGCAGACCGAACCGGTCGTCAGCCGGTGGCGGCTCTCGGTCCGCAACCAGACGAATATTTACGCCGGGACCGCTGCACAGATCTATGAGCGGCAGGGCGAAGCGGCCCTGCTCGAGTTTATCGAAAGGATAAGGCGGTCGGAGACGATCGGCGAGGTCGACATCATAGGCCGAGGGGGGCAGGTTTGGGCATCGACCGGTGTGGATGTAGGCAATTATGCAGACCTGATCGAGCGTGCCCACCAGAGCGGCGAGGTCGAGATAAAGTTCGAGTCGGAACCGCGCTCGGCCCTGTCGGCAAGGGAATTTGTGATGCCGAACGGGGAGGAGTTCGTTCTGATCGTCCGATGGGAATTGCCGCGGATGACGCCGTTCTTTGGCGAATCTCCTTTAAGGTATTTCCGTTATGCGGCCCTGCTGTTGACCGCCCTCTTGCTTACCTGGGCCTTGGCGAAATATCTGTCGTCGCCTATCGGAAAGATCCGCCGGGCGACGCAAAAGCTCGCCGAAGGCGAACTCGACACGCGTGTAGCGAACGAGGTCGGCCGGCGGCGCGATGAGCTGGCGCAGCTTGCCCGCGATTTCGACAACATGGCCGAGCAGATCGAGTCGCTCATCACCTCGCAAAAGCGGCTGACACGCGACGTGTCCCACGAGCTTCGTTCGCCGCTTGCCCGGTTAAATGTCGCTCTCGAAATAGCTAAACAAAAGACTAACGCCGAGACACAGCCGGTTCTCGAACGCATCGAGACCGAATCTGCCAGGCTGAACGAGATGATCTCGCGGCTGCTGACCCTGTCACAGCTCGAGAGCGGGGCACGTGATTTTGATACGACGGAGCTCAATCTCGCGAAACTCGTGCGACAGGTGGCGGCGGACGCGGATTATGAGGCCGCGGCGCGGAATCGTTCGGTAAAGATCACCGCAGTAGAGGATTGCCGTGTCGTTGGGAGCGAGAGCTTATTGCAGAGTGCGATAGAGAACATCCTGCGAAATGCGGTTCGGTATACGGCCGAGGGAACCGCGGTCGAGATCGGCCTGGGACGGCGAAACGGCGATGCCGAAGTGACCGTGAGGGATTCGGGCGGCGGCGTTCCGGAAGCGGAACTAACGAATCTTTTCAAGCCCTTTTATCGCGTCGGCGAGGCGCGTGACCGCGGGAGCGGCGGCATCGGCCTGGGCCTGGCAATTGCCGAGCAGGCGGTCAAGGCACATCGCGGGAATATCGCGGCGCGAAATACCGAAGACGGCCTTGAGGTTAAGATCTCGCTGCCGTGCAAACTGAATTCGGCAGATGCTTGATGCTACGCCGTCCGGCGTGCGTCGATAAACGATTTCACCGCCAGGATCACAAAGATCAGGCAAAGCAGCGACATCGATATCTGTGAAAGTGCCGCGGGTGACGAAAGGTCCATCTCGCCGAGACGGGGAATGATCCTGGCGGCGGTGATGAGAAACCCTATAAGGGCGATACCCGCCGCGATGTGCATCATCGTCTTGCGCATGCCGTCATTAGCCCGCGAAATAAATCCGGCCGCGGCGATGATCAGGCCGAAGACCGCGGGAATGAGAGCGGTAAGGCTGCCCCCGCCGCCGGACATTCCGATCACGTAGCCGATCACTCCGATAAGAATCAGCAGCACTCCGATAACGATTGCAGTTGTAGGCATAGAATTTTCCTCTAGTCGATATTGTGACAGAATAGCCGCCCGCCGAAAACCGAGCTATGGACGATTGATGTGTTCGAGCAGCTTTGCGGCCTCGGCTTCGTTCACGGTCTTGAGCTTTTCATATTGCCCCTGTGCCGCGACCTTGTTTCCATTGACCAGGTGGATCATCCCGAGCCAGTAGATCGGCCGCGGGTCTTTGGGAGCGAGCCGCTCGGCGGCCTTATACGCCGCTTCAGCCTCGCCATAGCGGCGCAGCAGTCGGTAGGTATCCGCGAGATAAAGATTAGCTATGGGCCAATCAGGGTCGAGCTTGATCGCGGCGGTATAATAGCCCTCCGCTTCGGCAAACTGCCCCTGGTTGAAATAAGCGTTCCCAAGGCCGAGGTGGGCATCGGGGTCTTTGGGTTCGACGGCAAGCACCTCCTTATAGGCGGCGATCGCGTCGGCATATCTTTCGTTGCGGACGTAATGGTCGCCGACCCGACGGCGGCTGAGAGTGCGTTTAGGGTCGAGCCTGACTGCGGCTGCGTAGCCGACATACGCGTCGTCAAAACGCCGCTGGGCGTCGAGAGTGCGGCCGAGATATTCATGCGAAGCGGCATAGTCGGCCTTGTGCTCGATGGAAGTGCGAAACGCGGATTCCGCCTCGGTAAATTTCCGGTTGCGAAAATGCGCGATGCCTAGTTCAAAATAGGCGAAGTAATTTTCCGGTTCGATCGAGATAGCCCGCTGATAGGATTCGACCGCCTGGGAATATTGGCCGAGATAATCCAGGGCGTTGCCGAGCTGGATGTGCGCCGCGGTGTAGCTCGGTTTGAGGCGTACGGCCTCGCGAAGCGGAGCGACGGCGTCGGAATATCGCTGAAGCCGAATGTAGGAGATGCCGAGGTTGAAATGAGCCTCGGGCACCGAGGGTGCCATCGCATTGACCTGTTTGAAGGATTCGACGGCCTCGGCAAACCTTTGGGCGGTGAAGTGTTCGTTTCCCTGATCGAAAACGGCCCTCCAATCCTGAGCTGCGACGGCGCCGGCGAGCGCCATCAGAATGATAACGGACTTTATGAGTTTCATATCGGGTACGCGTGCCGAGACGGGGACCTTTCCGCCGATTATACACTTAGCGAAAAGC
The DNA here is from genome assembly GCA_023391155.1 of Acidobacteriota bacterium. GTDB lineage: Bacteria > Acidobacteriota > Blastocatellia > Pyrinomonadales > Pyrinomonadaceae > OLB17. The sequence continues at coordinate 6,569 of JAEWBM010000064.1, forward strand.
CGGGACAATATGTTCACTGTTCGCCGGGGAGTTCGGGCCGCCCGCCGCGCATCTCGTCGATCATCCGGCGGATGTCGCCCTTGACGCGGCCGATGAGCTCGGCGTGCTGTTCGGCCGGAGTTCCGTCCGGGTCGGACGGCGGGAAGATGGGCTCGCCGAAGCGTATCTTTACCTTGGCCGGGCGGATGCGCCAGGTACCGCGGGGCCATACTTTGTGCGCCCCGTCGAGCGCGACCGGGAGGATCGGGAGTTTCAGTTCCGTGGCGAGAATGGCGGCTCCCTTTTTGAACTCGTGCAGGTGCCCGTCGAACGATCGCTCGCCCTCCGGATAGATATTGAGGATCTTTCCGGCCTTGAGGCCGACGGCGCCGGCCTTCATCGCCTTCATAAGCTGCGTGTCGGGGTCGACGGGCACGACGCTGAGCATCTTCGCGACGAATTCCATAAAGCGGCCATGAAAGATGCCGCTAGTCCCAACGTGAAAGATATTGAGAAAAACCCGGTGCGGGTAGTTTGACGAGATGACGAATGCGTCGATATAGCTCTGATGGTTGGGGCAGATGAGAAAACTTTCGCCCGTCTCCTCGCGGCGGCGCATCAGGTCCATAAGATTTTCCTTTCCGGAGACCTCCAGCCGCATAAACACCCTGCAAAACAGGTTAAAGACCTTATACACGACCCACGCAAAAGTCGCGAAGGCGGGACGGTTGCGGAGAATGTTGCGAACCTCGGGGAAATCGGGCTTGGCATTTTTGACGATGCCGCCCCAATTTAGTTCGAGAGCACTCGAAACTTCGGGATCGGCCGCCGCGCGGCCGTTTTCCTCGAGGGCCTTTGCCGGCGCCTTATGCTTGATCAGGTCGACGATGTTTCGGACAGTGAGTGCCGCGGTCGCCTCTTCGGCGGTGAACTCCGTCGAGAAGCGATGTTCGAGCGCAGCGAAGGTTTCGGCCCGAGAGAGGGAATCGAGCCCGAGATCGATCTCGAGATTCATATCCGGATGGATATTTTCGGTGGCGCGTGAATTGGAACGTATCGCCGAGATCACATTTTGGGTAACGGGCTCGGCGAGAAGGGCATTATCGTCATCGGAGTATTGCCACTCGCGGCGTTCGCTGAAGCCCGTGTCGAGCCGGCCCGCCTCAAACTCTTTCTTCAGCTCGAAGCGCTTTATCTTGCGCGTCGCCGTGCGGGGAAGGGGCTCGGAACGGATGATGTATTGGCGGACGCGCTGGTACTCGGGCAGCTCGCGGCCCAGGCCATCGAGCGTATAGCGGATGATCTCGCGGGAGTTGGCGATATTCGCCTGCTTCAGATATTCGAAATCGGGGACGACGATCGCGACCAGCCGCTCGGCACCGGCGCGTGCCTCAGATTCATCTGCGACACCGATGATCGCCATCTCCTCCACATACGGGGTCTTTAGATAATGCACCTCCAGGTCTTCGGGATGCACGTTCTTGCCCGAGGGCAGCACGATCACGTCTTTGGCGCGGCCGACGATATAAAGGTGGCCTTCGCTGTCGAACTTCCCGAGGTCGCCCGAGCGGAACCATCCGTCGTCGGTGAATGCCTCCGCGTTCGCCGCGGGATTTTTATAGTAGCCGTCGAAGACCATGCCGCCGCGGATGAGGACTTCGCCGACGCCCGCCGCATCCGGATCGGCGATCTTCACCTCGGCACCGGTCATTGGCTTTCCGACGCTGCCGACCTTGTTATCGTCAAGACGGGTCGCGGTGGCGGCGCCGCTGGTTTCGGTAAGGCCGTAGCCTTGAATGATCGTGAAGCCGAGCTTGTGGAAGTCGCGGGCGACCTCTTCGTCAAAGCGGGAGCCCGCCGAGACCGCGAGCCGCAGCTCGCCGCCGAACCCATCGTGCGCTTTCGCAAAAAACTTGCGGCCGAGATTTACGCCCAGCGTGTCGCGCAGCGTGCCGTTTGCCGCCAACATCGCGCTAAAAAGCGTACGGACCGCTTTTGGCTTGGCCTCGACCGCGTCGAAGATCTTTTTGTGAAATAAATACCAGAGCCGAGGCACGGTCGTGAGGATCGTCGGCTTAAATTCCTTCATCGCCGAACTGAGCTCGGCCGGCGAAAGCTCACGAAGGTAGCCGACCTCACAGCCGTAGGTGGTCGCGACCCAGAGATTGACGATCTGCAGATAGGCGTGGAAGAGCGGCAAGAGGCTGAGTATGCGCTCGCGTTCGTTTAGCTCAAGGACGTCCTTAATACCGTCGAGTTCGGCAAGGATATTTGCATGCGTCAGCGGAACTCCCTTGGGCGTGCCCGTCGTTCCGCTGGTATAGATGAGAAGCGCGACGTCTTTGCCCTCGGCGGCCGGCACACGAGAAGTAAATTCCTCGGGCGGCGATGCATTTGCCCAATCGGCAAAAGCGAAATGGCCGTTCGAGTTTCCGTTCGTCAGGGCCGGAGCTTCGCTTGGTCCGTCGCCGTTCGTGTTCGGCTCGTATTTGGGCCAGACCACGGCGGGGACGGGGCGGCCGAGCCGCTCCTCGATCTGTTTTAGGCGCGGTGCCTGTTCGGAATCGACGAAAGCAAGCTTTGCCTCGGAGTTCTCGATAAAATTCGTGATCGTTTCGATCTCGCCGTGCGGGTCTAGCGGCACACAGACGGCACCGCGGTAAAGCGTGGCGAGATATGCGATCGCCCAACAAGGGTGATTCTCCCCGATCAGCACTACACGGTCACCGCGGCCGACGCCCTGTTCCTCGATCTTCCAGGCGACGGACCTTATCTCGCCGAGCGAGCGTCCAAATGTGTAAACCTCGCGGTCGTCGCCGACGATGCGCATCGCGACGCGGTCCCGGCGCGATTCAAATGAGCTGACCAGCCGTTTGAGATAGGTATCCGTCATTGATCAAGCGGGGGCAAACAAGGTAAATAGGATATTACTATCATCGCTGCCGGGGATTAAAACGCCGAAACCGGGAATTTGCGGCGTGTGCGAGTGAAATTTCTAGTAAAGGCGGGGGATTCGCAGCCGCAGTGCGCCGGGCACGACCTCGTAACTCGCAGGGAGACGGCCGGGAAGCTCGCCGTCGATCTCGATATGCACGATGTCGCCCTCGTTAAAGGGCCGCGCCTCCACGCGGCGGCCGGTGCGCGACCGGACCTCGGGAAGATCGAGGTGCGTGCCGCGATAAAGCGTGTAGCCGCGAAGCAGTATCTTTGCAGTATTTATGTCGCCGACATTGACAACGTCGAGGAGCCCATCGGCGAGGCGGGCATCGGGTGCGATAAGCATCCCGCCGCCAAAGTATCTGGCGTTCGCGATGCAGAAATTCACCGTATCAAGCGAGCGTTCCTCGCCGTCGTCGATCTTTACGCGAACACGCGTTGTGCCAATGGCCACAACCTCTTGAATTGTCGAAAGAGCAAAGCTCGCCCGCCCGCGAATATTGGCCGCCGGCAGCCATGCGAGGCTGCTGTCGCCTTTAACGCGTTCGATTATGGCCGCCGCGAGGCCGAAGCTCGTGACGTTGAGGAAATATCGCTCCGCGGGGCGTCCCCCGTGATCGATAAAGCGGACGAGGCCCACATCGATCTTTCGCGTTTGGCCGTCGCGGATGGCGCGTGCCGCCTCTCGCGGTTCGCTCGGCATGTTTATCGTCCGGCGAAAGTCGCCGCCGGTTCCGCTGGGGAAGACGGCGAGTTGCGCGTCGCCGTCTGATCGAAGAATTCCGTTGGCCGTCTCATTGATCGTGCCGTCGCCGCCGCAGGCGATGATAAGTTCGCGTCCGGCATCGGCAGCTTCGCGTGCGATCCGCGTGGCATCGCCCGGTGCACGGGTAAATTCGACCTCAAAGGCACCGAAATGAGCCCGGATATCGGAGGCGAGCGATGCCCAGCGCTGCTCGGTCGAGCCGGCCGCCGACTTTGGATTGACGATTATGAGCGGAAGCATTAGTTACTTGAAGAAAACGGCCTTGTTTGCCCGCACATAACGCGAGACGGCGGCGACCGTTTCATGGTCCGAGGCCTTTAGGTTCGCATCCTGGTCGGTGGTGAATCCCTTCCCGTTGTTTACGTAGATCATATTCTCGTTATAAGTCGAACTCTTGCCGCTGCACTTTCCGATAACGATGATGTCGATCCGCCCGTCGTCGTTGAGATCTTGAAAAGCGGCGGCATCGACCCAACATCCGAAGGTCGCGCCGTTGAATTGGTAAGGAAAGTCGAAAATGCGCTCCCCGTCGCGATAGATCCCTATCTCCGACTCCATCGGCGGGTCGTCGAACTCCGGATTATGGCTGGTGACGAAGCACGAATCCATAAACGGGTCAAAATTTATCGCGAATGTCTGGCTGCGGAGCACGACATTGTCGCCGGTTTCGGTCTCGTAACAAAGTTCGCGTGCCGCTTTTGACCCAAGCGCTGAGGGAAGCGATCCGCCCTCGGCACCCGCCGGTTCGGCCTCGGCCGGTGTCGAGTAGTTTTGCGGGGTCGTTTGTTTTGCCTCCGGCGTCACGGCCGCGCGGTTCTCGGCGGTTTCCTGCAGCGACCCGCAGCCGAACGCGAAAAGGGCGGCAAGGAATAATATAGCGATGGAATATCTCATATGACCGAGCAATTATGTTCGAAAGCGGGGAGGGAAGCAAGAGTGGAAGGGAAATGAGAGAGGAGAAATGAGAAATGAGAAATAGAATCGCGGCGCCTCGGTCACCCGCACGCGGGGCGGTCATCGGGAATTGGCGGGGTATAGGCTGCGGCGGACGACTGTTGGGGCAAAATGGGGCGCCGAGAGCGGAATTTGATCGAAAACGTATTATTTTGTTGCAGAATTGAGGCGCAGGCTGCCAGAAAAAATGCGCAGGCTCTCAGAAATATTTAGCAGGCTGCCAGAAAAAATGCGCAGGCTGCCAGAAATATTTAGCAGGCTGTCAGAAATATTTAGCAGGGCGCCAGAAAAAATGCGCAGGGCGCCAGAAATGTTTAGCAGGGCGCCAGAAATATTTAGCAGGGCGCCAGAAAAATGTTCATTTCTCCCGGCCTGCAACCTGTTTCTCCCAGCCTGCAACCTGTTTCTCCCAGCCTGCAACCTATTTCTCCCAGCCTGCAAGTTGTGCGCTAAAAGAAATAAGTTCAGCTCCGAAGTAAATTTAACGATTTTTGGGAGAAACAAAATATACCGGGCGAAGGTGAGTTCGGGATCGTGTGCCGGTCGCTAAGAACGAGGATAAAACGGTTCAGGCGGATAAAAACGGATCAAACGATCAAAAGAATCCGTCCGATCCGCGTCATCCGCCTGATCTGCGTTCAAAATTTCGGGTCAACTCTGTGCTGAGATAGCTTTAAGGCGACCGCTTAGGGATCATTTGAACAAAACTATCATCTATCAATTATCATCTATCATCTTTCACATGGCCTATTCAGCGTGATTATGCCTAACCCCGGGTGCGGGCGGGGCGATGAGGAGGTTAGAGCTGAGGGTTACCTCGCGCGGTGCGCGGGCCATGAATGCCTCGATGTCGGCGATCGTCCGCGGAAGGTCGCGCGACATCCACTCGACGCCGTTTTCGGTTACGAGCATGTTGTCCTCGATGCGGACGCCGATGCTTTTATATTTCTCAAAGGCGGGACGGACCTTCGCGATGAACTCTTTATTCGCCGGAGTGTCCGGAAGCCAGTCGAGAGCGTCGGGGCGGATATAAATGCCCGGCTCATTGGTAAAGATCATCCCGGCGGCGAACGGCGTGCTGTAGCTTCCGACATCGTGGACGTTCATCCCCAGCCAGTGGCCGAGGCCGTGCATATACCAGCGGCCGTATTGCCGGCCGTCCTTTTCGGTGATCAGGCCGAGCCGGAAGAGCCCATCCTCGATAACCTTGGCGGCTGCCGCACTTACCTCGGCAAAGGACGCGCCGGGTTTGGTCGCGGCCGCGGCTGCCTCCTGTGCGTCATAGACGATCTGATATATCTCCGCCTGTTCCTTTGTAAACTTTCCGTTCACGGGGAACGTCCTCGTGATATCGGCGGTGTAGTGCTCATATTCGGCGCCGACGTCCATCAGCAGGAGGTCGCCGGACTTAACCTCTCCGGCCGGTATCTGATAATGAAGCGTCGTGGCGTTCGGGCCGCAGCCAACGATCGAGGGATAGCCCCAATAATCTGCACCGCGGCGGCGAAAAGTGTATTCGACCTCGGCCTGCACTTCATATTCGTGGTTTGTGCGTCCGACGACGGCCATCGAGCGCATATGCGCCTCATTTGAGATCGCGATGGCGTGGCGCATCAGCTTGATCTCGTAGGGCGATTTGATCAGACGGAGCGGATCAAAGATCGTGCGGGCGTTTGCGACCTTATAGTCGACCAGCCCTTTTGCAAACTCGTTTTCTTGCCGATACTCACGCTGGCCGTTGCGGTCCCGGTCACCGTTAGGGAGCAAAAGATAAAGGGTTTCGGCACCGCCGCCCACCTTTCCGCCTCCCTCTTTCGACGCAAACTCAGTACGCTCGCGGACGCTTTCCAGAAACGCCTGAGTTTCAGTCGAGGGTACGATGGTGGAGATTCCGGAGATCCGGCTTGCATCCTCATTCGAGTACATCTTTCCGTTCCAGGTCTCGTATTGCGGATTGCGCTTGGGAAGAAACAGCGTTTCGGTCACCGCCCCGCCCTGCTTTCTCAGCGCTAGCATCGCACCGCCCTGCTTTAGGCCGGTGAGATAGACCAAATTATTCTCCTGGCGGAAGACATAATCGACGTCGTTGGCATAAAGCTTTGGCTCGGCTGAGAAAAGTATCAGCAGGCTGTTGTCCGCCATTTTCGCGGCGACGGCCGCACGCCGGCGGGCCAGCTCTGCCTGACGCTCGGCGTCGGTAAACACCGGTTTCGACGGAGCAGTCTTAATTATGCGGGCGGATGTCTCTGCCGTTGCCGGCTGTGAGAACACGGCAGCGGCGAGCCCCGAAAATACGAATGCAAGTATGATCAGCCAGATGATAGCTTTCTTCATTTAGTTAACCTCAACAGAAATGTCTTTGTAAGCAATGTTGCCGAAAAAGTCCGCGGCACGTGTCCGGATAATGTATTTGCCCGGTTCCAGAGCGTCCGCGTCCAGAAAACCTTCGCTAAACTCCTCGCCGCGCACAGTGTTGGATGCAAGAAAGTTAAATATCGTTACACCGCGAGCACCTGAGCGGCTGCCGGGGGCGTAAACAAAGCCGACGGAATCCTCCGCGGGCATCAGTTCGAACGAAATATTCCAGTCGGCGTCGGGCGGCGGCTGTTCGCCCTCGGGAAAAATATCGTAGCCCACCTTATAGGGAGCGAGCCGGCGGCGGTCGGCATTGCCATCCTTGCGGTCATACGCCTGCACCACCACGCGCACCTTTCCACTGATGTTTGTACGTCCGTCGGGCGTGTTTGTTTCGAGCGGGTTCCAGTTCGCGTCGAGTAAATAGGCGTCGGTGATGACAGGCGCGATGGAATCTGAGATGCCGGGGAGCACGAGGGCATCGAGCGCGTTCATTTCGAATCCCGGGCGGCCGGCGATGAGATGAACATGGTTCTGATCGTTAAGCGTGCCGACGGCCTCGCCTGCACGGAAGCGGGTGCCACGCGGGACGCGGACATTCGTGAGCCCGTTGCCGTCGCTTTCAAAGTGAAAACGACTATCGCCGAAGGGCTTATTTCCACCGTCGCGGCCGAGGCTTATATGTATGTAGCCGAGCGTGGGCATACGGAGCAGGTCGCGGGCCGTGCCGAAGTTCTGAGCGGCGGCAGGGTCGAGCACCTTCTCGTCGCGCAGGAAGCGGGCCGCCTCACCATACGCGCCGGGGATGTCGAGGCCATTGTGATAGCGGGCCTCGTCGCCGGGTTCGGCGATCTCGCCCCGAATTTCGCCGAGCGTGCCCGCGATCTCGCGGGTTTCGGAGGGCGGGTCGTAAGGCCAGCGTCCGGAGGCGAGGCCGCGAAATTCGCCGGCGGTGAAATGGAGAGCGTTTATCTCGTCAGCGGTTATCTCGGGCAGAGCGGCGTCATCGGTAAGGCGGCGGACGATGCGGTTATCGCTATCGGCGATCAGCAGTTCACCGTTTTCGGTGATGGCGATGCCCGACGGGCGATTGAAACGCGCGGTGCGCGAGCGGCCGTCGCGGAGCCCGCGTCGGCGATCGGTCAAAGTTTCGAGATAAGGGAACGCCCGGCGGCCGATGGCACGGATCGCATTTCCGTCAGCTATATAAATCACTCCGTTAGGGGCGACCGCGACCGCCGTCGGATGAGAAAGCGTCGCGGAGCCGAGCAGGCCGTCCCGCATCCCGTAATTTTCGGGTCCGCCGACGAGCGTCCAGACTCGGCCGTCGGGCTCGACGACGCGGAGGGCGCGGTTTCCGCTGTCGGCGACGAGCAATTTGTCTTGCCAAACGGCGATGCCGAGCGGTGTATCGAACATCGCAAGCTCGCCGGTGCCGTCGGCGAATCCGCGCATCCCGCCGGCGATGGTGGTGACCTCGGCCGCCGGCGTTATTTTACGGATGCGGTCGTTATAAGTATCGGAGACGAAGATGGAGCCTTCAGCCGCGGCGGCGATACCGATGGGCCCGCGGAAACTTTTCTCGGGCGCCGGAGCATTTGCCGTGGCTAACGCCGGATCGACGAGGGTAAGAGGCCGCAAACTGCCGTCGGGGGATAGGGATCTTATCTCGTTGGCTCCGGTGTCGGCGATCAGGATATTTCCGTCGGGCGATAGGGCAATGCCCGACGGAGTTTCAAGCCCCTCGGCGGCGACCGTGAACGCTCCCGCGTCGTCGATCTTTAATATTCGGCCGCCGTCGCCGTCGGAAATATAGGTCGCGCCCTCGTGACGGACGATCCCGAACGGTTCGCCGAGCCCGCGGTCTTTTACGGCAATGGTTACGGTTCTGAGGAGCTGGGGGGCGGGTTCGCCGACGGGCGTGCAGCCGATAGAGATTACGGCTGAGATCGCGGCGATCAATGTCGCCCATAGGCGCACGCTCGCCGGCAGCCGTCGATGTGCCGCGGCGGTTGTGCGATCTGTGTTTACAGGCGGTCGAATGAGCACGCGAGGTTCTGTTACTATGTTCACCGTCTCGCGACGAAAATTCAACAGCGGGCGGGCATTAGATCTGAAAAGCGGCCCGCGGACGACCTTTTATCTATGCACGAAATTTGGAAAGAGGCGGTCTGGCAGCAATTTGGGGCCGCGATCGATATGCTGGCGAATGCCATTCGCGAATGCCCGGACGACGTTTGGGGCGATCAAACTGCTGAGCCGCAATATTGGGCGCTTGCGTTTCATACGTTGTTTTGGCTCGACCTTTACCTGGGCGGGACGTCGGAGGGGTATCATCCGCCGGAGCCTTTCGGTCTAGAAGAAATGGACCCGGCCGGCGTGCTGCCGCCGCGGGTTTACACTCGGGAAGAGCTGATGACGTTTCTGCTTGCGTGCCGGAGCCGATGCAAGGCGATCATCGAGGAGATGGATGGGGAATCGGCGAAACGGTTATGCCATTTTGGGAAGCGCGTTCAGCCGTTTGGCGAGCTCCTGATCTATAATATGCGGCACGTTCAGCACCACGCGGCGCAGTTGAATTTATTGCTTCGCCAGCGGACAAACTCTGCTCCCCTTTGGGTGGGGAGGGCACTCGCCGAGCCGCGCGGCCTGGAAGATTAGCACGTGCGAACGGGGCTTGGCATTCGCGGCGGTCAAAAGTTTTTAACGCCGTCCGGCGTGCATCTGTTATCATTTACCTTCCAAGCTAATTTTATTAACCACAGGGAGGTTCGAATGTTTACATTACAAGACCTGCTAGGGCAGGACCAGGGGAGTACGGCGTTGAACGAGATCTCGCAGAACGTCGGTGCGGATCAATCGGCCGTCAATTCGGCGATACAGGCGGCGCTGCCGATGATACTCGGCGGGCTGGCAAATAATGCCCAGTCGCCGCAGGGTGCTCAGGGGCTGGACCAGGCGCTGGAACGCGATCACGACGGGAGTATCTTGAATCAGCTCGGCGGGCTCGGCGGATTGATCTTTGGCCAGCAGCAGGCGGCACCGCCGAAACAGGCGGACGCGGGCGGCATTCTCGGCCACATCTTTGGCACGAACCAGGCTCCGGTGGTTCAGGAGGTCAGCCAAAAATCGGGCCTCGATATGGGACAGGTGGCGCAGGTCTTGATGTTCCTCGCGCCGATAGTTATGGGCTATCTCGGCAAGCAAAAACGCGAACAGGGCGTCGGCGCCGACGGCCTCGGCGGTCTGCTTGGCGGTTTGCTCGGCCAATCGGCCGCCGCGGGCCAGGGAACGGGCAATCCGATGATGGACATGGCCTCCGGCATGCTCGACCGCGACGGCGACGGCAGCTCGATGGACGACATCGCGTCAATGGCGATGGATTACTTCAGCCGGAGGTAAAAGATAGGCATTGCCGAATGATTGCCGTTGCCTTTAGGCAACGGGCCAATAGTACTCCCACAAATTTCCGGCATTAGCCAAAACTTGGGCTAAAGCCCAAGGCTGGTTCCGGCCTGGGGTCCGTTCGATTAAGCGAACGGCAATCGCTTTCAGTCCTCATCTTGATCGGCGCTTTGCGTAGGCCTGCCCGTTAACCGTTCGTCCCAGGACGATCTGCCGCTTCGACAGCAGATTTGAAACCGTGAAGGAGATCGGCGTTCTACCGGAAGAGCTCAAATTTTCAGCACATCGAACGGCATAGACGTCCCAAATCCCAAAAATCGGCGAAACCGCATCGAAAACGTACATTTTCCGGTAGAAATTGCCAAAATCAAAAGTGAAATTGGCAAAAACAAAATAGTTTTCGGTAAAAGAAAAATGTTTTTTACCAAAAGCAAAAGTGAGATTGCCAAAATCAAAAATGAAATTGGCAAAAGCAAAAATGAAATTGCCAAAATCAAAATATTTTTCGCCAGCGGAGAATGGCAAATGGTAAAAACAAAACATTTTTCGCCAGCGGAAAATGGCAAATGGTAAAAGCAAAATATTTTTCGCCAGCGGATAATGGCGATTGGCAAAATCAAAATATTTTTCGCCAGCGGAGAATGGCGACTGGTAAAAGCAAAATGTTTTTCGCCAGCGGAAAATGGCGATCAGTAAAATCAAAAAGCTTTTCGCCAGCGGAGAATGGCGATTGGTAAGATCAAAAGGCTTTTCACCAGCAGAGAGTGGTAATTGGTAAGATCAAAATGTTTTTCGCCATTGGCCGGCGCGAGGTTGTATGAAATTCAAATTTCTTCTGTCATCTTTCGGGTTTGTGGCGTGCATTGTTTTTCTACTGTCCGGATCAGGGTTACTGGCTCAAAAAGCGTCCACCGATCGTTCATCCATCTTGTGTGAAGAGGACGAGGCGAAGTGCTCCCGGAACGAGCACATCCAGATCGTGGAAGAATTCTGGCGATTGGCTCAGAGGGGTGAAATAGCCGCGGCGAAGGAATTGAGGACAGATCTAATAGTTGCCGGTGATACTGTCAAGGGAGGAACTGTTTCCGTAATCGACACAAGCCCAACCGGATGGGAAGATACGATAAATGAAACGGGTATGACGTATATCCGGACAGTGGGTGTCATCTGCTCTGATGGCGAGGAGTGTAAAGTAGTTTCGGAGGTAAAGAATCGCTGGGGAAGGGAGATGAAATTTGTCCATGTGTTAAAGATCAGAGACGGAGACTGGAAGATCCTTCACATCATGTGGTAATTCAAAAATAGTTCAGATGCAGACCGCGAGAAAGCCGGGTGTGGGGCCCGGCTTTTGTGTTTAGCGCTTTACGGTGGCGGCGGAGCCGTTTCGGCTGCCGATGAAGTCGAGGTCGTTGGCCTCGGCCGTGTGGTCGTGGACGATGCTGGTGGGTGAGAACACGTACTGTTTCTTAGTCGGCGTTAGCGTATAGGTTCGGCCGGTCGGGAGCGGCGGGAAGCGATAGTAGCCGAACGGGCTTGAACGGGCGAGCATATTGATCGTGCCGTCGTTGCTCGTCAGGCGGATCTCTGTCTGCACCAGGCCGTGGCCGTCGGGGCCGGTGACGCGTCCGGAGATGGTCGCTGAGGCAAACGCGGCGGGCATATATGCCATTCCAGTCACCGAACCGATATTCCCCATCGTGTTGCTGGGCTGGACGCCGATGTTCGTGAGCGCTCCGGTCGTGGTATTCACCGAAAAGCTCGAAACATTTCGGCTGAGCCGATTGCCGAGATAAAGGAACTGCCCGTCGGGCGTGACCGCCAGCACATTTGCGGTGGTGCCTCCGCCCGCAAAAGGGGAACCGGTTACGGCCGCGAGCGTTGTGTCGGCGCCGCTGCCGTTTATCTGATAAACGCCGATATTGTTTCCGGTGTTGCCGGCGACTATAAAGAAATTACCGCTGGGGTGGATCAGCGAATCGCGCCGCTGTGTCAAACCCGAAGGGAAGGGGTTATTGGTAACCGGGGAAGGAATCCCGTCGGTGGTGGTGAAAACCCGCAGCGGCGGCGGATTTGCGGTCGAGCCGGTGTTGACCAAAAACAGCCGGCCCGCGGAATCGGCGGCGTGGGCGACGGGATTGTTCGCACCGGTCGCAAAGGGCGAGCCCTTGAGCGGCGTCAGCACGCCGGTCGAGGAATTTACGCTGAACCCGGCGATATTCGCGCCCGTGTTTCCGCCGACGTAATAGTAGTTGCCGTCAACGCTGAAGGTATTCGAAAACGCGGTGGCCGCACCCATCGGGAAGGGGCTGCCGGCGACGATCTCGGCCGTCGTGGCGGTGATGTTTATGCTGACAACGCCTCCGCCGGTCGCTCCGTTGGCGACGAGCAGCGGGGAACCGGAGGGGTGAATATCCATCGCGTTCCACGTGCCGGTGCCGATGGCGATCGGGCTAAAGGGCATCGGCGTCAGGGCTCCGGTGCCGGGGTCGACCGAGAAAGCCGAAACGGTATTCGATGTGTTGTTGATCACATAGAGCCGGTTGTTGAGCGTGTCGGCCACTATCCGATGGCATACGAGCGCAATGTCGTTGCCGGCCCCGCCCGTCGGGATCGGGAACCCCGCTAGCGCGGTGAGTTCGCCGGTAGATTCATTGACGTGGAATCCGTAAACATCGTTGCCGGCGTCCTCGTCAGCCAAAACGTAAAGGTAACCGGCATCGGCGGTGGAGACCATGCCGAAGACGAGCGCGATGAGCAATTTTAGTTTAATTGTGGAAAGTAAGCGTAAGAGCATTTGGTTCCTCCTCTAGGTTGAAGTGGGCAACGGAAAGTTCGTTCGCGGGCCCGAGACAACACCCGGGAACGAGCAGGAAAATGCGTAAAGCGTGAATGCGGGAATGTTAACACAGGTTTGTGCGGGTGGGTAGAGGTTTTTGCGAGGTGATGGCGATCTTATGCCACCGTCTACGACGGTTCCGTCGAGTCGAGTCGCTAACCCACGGTTTGCACCGTGGGCAAATTAAATGGCATCGGCTACGCCGATTCTGGTGAGTGCGTTTTCTCAGGTTCCACGGTTTGCAGAGTTCGCTCGACGGTTGGCGGCGGGGATTACATTAATATAATCGGCGATGCCGATTAACCTCTCGACAAACTCACGCCGGTTCGCTATCATAAATCTTTATTGCGTGGTGAGTTATTGCGACTTGCGGCCACGGAAAATAAACGGCTAAACAGCAAAGAGTGGATAATGAATGAAGACTCTGTGCTTGTTTGGTACAGAGTTTTTTGATTTGCGATTTACGATTTGCGATTTGCGATCGTGCATTTCCCCGGGGAAGGGTTTGACTGATAGTTATGAACGAGAAGGATCTGTTGTCGCGTACAAAAAGGTTTGCGCTTCGAACAATCAATCTTGTCAACGCTCTGCCACATACGATGGCAGGCCAAACGATAGGGCGACAATTGATCCGCTGCGGCACTTCTGTTTCTGCTAATTATCGCGCGGCATGCAGAGGCCGCTCCAAAGCTGAGTTCATTGCAAAGCTTGGAATCGTGGAAGAAGAAGCCGATGAATGCTGTCATTGGCTTGAGATAGTTATCGAGGCTAAATTAATGGATGAGCGGCTGGTCGCCGATCTTCTGCGGGAAGCGAACGAACTGACGGCAATTATGGCCGCATCCAAGAAAACCGTCCGGACGCGAAAGTAAATTCGCAAATCGAAATTCGAAATTCGAAAATCATGAAAAGTTTTCTCGAGATCTTGAAAGACCGCGTCGTCGTCTTTGACGGGGCAATGGGGAGCAATCTGCAGTCGATGGACCTGTCGATCGACGATTGGGGCGGGCCGGAGTTTGAGAATTGTTCGGAGAATCTGCTCTACACCCGGCCGGATGCGATCAGGGCTGTGCACTTATCGTTTTTGGATGTGGGATGTGACGTGATCGAGACGAACAGTTTCGGCGGGAGCGAGGTCGTGTTGGCCGAGTTTGGGATCGCGGAGAAGACATATGATGTGAACCGGCTGGCGGCGGAGCTGGCGAAGGAAGTCGCGTCGGGGTATTCGACGTCGGACAAGCCGCGGTTTGTGGCGGGCTCGATCGGGCCGGGGACGAAGCTGCCGACGTTGGGGCATATTACGTATCGCGCTTTGAAAGACGCTTATAGGGAACAGGTTAGGGGGCTTATCGACGGGGGCTCGGACCTGCTGATCGTCGAAACGTGTCAGGACCTGCTGCAGACCAAGGCGGCTCTGGCGGCGATCTTTGATCATTTCGAAGCGACGAAAACGCGGATCCCGGTGATCGCACAGGTGACAATCGAGACCTTCGGGACGATGCTCAACGGAACTGAGATCGGGGCGGCGTTTACGGCGCTCGAACCTTTCCCGATCGATGTCATCGGTATGAACTGCGGGACCGGGCCGAAGCAGATGGCCGACAGCTTTAAGTTCCTCTGCGATAACTCGCCGCTGCCGGTTTCGGTGCTGCCCAACGCCGGGCTGCCGGAGATCAAGGACGGCAAACAGCATTATGACGAAACGCCCGAGAGCTTTGCCGCGCAGGTTGAGCACTTTGCAAAGGACCTTGGCGCGAATATCGTCGGCGGCTGCTGCGGTACATCGCCTGAGCATCTGAAGCTTGTCATCGACCGCGTCGGCGGGCTGGAGCCCAAACGCCGCGATGCGAAACTTGCCCCATCGGCGTCTTCCATCTATTTCCAACAGCCGTATACCCAGGACGCGTCGTTTCTGATCGTCGGCGAACGCGTCAACGCATCGGGTTCGAAAAAGATGCGCGACCTGCTAGACGCCGAAGATTGGGACGGTCTGGTCTCGCTCGCGAAATCGCAGGAAAAAGAGGGTGCACACATCCTGGACGTCAACGTCGATTTTGTCGGCCGCGACGGCGTTGCCGATATGCACGAGCTGGTCTCGCGGCTGGTGACGCAGGTCAAGATCCCCCTCATGCTCGATTCGACCGAGTGGGAGAAGATGGAGGCGGGGCTCGAGCACGCCGGCGGGAAGTGCATCCTGAACTCGACGAACTATGAGGACGGCGAACCGCGCTTTTCGAAAGTGCTCGAGCTGGCGAAGGAATTCGGTGCGGCCGTTGTCATCGGTCTGATCGATGAAGAGGGGATGGCCAGAACGGCCGAGGACAAGCTAAGGATCGCACGGCGGGCCTATAAACAGGCGACGGAGTTCGGCTTCCCCGCACACGACATCTTTTTTGACCCGCTTGCGCTGCCGATCTCGACCGGCATCGAGGAAGACCGGAAGAACGCCGACGAGACGATAAAGTCGATCCGGATGATCCGCGAAGAGATGCCCGAGGCGAATATCATTTTGGGCGTTTCGAATATTTCGTTCGGGCTCTCGCCGGCGGCGCGGGTCGTGCTGAACTCTGTCTTTTTGCATGACGCCGTCGAGGCGGGAATGAACTCTGCGATCGTAAACGCGTCGAAGATCTTGCCGCTCATCCGCTTTAACGAGCATGAGATCGACACCGCTCGCGACCTGATCTACGATCGGCGGAAATTTGACGGCGATGTCGTGACGTATGATCCGCTGACGGAATTCACAACGCTTTTCGAGGGCAAGACGGCACAATCGATAAAGCAGGACATCTCGCAGCTCCCGGTCGAGGAGCGTCTGAAGCAGCACATTATCGAGGGTGAAAAGATCGGGCTCGAGGATTCGCTGAAAGAGGCGCTCAAGACCTATCCGCCGCTCGACATTATCAACAACATTTTGCTCGACGGAATGAAGG
>JAEWBM010000080.1 GCA_023391155.1 Acidobacteriota bacterium
ATCACGGACGGACGGCGCGGCGAAACATTCGTCCCAAAGGTCAAGGCCGCAAACATCACCGACGTAGCAAAAGCTCTTATGGGCGATAAAGATCTCCCGATCAAATACACCGGCATCCGTCCCGGCGAAAAGATCCACGAGATAATGGTCTCCGAAGAAGAATGCTTCAGAACCGTCGAACGCGGTGATTATTACGTCATTCGTCCGGTATTGCCGGAACTTCGCGACGGCGAAGATCAAGAACCGGCACTGACGTCCGAATACTCTTCAAAGGACGACAACGTTGGGATCCCTGAACTCCGAGAGCTGTTGAGCTCAGCGGGCGGCGAGATCGAGCGTTTTATCGCAGGAAATTGATCGGCGAGACATCTGATTTATGAAAGTAATGACCATATTCGGCACCCGGCCCGAGATCATTCGTCTCAGCCAGGTGCTGCAAATGCTCGACGGCCACTGTGATCACGTCACCGTGCACACGGGCCAAAACTTTCACGAAAGCCTCAGTGATATCTTTATCCGGGACCTTAAGGTCCGCCAGCCCGATGAACACCTCGGGATCCGTTCCGTGAGCTTCGGCGACCAGATCGGACAGATCCTGGCTCGCGTCGATGAAGTTCTCGAAAAGCACCGCCCAGATAAGGTACTGATCCTTGGAGATACAAATAGTGCGTTGTCCGCGATCGTTGCCGCTCGGCGGGGCATCCCGGTCTTCCACATGGAAGCCGGCAACCGTTGCTACGACGACCGCGTGCCGGAAGAGATCAATCGCCGGATCATCGATCATTCCAGCAGCATCCTTCTCCCTTACACCTACCGCAGTATGGAGAACCTGGTCCGTGAGGGGATCGAACGCGAGCGGATCTATGTCACCGGGAATCCCATTAAGCAGGTACTTGAGGCGTTTTCGGATGAGATCGACGGAAGCTCTGCCCTCACGGAACTTAATGTAGAACCTTTCAAGTATTTTCTAGCAACGGTCCATAGGGCTGAAAATGTCGACCCCCCCGATCGATTAGCGGAGATCATTCGTGGGCTCGAATATGCGGCGGAGAAATTCGGGATGCCGGTGCTTGTTAGCGTCCACCCGAGGACAGCGGAACGGATTAAGCAAGCCGGCCTCGCTCCCGATAAGAATCGGGTAAAACTCATCGACGCCATGGGTTTCTTTGACTTCGTTCACCTCGAAAAGAATGCCCACGCTGTCCAGACCGACAGCGGCACTGTTCAGGAAGAATGCTGCATCTTCGGTATTCCGAATGTAACGGTTCGCGACGTTACCGAGCGGCCGGAGACCATCGAGTGCGGCAGCAATATCCTTAGCGGCGGGAAGAGTGAAAACATCGTCGACGCATTGGCGCTGGCCGTCGCCCGGCGGGGCACTTGGACGGCTCCGGCGGAATACCTCGCCGACAATGTGGCTGAGACTGTGGTCAAGGTCGTCCTCGGATTTACCAATCTCAAACGCTACTCGTCCTGATGCGAACCCCGGGATGAAGCCTCGTATTCTTATTTTTTGCGACTACTACCTTCCGGGCCACAAGAGCGGCGGCGGTATGTGGACGGTGGTCAATCTTGTGGAACGTTTCAGCGAACGGTTCCAGTTCCACATCGTGACCCGTAATCACGACGGCCGGGAAGATAAACGGCCATATTCCGATGTACGGACAGGCGAATGGAACAAGGTCGGGAACGCATCCGTTTTTTACGTCAACTCACAAATGATCAGCCAACGCAGGTTTGCAGAGCTGATCGCTCAACTGAATCCCGACATAGTGTTTCTCAACAGCGTCTTTGCGACCCCCGTCGTCAAATTTCTCGCCCTCCGCCGCCGCAAACAAATGTACGACATGCCCGTGATCCTGGCCCCGTGCGGCGAACTTGCACCCGCGGCTCTCAAACTAAAATCGGTAAAGAAACGCACCTTTCTCAGAGCCGCGCGCGCTGCCGCCTTGTATCGGGATGTTATTTGGAAAGCCTCAGCCGAGGCCGAGGCTGACGAGATCCGCAATGTCTTCGGAAAAGATGTAAATGTCGTCATCGCCCCCGACCTCCCGCCGCGAGAGATCCTCCCCGATTTAGACTTGGCACAAAAGCCGGATAAACGCTCCGGTGCGGCAAGGTTTATTTTTGTCTCGCGGATCACCCCAAAAAAGAATCTCGATTTCTTACTTCGGTCGATGGCTCCGCTGAAGGATGGCGAGATCGACCTCGAGATCGTCGGTCCCGCGGAGGATAAAGCGTATTGGGCCGAGTGCCGCGCCTTGATCGCAAAACTCCCGACGAATATCAACGTTTCGATCAGCGGAGCCTTGCGATATGAACAGGTTCTCGAACGGCTTACCCAGGCGCATTTTTTCGTCTTGCCGACACTAAACGAAAATTTTGGTTATGTTTTTGTCGAAGCCATGTCGGCCGGGTGCCCTCTGATCACCAGCGACCGGACGATCTGGAACGGACTCGAAGAACTCGGCATCGGACGCAACGTTCCGCTCGACAAACACGAAACTTGGAGCGATGCTCTTCGTGATTTCGTGGCGATGGATGGCGAAACCTATACTCGAATGTCGTCATCGGCTCGAAATTACGCCGTAAAATGGCTCCGCGACCCCGCGGTCGAGAACGCAACGGCTGACGTTCTCAACTTCGCATTAGAACGAAGCCGTAGCTCCAAATAATGGTCGATCAGACGAACATCGAAAGATCTTGCTTGTGGGTCATCTCCGAGCTGTATTATCCAGAAGAAACATCGACCGGTTATTACATGACCAAGATCGCTGAGGGCCTCGCCGATGACGTTGAGGTAAAGGCTATTTGCTCGCAGCCCACCTATTCAAAGCGGGGAACTAAGGCACCTCGGGCAGAAGTGCATAAAGGTGTAGAGATCTTCCGCGTCCGCTCGACCACATTCGACAAAAATTCGATCCCGCTTCGGCTGGTGAATATGATCACCTTTGGCGCAGCCGTTCTTTGGAATGGCATCCGTCGATTTCGTTCGGGAGACCGTGTCCTGGTTGTCACGACTCCACCGCTTCTACCGTTTGCGGCGATGCTGGCGGGCGTTACTCGCGGATGCGAGGTCACCTTGCTCATCCACGACAA
>JAEWBM010000090.1 GCA_023391155.1 Acidobacteriota bacterium
CCTGGAAGCTGTAGAGGATCATGGGGCCGACGATCTGGCGGATGGCGGCGAGATCGTTGGTGGCACGAGCCATCAGGTCGCCGACGCGGTTCTTGTGAAAGAACTCCTGCGGCTGATCGACGAGCGAGGCAAAGAAATGGCGCCGCATATCAAACTCGATATGGCGCGAGGTGTTGATCAAAAGCCGCCGCTGGAGGAAGAGAAAGACGCCGCTGACGAGATTGACACCGAGGATGATCAATGGGTAGTAGACGATCTTTTCCCAGGTTACGTCGGATGAAAGGTCATCGACGGCCATGCCGACCAGGGTCGGGATCATCAGGCCGAACGCCATCGAGCCGAGGATGCAGAGGATCCCGAGGACGATGGTGCCCTTGTAGGGGCTGAAGTAACGGCCGAATTTGCGAACCTGTTCCATTGGGGCGCGCCGAGGCAAAGATACATTCTAACGCCTTGGGGCGATAAACCGAATCGGGTGGTCAGGAGCGGATGCGGCGATAGAATTCATCAAGCGGAACTTCGCGGACGCCGTCGGGCAATTCGAAAGAGACACCCTCGGTGTCGAGGCGAAGATCGCGGAACTCGATGGAATATTGGAGCCGGCGTTCGCCGTTGGTGATGCTGAAGAATTCCTGCTTTACGGGGAAGCCGGCGCGTTTGTCGACATAGATGACGCTCTCGGAGCTTCCGTCTCCGATCACGGGGCGGACTCGGTAGGTGGCGGAGGCGTCGGTTTCGTCGAGGAGTTCAATATTGGCACGGTCGGCGGAGCTGAGGTATCGGCGGACCATATCTTCGATAAAAGCGGTTTCGGGAGCGGGTGAGAGGCCGGTGGGGCGAACAGCGTAGACCTTGTCGCCGGAGCTGATGAGGTAGTGGCGGCCGCTGACGATCAGGGTCAGAGGGCTCTCGCCGAGGGGGTCGAAGTCGATACGACGCCGATCGCCGTCGCGGGCGACGAAAACGCGCCGTTCCGTGGTGCCCGCAGTGATCACGAGCAAGCCGCGATATGCGTCGGGCTCTTTTGTCGGAATGGGTGCACGGCGTTCATTCTCGAGCACGGGCACGGAGTTGTTATTACCGGGGGAGGTGCCTGAGCCGCATGCCGAACTCAGGAAAGAGAGAAGAAGTGCCGCGGCGAGGAATATAGCGGGGGTTGACAAAGGCATCGGAGTTGCAGAAATTTTATCATAATGGCCGGGCCTGAGAGACGACGCGCGGAAATGAGCCTTTTACGATGGCAGACGAAATATTTGGTGGCGGCCGCGGCAATATTGCCGGCGGCGCCGTTTTTGTATGTTCAAGGGCAGTGGACGCGGAGACGTATCGGGATACTGCCCGATGCAGGAGGGGGGACGACGGGGATTATCGGAGCGGGTGACGATGCGGCACGGCTGCTGGCGATAGGGGAATCAACAGTTGCGGGGCTGGGAGCACGTACGCACGAACTGGCCTTGACCGGGAATTTCGCCCGCGGGATAAGCAGCCGGGTCGGGAGGGCGGTTGAATGGGATGTTGTCGGGCGGAACGGCGTTACGGCGGAACGGACGATCAGGGAATTGCTGCCGCAGGTGGCGCGGAACGATTACGATTATATTCTCGTGGGCCTCGGGGGCAATGACGTGCTGAAGCTAAGCAGCCCGGTAAAATGGCGGCGGTCGATGATCGAGCTGCTCGGGAGGCTGCGGGACCAAAGCCCGCGTGCGTCGATCTTTTTATCGAACTGCCCGATGATCAAACTCTCACCGGCGATACCGCAACCGATAAAGGGAATACTCTGGGAACTCTCAAAGATGCACGACGCGAATATCGCCGAGGTGACGAGCGCGATGGAGCGGGTGTATTACTACCCGCAGCCCCGTGAAATCGACATCGAGGGGTTCTTTGCGGACGGGATCCATCCGTCGGAAAAGGGCTATGCGGATTGGGCGGCGGCGATGCTGGAATATTTTGACAGCCATCACGAATGGTAAACCTCACACTTCTCACCAAAATGCTCGACAGCAGCTTTGAGTGGCTTGCCGTGCGTCCGACGGGTGCGGCACATCCGCTAAGGCGGGACGAGGTAGAGATCGAAACGCGCGGCGAGCGGGTGCTGATCACTTTTCCGCACGAATCGGGCTATCGGACGATGCGGATCGTTGCGGCGGACACGGACGGGGCCGAGATCGAAATGCGGCTAGCGGGCGAATTCGGGAGCGGCGAGGAAGATGTGAGATGGATCCCGCGCGGGTCGGCCGAGTCAATGGCGGCGGAGATCGAGGCAGCAAGGCTTGCAAAGGCGGGGGAAAGGGCGGCCGCTGCGGCGGCTGCACTCGAGGCGAAAAAGGTGGTGAGCGTCGCGCTCAACTCATACAATTCGAGGCTCGCACAGATAATTTTGGCTGGGGGCAGCGGGCAAGTGGCAGTGTTGGCCGACGTTACGGATAAGCTTGCCCACGAGACGCTGCTCGCCTCGGCGTTTATATGGCTGCGGAAGCTCGGGGCTCGGAAGAAGTTTCCTATCGACACGGTGCATATTGCAGTGGCGGCCCGGCAGGCGAGGGCGCTGAGAAAACTGATAGGCACACTGGGGACGAAATATAAGCGTCGGGTGGCGGTGATCGAATTGAAGGACGGGGAAGACGGCGTTCGAGCGCGGGTGATGTCGACCCCGGACCTCTCGGACCTTTGGCGGGAGAAGCCGACGAAGCTGCGGCTGCCGTCGGAGATCAAGATCAGCAAGACGGCAGAGGAGATGATCCGGCATGCACCGGACAAGATCGACGTGATCGTGTCGGGCCGCGGGGAGACGCTGCGGTTTCGGGGATTGCCGTTTGCACGGGTAAGGTCGCTGATGGGAAAGGAGCGGGCGTGGTTCGGGCTTGGACGGGAGAGGCGGCCGCTGACACCGGACACGCAAGAGGCATATTACGACCTGCTCGACGGGCTGCACCGTTACCGCGACCCGCATCCGCCGGACAGGCGGCACGAGATGTTTCGGCTAGGTGCAGAGGCGTGGCTTGAGTCGATACTGCGGCGGAACGTGAAACTGCTGGATGCGAACCTTGTACTTTCGCCGATCTACAATCAGTTTCGGACATCAACGGACAAGATCGACCTGTTGGCCTTGAGGAATGACGGGCGGCTGGTGATCATCGAACTGAAGTGTACGCCGGACCGCGAGACCGTTTTTCAAGCGGCGGACTATTGGCGAAAGATCGAGCTGCAGCGACGGAAAGGTGAGCTGGCGAAGGCGGGGCTTTTCGAGGGGCGCGAGATCCTTGACCGTCCGGCATTGGTTTATGTGGCGGCACCGGCCCTGAGCTTTCACCGCGATTTCGAAGAATTCGCCCGGATGCTGGCGCCGGAGATCGAAATGTGGCGGTGGGAGCTGCACGAAGACTGGCGCGAAGACCTGAAGGTGATCGGGCGGCGCAGGGCAGAGAATTAGCGGACGAATTTATAACCGATGCCGCGGACGGTGCGGACGATCTTGGGGTCGTTCGGTTCGTCCTCAAGATACCGGCGCAATCGAACGATAAAGTTGTCGATGGCGCGGGTGTCGGTGTCCTCGTGGAGGTCCCAGACATCTTCGAGGATCGTTTTTCGCGAAACGGCATTCCCCTCATGCTCGACCAGATAGCGGAGCAGCTTCATTTCCATCAAGGTTAGGTGGTGAACCTCATCGCCGTAACGGAGCTCGAGGTCGTCAGGGTCGATGATGCGGCCATTGATCTCGATCGTTTCGGAGCGAGCGGGCGGCGAAGCTGAGCCGCGCGACCAGGCACTGCGGCGAATGAGGCCGCGAAGCCGGGCGAGAAATATATCGAGGTCAAAGGGCTTACTGAGATAGTCGTCAGTGCCGGATTCGAATCCGCGGAGGACGTCCTCAGGCCGGCCGCGGGCTGTGAGCATAAGGATGGGGGTGAAGTCATCACGTTCGCGAAGCGCGCTTGCGACGCTGAAACCATCGATGCCGGGCAGCATTACGTCGAGTACGACCGCATCGAAACCGTTTTCGCCGAGCAACCGCA
>JAEWBM010000110.1 GCA_023391155.1 Acidobacteriota bacterium
TTAGAGAATATTGGTAATCAAATTATTACAATCGATAAGAGAAACCTGTGGCGTTCCGTAACATTCAAAGGATCTCCCAAAGATTCGCTTAACAGTAAAAAAGATCGGTCGTTCCTTAATAAGTTAAAACTATCGAGGTATGAAGTTGTAGCTGGTGATAATTTTGAAGATGTCGAAGTGCCAAAAGAGTATCTTTTGGCACTAAATCCTGGAGATTACTATGAAGATAATATTGCAGTCTCACGTAAAAAAGACTTTTTCAGCCATCCGGGAAAGTATTCTGTGAAATCTGCTTATAGGCAGTTTAATGATTGGACATCTGAAGGCTTCTCACTTTTCATAGGTGAAGTTAAATCTAATGAATTGGAGTTTAGTATTCCCGACTGTAAGACATTAAAGTAAATAAATCGTTAGTCTTGCAAAATAGTGGCAAAAGGCGTGATGCAACATCACGCCTTTTGATTTTGGTGGTTGCTTTCTAAACCTCATCTAAAACTGATCCCGATGTTAACCAATCCGATAATCGCCTGAGTTCAAGCGACGGCTATGTCTTTGACGATGCATGCTTCGCACTCATGCAGGCAGGGATGCCTGCGTTCCAGTCGCGGGAAGAGTGGATGCCGGAGTGCCCGGTGCACCCAAGCGGAGGGGGCGTTCGTGTTCAACTCGCTACAGCCCCAGATCAGGCCGATGGTGAGCCAGAGGTGGCGTGCGTCTTCGAAGGAGCCGGTCAGGCCCTGGACGATGAATCCGGAGATGAAGGCGATGAGGAGAGCGGCGGGGAGCGGCGCTAAGGAAACAGGTTTCGTGGCCGGCGGATCGGAGGTGGGGTAATCAGCACCACCGGCCGTCTCCGTGTCCTGGGACATATGGACCACCGTCTCGGGTCCGGCGGAATCCGCGGGCGGGTAATTTGACGCAAGCGCTCGGCGGGCGGCGGCGATCGTTATTACACAAAGCAGCAAGACGGCGGCGAGGCCGAGCACTCCCGTTGTGGCGGCGATATTCAGAAATGTGTTGTGGGCGTCGGTCAGCATCTGACGGCCGCCGGAGGGGGCGAGGAATTCGACCGCGGTTGCGGGGAGCCCTAGGCCTTTGCCGACGAGCGGGTGTGCGGCGAAGGTGGCGAAAGATCCCTGCCAGGTCAGCAGCCGCTGTGTCGGATCAATGGTGGTACCCCAGAGTTCGAAGCGGTAAGGGGAGGTCGGGATCTGCCGCAGCGAAAGGGCAGAGACCAGGACCGAAGCCGCGGCTATGAGTATTCCTCCGAAGGCAGTAAGCCTCGCCGTCCACGGGCGTTTCTCCCATAAGAGATACGCGATCCAAGCTGCCCCGGCAAGAACGAATACCCCCAACCCTGGAGTGACCGTGAAGATCGCCGCGATCACGTGAACGGCCACGATCGCCGCCGCTATTCTTTTCCCGATCCAGCCGATCTTGCCCGCCGCAAGCGTCAGCATCATCCCGACCGTTAGATAATTGCAGAGCATCGCGGGGTAAATAAACGTGCCCTCTACGCGGGGATAGTTGCCGGGCGGGAGCGATCCGTAATGATGCAAAAGGCCGGAGGCGGCGGCGAGATCGGGCGCTATATAAAAGAGAAGAGCTCCGGCCGATGCTGCCAATGCGGCGAACGTACTGCCGGCGATAAAGGCGATCACCGTGCTCTTGAGTATTTTCACATCGCGGATCACGGCGACGGCCGCCGCCGCTATCGCCGCGAGATATGCGACGCCCGCGAGCTTTACCAAGCTCGTCGACGCACGCGGGGAAAATGACGCCGATATCGCAGACGCCCCGAGATAAACCACGAGCGGCAGCCACAATCCCCCAAGCCGGGGAAGCAACCGCATATATATAATGTAAGCGGCCGCGACAGCGGCGAAGGCGAGAAAGATGAGCTCGGAGAATTGGACGTAATTGCCCGCGATGCGTAGCGACGGCTTCATAAACGCCATCGAGGCGACAAACGCGTACCACAGATAAATCGCGGCGGCAGGGAAGCGGAGCGGTTCGGCGTTTTCTGCGGGCGTGGTCATTGGTCGGGGCCGCGGGCTAGAGTGTTTTGGTTACTTTGTTAAGCGAACGCGGCGAATCCGGGTCCAGTCCCTTGGCCGCAGAAAGATGTGCGGCAAAAAGCTGCGCCGGGATAATGAAAGGGATCGGAGAGAGAAACTCGTCCATCTCGCCGGGCACTCGTATGGCACGCGATGACAGGCTCGCGACCTCGTCATCGTTGGTTATCGTCAGGCGGTCGGCGTGGAGCTCGTCGAGCCGCTTTAGCAGATCGATGCTGCCGGCCCGCGTTACTCCTGATGGAGCAAACATTATCACCGGGAATTTGCGTTCGATGATCGCCATCGGCCCGTGAAAGAAATCCGCCGAAGAGAAACGCTCGGCGACGACGTAGCAAGTTTCCATCAGCTTAAGTGCCAACTCGTAGGAATTGCCGTAATTCAACCCCCGGCCGACAACGACGCAGTTTTCCATAAACACGTATCGTTCGGCGGCTTCCTTAACGGCGTCCTCGGTGGAGAGCGCTAAGCGGGCGAATTCAGGAATGCGGCGGTGTTCGAGACGTTTGTCGCCGATGGCCGCTGCGAGCAGGTAAAAGTGGATCATTTGGCCGGTAAAGGTCTTTGTCGCGGCGACAGACTTTTCCGGCCCGGCGTGGATCAACAGCGATTCGTCGACGAGCGACGCCATTGTCGAACCCGGCTCGTTAGTGATGCCGAGCGTCATTGCCCCGGCGGACTTCGCCGTGTCCAGGACGCTGTTGATATCCGTGCCCTCGCCCGATTGCGAAACGCCAACGACCAACGCCCGCGAGAGCCGCGGCCTCGCATTATAGAGCGTGTAAACGGAAGGGGCACAGAGCGAGACGGGGATCCGCGTCGTGATCTCGAGCAGGTAGCGTCCAAAAAGTGCGGCGTTGTCGCTGCTGCCGCGGGCGACGAGGATGATCACATCGATCTCGCGCTGGCGAATGTGGTCGCCAAGCCGCGTGATCTTTTCGGATTCCTCGTTGATGGTACGTTCCAGGACCTCGGGCTGCTGCCGGATCTCATCCAACATTGTCGACATAATTCTTAGTTAGTTATTCGGAGCCTCTTCAAGTTCAGCAAGCTGATCCGGCGACAGGGAAGCCGACCGTGGATAACGTTTAAGCTCTTCGTAGATGGCATTTATCGAGCCGCCGAGCAAAACGGCGAGGGCCGTCAGATAAAGCCACAGCATAAGTATGATGACGGCGCCGAGCGAGCCGTAGGTGCGGTTGTAGCTGTCGAAAAATCCGAGATAGGTGCGGAAACCCCCGGTGAGCAATATCCACAACGCGATGGCAACGATCGACCCGGGAGTGATCCAGATCCAGCGAAAACGCCGAAACGCCGGCACCAGATTAAACAGTACCTCACAGGCGAAAAGCATTACGAAAAGAATCGCCGCCCACTGGATGACGCTTGCAACGACCGGCGGGCCGGTCGGGAGAGTGAGCGAGACGAGTGCCCATTGGATGGCTTGCAGCCCGTAAAATGCAACGCCGAGTGCGAGTGCGATCAAGGCAATGGCCATCACGGTCAGCGAAATGGACTGGAGCTTTGTCTTCCACCAAGGACGCTTTTCTTCGAGCTTATAGACGGCGTTCAACGCGCTGCGAAGACTGTCGATGCCGAGAGACGCGGACCAAAGCGTCGCCAACAGCCCGAGGGTCAGCTTGCCCGTGGTGCTGCCGGCGATGATCTCTTCAACGGTGCTCTGGACAAGGTCGAATGCGCTCCAGGGCATGATCCGTGAGAGGTACATAAACAGCACGGATTTTAGAGTGTCGGTGGTGACGAGCACGATGCCGGCCAGGCTGATCAAAAAAAAGATGAGCGGGAAAAGCGAGAACGAAAAATAGAAAGCGACCTGTGCGGCGCGGTCGAGCACCTGTGCCTCCCAAATGCGGTCATAGAATAGCTTAAAGAACTGTTTCCATTTGAAGGGCTCAGAACTCATTGATTCTTTAGGTTAGCACAGTGGATTATACCTATGCCCCGGCGTTGAGATAAACCCTTGGGACGCGAGAGCCGATGCCGCAGGTGATCTCGTAAGAGATGGTGCCGAGATGTGCGGCGAGATCTTCGGCGCGAATGAACTGTTCGCCGGAGCCTCCGATAAGCGTGACGGGTGTGCCGATCTCGACGCCATCGATGTCGGTGACGTCGATCGTGGCCCAATCCATCGAGATGCGGCCGACGATCGGGGCCGGCTGGCCATTGACAAGAACCTCGCCGGTATTTGAAAGAGCACGGCGGAGACCATCGTGATAGCCGACGGGAAGCGTGGCGATCACGGTCGGGCGTTCGGCGCGGAAGCTGCGGCCATAGCCGACGGTGTCGCCGGGCTCGATCCGTTTCAATTGGCCGATTGCGGTTCGCCAGCTAAGGACGGGCCGGACATCGGGCTGCGAGATATCGGGCGGGAGAATATCGCGGATAAGGCCGTAGAGTATTCCGCCGAGTCGGACGAGGCCCGAGCGGGAGGCGGGGTGCGCAACGGCTCCCGGGGAATTTGCCATGTCGAGATAACGCGGCGAATGGCCCGCGGACCTGACGGCGACCGCGGCCGCCTGAAAATCGCGGATCTGACTCTCAGTGAAAGCATTCTCCTCCGG
>JAEWBM010000121.1 GCA_023391155.1 Acidobacteriota bacterium
ACCATATAGCTATCGACCATGCGGGTGTTGGTGTTGTTCCCAAACCGTTCGCCCACAAAACGTGGCCCGCCGCCAAAGAAGAACCGCCCCACTCGGTATGTGCTCCAAATATTGAACGAATTTCGAGGCGTGTTGAGCAGGGAATTTCCCACCTCGGCGGGGTTGTTGGACGCGACGATCTCGCTATCGAGAAATGTGTAGCCGGCAAAGACCAGCCAGTTTCTCGTGATGTTGCCGGTGGCGCTTAGCTCAAATCCGCGGACCCGCTGGTCGCCATCGAGCGTGGGCGGTTCGCCGGCGACAAGGCTCGGCGTGCGAGCATCGGTCTTGTTTACCTCAAAGACGGCACCCGAGAGTAGAAGCCGTCCGGAAGCGAGGTCCCACTTGGTCCCGATCTCGTAAGTGCGGGTCTTTTCCGGGTCCAGGCGTACGTCGGCGGGCTGATAGAGCAGGCCTTCGAGCGAGGGATTCGCAGACGTGCCGAAGCTCGCATATATCGAGCCGGCCTCAACAGGCTGGAAGATGACGGCGCCACGCCCGCTCAGGATCGTATCGGTTCGGTCGATCGGCACGAGCGTGTTGGATGAAACGTTGACGCCGTCTACGGCAAATCGATCCCAGCGAACACCGGCGACGACCGACCACTTGTCGTTGAAACGGACGGTGTCCAGGGCGTAGCCCGCAATGCTTTTTGCGTCGACCTTTCCTACGAGCGGGCTCCACGTGATCTCAAACGGATATTCCTCATACGGGTCAGGGTCGAGCAAGGTGGTCGGCATTGCGGGGCCGCTGCGGAAACGCCGCAGATTCTTTTCAAATGAAAAGCTCCCGCCGGTCACGAGGGTGTGCGAGATGCCGGCCGTCTCGAAGCGCGAGGTCAGGTCCAGTTGATCGTCGAATATATCGTCGTTGGTGAGCCATGCCCGCATATTACGGTTGATGACGGTCGAATCGGGGTCGGCAAAACGCGGCGGAGTTGCGACCGAATCCCTTCGAGAATAGCCGTAGCGGAACTGATTTCTTATCGTTATGCGGTCGTTCACATCGCGCTCGAGTCGAGCCGTGAACATATCTGCACGCAGCTTTTCCCGGTCGCGGTCGACCAGCCCGTAAAACGTCGAACGAGGCACGGGAGCGGGCCGATCACGGAAATCGACCAGCACATTATTGCTGGCCGGAACCCACGGGATGCCGTAGTCGGACGTGTTGTTCTGTGATAGGTGCATGTAACCGAGCGAGAGCCTGGTGCGGGAGGACATTCCCAACATCAGGGTCGGTGCAAAACCCCACCTTCGTTGATCGACGTCGTCGCGGCCGGGGTAATTCGAGTCGTGGGCCATCGCGTTTACGCGAAGCGCGATGTCGCTCGAAAAAGGAATGTTCACATCGGCAGTGGCGCGTTTAGTATTGTCTGTACCGGCCGTGAGCGTGCCGCTGTAGCTTCGCCGCAACGTCGGCAATTTGCTTACAAGATTGATAGTGCCGCCGGTTGAGCCGCGGCCGGTGTAGGTCGAACTTGGGCCTTTGACGACCTCGACCTGTTCCAGGTTGAAGGTTTCGCGAGCCTGAATTCCGAGGTCGCGTACGCCGTCCACGTAGATATCGTTTCGGCCGCTGAATCCGCGGATGGTGAGATTGTCGCCGGCTGGAACACCGCCTTCTCCCGCGGTAAAGGTGATGCCGGGAACGTTATTCAAGACGTCGCGAAGAGAGGTTGCACCCTGCTGAGAGATCACATCTGACGGGATGACGTTGACAGTCTGAGGCGTTGTCTTTAGGGAAGTGGGCATTTTAGGCGACGAGACCGACGGCGATTGGCCGGCGGCGACATCGACGCTGGCGGCAGATGCTTCGACAAAGAGCACGACCGAACGAGCCTCGGTAAATGAATAGCTGACACCTGTGCCGGATAATATGATCTTGAGCGCAGCTTCCGGCGAATAGTCGCCGACAACACCCGGCGACGCGATGCCGCCGATCTCGTCAGCGATAACGCGAACCGTAATGCCTGAAGCCCTTTGAAAAGCGGCGATGACGTCAGCGAGCGAGCCTGCGGGGATATTGAAATCGATAATTTTGAAGCGGTCGTCGACCCGCTTGGAGATTGCCAAGACGCCGTCACGTTCGGCCGCATAACCGACGAACATCCGATGACTATTGCCGACGGTGAAGGCAACGATAGCCCCCGCCGCACCCATTGCCACGACCCAATATCGCGGCCCTCTATTACGTCCCTTCTTGCGGGAGGCTTTCTTGATTTGAGACATAGATCTTAATATTCCCCGAAACGGGTGATATCCGATAATGAAATTGGTTTTCAATTGCAATAAACTATTATGTCGGACGGGATGTGTCAAGCCCTTCAAGGCTTTTTGAGATTTGTTTGCGCGACTAACGCCTAATTGATAAAAAAAGACCCGCCGGCGAAAGGCGGGTCTTGAGATCGAGGGAAGAGGGATCTCTAGCGTCCGGAGAAGTTTGCGGCTCTTTTGTCAAAAAATGCGGTGACCCCTTCGCGAAAATCAGGCGAGCGGCCTGACTCGAGCTGACATTCGGCCTCGAGAGCCAATTGGCTGCGGAGGTCGTTCGAATAAGACGCATTGATCATCTTTTTGATCCTGCCGAGGGCGGCGGTCGGGCCGGCAGCAAGCTTCTGAGCAAGTTCCGTGGCCTGCAGCATGAGTTCGGCAGCGGGTACGACCCGGTTTATCATCCCGATGCGGAGAGCACGCTCGGCCTCGATCGCATCACCCGTCATCAATAGTTCGGCAGCAAATTTTTCACCGACAACTCTGGGAAGGAAGAAAGTTCCGCCGCAGTCCGGCGTCAGGCCGATCCGGACAAATGCCTGGCGAAAGGCAGCGTCGTCCGAAGCCAATACCAGATCGCACGCGAGAGCAAAATTCACTCCGGCGCCGGCACAGATGCCGTTAACAGCGGCGATGAACGGGATCGGAGTCTCGCGGATGGTTCGGACTACGTCGTGAAGGGCTTTTAGCGGTTCATCGAGAAATGCCTCGATCCGTCCCTCGGCCTGGCCCATCGACTGCATCTCACGCAGATCGCCGCCGGCACTGAAGGCGCGGCCGCTGCCGGTCAGGACTGCGGCCCTAGCACCGTCGGAAACTGCCTGATCGATCGCCGACTTTAAGTCGCGGCCAAGCTGGAGAGAGATAGCATTAAGGGCATCCGGACGGTTCAAGCGGATGGTCGCGACCGCACCGTCTAGCTGATATTCAACTGTCTGAAGATTCATATTTTAGAAGTAAGAGTTTTAAGCAAATCGGGCGCGTGAACGATTGGCCTCGTGGCATTCGCGGCAGAGGATCG
>JAEWBM010000166.1 GCA_023391155.1 Acidobacteriota bacterium
CCTCGCCAACACTCCACCCGCGATCATCGCGGTCGACAGCGACCAGTCGGAGCCCAAAACAAACGACACTTTGTCGGCATCTATCAATTCTCACGACGACGACGGCGACCCTCTAACCTTTACATACGAATGGTTCCGCAACGGTGTACTGATCCCCGGCGAAACGGGCAGCACTCTCGACCTGTCGCTCACGGGAAACGGTGACAAAGGGGATGAAATTTCCGTGCGGGTACAAGCAAACGACGGCTCCGAGTTGAGCACATCCATATCATCCGGCCCCGTCGTCATCAAGAACTCCGCTCCCGTACTCGACCTCTCCGATCGTGAGAATACGAACGGCGACATGGTTAACGTTTCCCTCGCGGCAACCGATGCCGACGGCGATGCGATCAGCTACTCCGCCACCGGACTGCCCGACGGCCTCAGCATCGACCCGAATACGGGGCAAGTGGCGGGCACCATCCCGCCCTTTACCCACGAGGACAGCCCTTTTAATGTCCAGATAACCGCGTCCGACGGCGACACCACGCCCGCACCGCCGATCACGCTCGAGCAGGCAATAACTCCTAACGGCATCAGCACCACCGCACGTACGGTGAGCTGGACCGACCAGCCTGAAGAGGGAAATCTGCTGATTGCGCTAGGCCGTATCGGGAGCGGACGATTTCCGACGATGGGCGACGGATGGCAGTTCTTGATCCTGACGCACCAAACCCCTAAGGCCGTCGCCTACTACAAGGTCGCAGGCCCTAACGAGCCGATGGATGTAACGCTGAATGCAACCGGCGACGCGGCGGCGTTGAGCCTTGCGTTATTCGAATACTCCGGAACCGAAACCGACCACAAGAAAGTGCTCGATTCATGGTTCTCGCAGGGCAAGCTCGCTCCGAGCAACGGCGTTTCGGCCGGCACATTGAGCACCCTGGCCGATGACGTGATGATGATCGCCGCGATCCACACCGGCGGGAATAGGTCGATCGCCGACACATGGACAAATGGGTTCAGCCGGATAAACCAGGGTCCCGTTGCGAATTCGCTCCACGCATACTCCCAGCAACTCGCATCCGCGGCCGGCGATTACGAGACCTCCAACGTGTGGGCCAGTGAACCCACCACCGCGGCCACCACTTTCATCGGCATTCGGCAGGCCGCCCATCCCGACGCGGCTGAGGTGCAGGAAAGCTTTGTTTGGACGGTGGTCGAGGCCGGCACTACCTCCGCTCCCGTTTCGGTCCGCGGGCGTGTTTCGGCCGCCGGCGGCCGCTCCGTGGTCAACGCGGTCGTCACCGCCCAGGATCTTTCCGGCAACGTCTGGTACGGGCGGACGAACGGCTTCGGTTTTTACGTCCTGAACGGTCTCCCGTCCGGCGCCGACTACATCATCTCCGTCCGCGCCAAAGGGTATGCGTTCTCACCGCGATTCGTATCCGTTAATGAGGAGCTTTGGGATGTCGACTTTCTAGCCGGCAATTGATGCCCGCACTCTCCCCAAACAAAAAGGCCCGGACATTATGCCCGGGCCTTATTTACTGGTCGCGTGAATTTCCCAACTAACTTGCGGCCGCCATCGCTTTGCCCACCTGCACCCTAGCTGGCCGCAGCAGCCGGTCGCCGAAGCGGTAGCCGCGTGCGTACTCGACCGTCACCTTTCCGTCCATCTCCGGATCAACAGCCGCCATGTCGACAGCATCGTGTATCTCCGGGTCGAACTCCGCACCGACCGCCGGCACCGCCTCGACACCCACGCTCGCAAGAGCGTGCTCAAAGGAACGGGCAACACCGATCACGCCTGTCCGAAGATTCTCTACCGATGCGTCCTGTTCGCTAGCGGTCACCGCAAGATTGAGGTTGTCGAGTACGGGAAGCAGCGTCTGCAAAAAGTTGAATTTGCTCTGGCTCGCGCGGTCCTCGAGCGTTTTCATCAGCCGTGCACGCATATCGGCCGTCTCTTTTTCCAGATTGGCCTTTGCCTCATCAAACTTTGCCTGAACGCCGATAAGCTTCGCCTCTGCGGCCTCGCGACGCTCAACCTCGGCCTTGAGCTTATTCTCGAGCTCGATTTCCTTCGCCGAGGGCACCGGGTCCTTTTTCTCTTGAGAAACCGGGGCCTCGGCATCGGGCGCTACGCGTTCGCCCTGCTCATTAAATCGTCGTTTGTCGTTTACAGGTATCTTCAAATCTTCGCCTTCCGGGTGTTCTTCGATCAAATGGTCCGTATCGCTCATCTTTTTCCTTTTGAACATTAATCAAAATTCTAAGCTTTCGCGCACAATAAAGAAAGTTAGCTGCCCGCCGCACTCTGGCCGCCCTCGACGGGCGAGAATTTCATCTCGCCCCCCTCGGCAGAAACGCGCACCGTCTGTCCGCCGCCGACCTCGCCGTTCAGCAGCTTTACCGCCAGCGGGTTCTGGATCAGCGTCTGTATCGCCCGCTTCAGCGGCCGTGCACCGTAGACCGGGTCATAGCCCTGCTCGACGAGCAGTTCGCGGGCCTTGTCATCGAGTTCGATCGTGATGTCGCGCTCGGCAAGGTTGGCCTTCAGCTTCTCGAGCTGAACGTCGATGATCGTCGCGATCTGCTCACGCGTAAGCTGTGTAAAGACTACGATGTCGTCGATTCGGTTCAGGAACTCCGGCTTGAAATGATCCCTCAAAACCTGAAGCACATCGGTCTTCATATCGCGGTCCGCAAGCGGATTTTCCGTCCCGGCCTGTATCTCCCGCGAACCGAGGTTCGAGGTCATGATCAGGACCGTGTTCTTAAAATCGACCACCCGCCCCTTGCTGTCCGTCAAACGTCCGTCATCCAGTATCTGAAGCAGCACATTGAAAACATCCGGATGCGCCTTTTCGATCTCGTCAAAAAGCACCACCGAATACGGCCGCCGCCGGACGGC
Source organism: Acidobacteriota bacterium (assembly GCA_023391155.1). Taxonomy (GTDB): domain Bacteria; phylum Acidobacteriota; class Blastocatellia; order Pyrinomonadales; family Pyrinomonadaceae; genus OLB17. The sequence goes on from JAEWBM010000166.1 coordinate 2,897, forward strand.
TTCGGTCAGCTGGCCGCCTTCTTCATAACCGACATATCCCGGAGGGGCACCGATCATCCTGGCGACCGCGTGCTTTTCCATGTACTCCGACATATCCAGCCGCACCATCGCCCGCTCATCGTCAAAGAGAAACTCGGCAAGCGCCCGTGCAGTCTCCGTTTTACCCACACCCGTCGGCCCCAGGAATATGAACGAGCCCACCGGACGGTTCGGGTCCTGCAGCCCCGCTCGTGCACGCCTTACCGCGTTCGCTACCGCCTCCAGAGCCTCGTCCTGGCCGATCACCCGCCGGCGAAGGTTGTCCTCCATCGCGACCAGCTTCTGCATCTCGCCTTCGAGCATCTTCGAAACCGGTACGCCGGTCCACTTTGCGACGACCTCGGCAACGTCCTCTTCATCGACCTCTTCCTTTAGAAAGACGCCGTCCTTCTGCAGGTCCTCGAGCCGGTCTTGCTCCGATTCGAGCAGCTTCTCAAGCTCGGGGATCCTGCCGTACTGTATCTCTGCGGCCTTGTTCAGGTCGCCGGCCTGACGGGCCTGTTCCAGCTCGAGCTTCGCCTGCTCAAGCTGTTCCTTGGCGGTCCGCATCTTCTCGATCTCTTCCTTTTCCGACTGCCATTTTGCCTTCATCGCGGAGGTCTTTTCCTTAAGATCCGCGATACGCTTTTCGATATCGTCCAGCCGCTCTTTCGATTTTTCATCGGTCTCGCGCGACAGTGCCTGCCGCTCGATCTCAAGCTGCAGTACCTCACGTTCGAGCACGTCTATCTCCTGCGGTAAGCTGTCGATCTCGATGCGGATGCGCGACGCGGCCTCGTCGATCAGGTCGATGGCCTTGTCCGGCAAAAAACGGTCCGTTATATATCGGTTCGAAAGCGTTGCCGCCGCGACGATCGCGGCATCCTTTATCCGAACACCGTGGTGCACCTCGTAACGCTCCTTCAGCCCTCGAAGGATCGCGATCGTGTCCTCAACGTTCGGCTCGCCGATGTACACCTGCTGGAAGCGGCGCTCGAGTGCCTTATCTTTCTCGATGTATTTCTGGTATTCGTTCAGGGTCGTCGCACCCACGGCCCGCAGCGTCCCCCGCGCCAGCGCCGGCTTGAGCATGTTCGACGCATCGATCGCTCCCTCGCTCGCACCCGCGCCAACTAGGGTATGCAGCTCGTCGATGAACAAAATGATCTGCCCCTCGGCCTTTTCTATCTCTTTCAGGACCGCCTTTAGCCGGTCTTCAAATTCACCGCGGTACTTCGCTCCCGCCAGCATCGATCCCAGATCGAGCGAGACAAGCCTTTTATTCTTAAGCGTTTCCGGTACATCACCCGAAACTATCCTTTGAGCCAACCCCTCAACGATCGCCGTCTTGCCCACACCGGGCTCACCGATCAGCACCGGGTTGTTCTTCGTCCGCCGTGAAAGTATCTGTATCGTCCGGCGTATCTCATCATCGCGGCCGATAACCGGGTCGAGTTTGCCCTTGCGGGCCCTTTCAGTCAGGTCCTGTGCATATTTTTCAAGTGCCTGGAATTGCTCCTCCGCGTTCGGGTCCGTGATCTTCGACCCGCCCCGCATGTCGGTTATCACCTTCTCCAGGTCGTCACGCGTGATCCCGTGAGATCTTAGTATCCGTCCCGCGTCACCCTCCTTCTCATCGGCGATGCCAAGCAGCAGATGTTCGGTCGAAACATATTCGTCCTCCATCTTCTCGGCTTCCTTCTGAACCGTCTGAAAAAGCGTGTTCGTCCGCGAGCTGAAATACTGCTGGCCGCCCGAGACCTGTGGAAACTTTGCGATCGCCGCCGTCACCTCATTGATGATGGGTGCCGTGTTCGCGCCGATCTTCCCGAGGATCGGACGTACGACGCCCTCCTTCTGCTCGAGCATTGCGAGCAGGATATGCTCCGGCTCAACCTGCTGGTTCTGGCTCTTTTCGGCAACGCCGATGGCTTCCTGAACGGCCTCCTGGCCGCGGATCGTAAATCTGTCAAATCTCATTTTTCTGTCCTATGCGGCTATTTTACCGCAAAAATTGTCGGCCGCAGAGAGTTTTTGCGTTTCTCCCCGCGGCCGACCTGTGCCTGCAAAGGCGCTTTATGCATTCGCCGTCTTAACGTCGGCTTCGATCGCTTTGGCATCCGAACCGGAGCCCTTCACCTCGATCTTGCGGGCTTTCGTCTCCTCACGCTTCGGCAAGGCGACGCGAAGCACGCCGTTTTCAAAATCGGCGGTCGCACCCTCGGCCGTTATCGTCTGCGGCAAAGTGAACTGCCGGGTAAACGCGCCGTATGAGCGCTCGACGCGATGATAATTGTCGCCCTCGGTCTTCTTCTCGAACTTCCTCTCACCCTTTAAGGTGAGCACATTGTTCTCAACCGAGATCTCAAAATCATCGCGGTTCATTCCCGGAAGCTCGGCCTCAACAATAAGGCGGTCCTTGTCCTCGTAAATGTCCACGTTCGGAGCCCAGGAACCGCGGGCGAACTCGCCCTTTTCCATATTTGCCGGGCCCAGCCCGGTAAACAAACGATTCATTTCATCATGCAATCCGCGTAGTTCGCGGAACGGGTCGTATTTGATCACATTCATTGTCATTTCCTCCAAAAAATAAACAACTTGATTTGGGTAAACGACTATATAATTAGTCCAAGAGCATAATAAAATATGAGTGTTGCATTGTCAAGTATAAATTTCGCCCTAAATTAGCCTGTATTTTCACGTGCATTCAGGTGACACTTGCCCCTGTTCTCGGTTATATTTAACTGCATTTTTTGTTAATATCGACGCCCCCGTTTTCAAATGAATCTGCTCAAAGAGATCCTTTGGCCGCTCCTCGCCGTACTTGCGGCGTTCGTTGTCGGCAGCATCATCGTCCTGCTTCTCGGCGATGATCCGATCGCTGCTTATTCATTGCTGCTTTCAAATTCGTTCGGTTCTGTCCGCGACATCGGCTGGACGCTCCATTACGCCACGCCGCTCATTTTCACCGGGCTTGCCGTCGCGGTCGCATTCCGCTGCGGGCTTTTAAATATTGGTGCCGAAGGCCAGCTCTACGTCGCCGCATTCGCTACCGCATGGGTCGGGATGAAATTCGGCGGCACCGTCGTCAACATTTTTGGGACGGAAGAGAATTGGTCGTGGATGAGCCTGCCCGCCGCCGTTCTCATCCCGATGGCGATACTCGCGGCCGTCATCGCCGGCGGCATCTGGGGCGCGATACCGGGCATTCTCAAAGCACGGTTTGGTTCGCATGAGGTCATCAACACCATCATGCTCAACTTTATCGGCATCGCCCTCGTCAGCTATTTGACCCAGTACCACTACAAGGTGCCGGGCGACCCGATAATGCAAACGCCCCCGATCGGCGAAGCTGCTCAGATCCCCCGGCTCAACGAGTTTCTGCCTTTCCTATCGCACGACGTGCCGCTAAACGTCGCGTTCTTGCTCGCGGTCCTGATGTGCGTGCTGGTCTATGTCTTTCTTTGGAAGACAAAGTGGGGATATGAACTGCGTGCCGTCGGCGAGAACCCCTCGGCAGCCGAATACGGCGGTATATCGCCAAAGCGGCAGATCATTATCGCTATGACGCTTTCCGGCTCTCTGGCCGGCATGGTGGCGATCGGCGAGGTTCTCGGCAACCGTTACAACTACTATCACGATTTTTCCGCCCAATGGGGCTTCCTCGGGATCGCCGTCGCATTGCTCGGACGCAATCACCCGCTTGGCGTGTTTATCGCGGCGCTGTTGTTCGGCGTCCTGCTCCGCGGCGAGATATTTGTCGACGCTTTTACCAGATATGTGTCAAAGGACCTCGGCTTTGTGCTGCAGGCGATCATGATCCTTTTCGTCGCCAGCTTTCAGCGATATGCACGGCGTTAGCAAAAATTAAATGTGGGAAATAATTAATCTTGCATTTCTTTTCTCCGCGATCACGGCCGCGACGCCCTTGATCTTTGCCGCGCTTGGCGGATTGTTTTCTGAACGCTCGGGCGTGATAAACATCGCGCTCGAGGGGCTGATGCTCTCCGGGGCATTCACCGCCGCGGTCGTTACTTTCCAGACCGGTAACCCCTACTTTGGAATGCTGGCCGGCATAGGTGCCGGTGCGGCCACGGCATTAATATATGCGATCGCGGTCATCCGCTTTGAGGCGGACCAGGTCGTTGCGGGTATGGCGATAAATTTCCTCATGCTCGGCCTGCCGGCGTTGATCAGCGGCGTCATTTATGACTCAACCGGCTCGACACCGCAGATCGATCAGGCCCACAAGATCCCGATGGTCATCAACGGCCTTTCCTGGGCATCGCTGCTTGCACTGGCATTGATCCCGCTGGCCTGGTACACGGTCTATAAGACAAGCTTTGGCCTACGGCTGCGTGCCGTGGGTGAGAACCCTGAGGCGGCCGATGCCGCCGGTATCAATGTCCTTCGGCTCCGCTATGCGGCGGTCGTGATCTCCGGCATACTGGCCGCCATCGGCGGTGCATTCCTCTCGACCGGCCAATCGTCGCTCTTCACCCGCGGAATGTCCGCCGGCCGCGGCTATATCGCATTGGCCGCCCTGATCCTCGCGAAATGGAAGCCGGTCCCGGTGCTCTTCGCATGTTTATTTTTCGGGTTTACTGAGGCCGTCACGATCCAGATCCAGGGCCTGACCTGGGGCGGCGAACCGATCCCGGTTCAGTTTATCGAGATGATCCCCTATGTAGCGACCATCATCGTCCTGGCCGGCTTCATCGGCCTCTCCCGGGCCCCGAAGGCGCTCGGGAAGCCCTATAGAAAGGAGAGTTGAACAAGGCCGTGGGTGATCTTTACACTTTCGAAAACGCCGGCGAGACCGCCGATTTTATCCGGGGCCGATTCGGTAAAGCTCCACGCGTAGCCGTCGTCCTCGGCAGCGGCCTCGGTGCATTCGCCGACGAACTTGAGAACGCCGTTTCTATCCCCTATGACGAGATCCCGCACTTCGTCCGCTCGACCGTCGAGGGCCATGCGGGCCGACTGGTCCTAGGTGAGATCGGCGGCGTCCCCCTCGCCGTCCAGCAGGGAAGGTTTCATTACTACGAGGGCTACTCGTTGGAGCAGGTCATCTTCCCGATGCGCGTCTTCAGCCGGTTGGGTGTAGAAAGCGTTATCCTTACAAATGCCGCCGGCAGCTTGAAATCCGAGATGCCGCCCGGCCATCTGATGCTGATCACCGATCACTTGAATCTGATGGGAGTCAATCCGCTCCGCGGCCCTAACGATGAACGCTTCGGCCCTCGCTTTCCGGATATGACAGGCGTCTACGATACCGGGCACCAGAATGTGATCGCGTCCGCAGCCGACGCCGTGGCACATGATCTCGGCATTGAAGGGTTTCTTCAGCGAGGCGTCTATTGCGCCCTTTCAGGACCGACTTATGAAACCCCGGCGGAGATACGCCTATATCGCCTGCTCGGCGCCGATGCGGTCGGAATGTCCACCGTGCCCGAGGCGGTCGCCGCACGCCATTGCGGAATGCGTGTCGCCGGCATTTCGTGCATCACCAATTACGCCGCCGGGATGACCGAAGAGCCCATCGACCACAGCGAAGTTATGCAGACCGGTGCCCGCGTCGCCGAGGCGTTCAAACAGCTTTTATCTCGCACGATCAAAGCGATCGGCTAATAGCTAAACTCTATGTTCATTGGTATCTGTGGAGGAACAGGCTCAGGCAAAACGACCATCGCACGGGCGATTGTCGAGGCCGTCGGCAAGGAAAACGTCGTCCTTATCGAGCAGGATTCGTATTACCGAAATCTTGCCGATATGCCGCTGGACGAACGTCACCAGGCGAACTTTGACCATCCGGACGCGATCGACAGCGACATGCTCGTCAATCATCTGCTCCGCCTTAAGCAAGGCCTGCCGGTCGAGATGCCGCTTTACGATTTTGTCACGCACACCCGCAGCGATGAGATCGAGGTCATCGAACCGCGTCCCGTTGTCGTAGTTGAGGGAATACTTATTTTTGCGGAGCCTCGCGTTCTCGACCTACTCGACCTCCGCGTTTTCGTGGATACGCCGAACGATGTGCGTCTCATCCGGCGGCTCCGCCGCGACATCAATGAACGGGGCCGCACGTTCGAACGCACGCTCGAGCAATACGAGCGGACCATCCGCCCGATGCACTTTGAATTTGTCGAGCCATCCAAGCGCCACGCGGACATCATCTTACCCGAAGGGTCGAACACGGGCTTGACGGTCGAGGTGCTTTGCAGCATCGTCCGTGAACGGCTCGCGGCCGAACATATACCTGCCGTAACTTAAATGAGCAACGCCGACAAACTGATCGAGATCGCGCGCCGCGCACGTGAGAACGCTCACGCACCGTACTCGAAGTTTAGTGTTGGAGCCGCGGTTGAGACCGGGTTCGTGTTGATCTATGCAGGGTGCAATATAGAATCCGCCACCTTTGGCTTGACGATGTGCGCCGAGCGGGTCGCCATCTGGAAAGCTCTCTCTGACGGAGCGAGAGATTTTAAGGCCATCGCAATCGTTGCGGATACCGACGAGCTGACGCCGCCGTGCGGTACCTGCCGTCAGATCATTTGGGAATTCTGCGGGGATATCCCGGTCACGATGGCAAACCTCGCCGGTAAAACCGAAACGATCCAGATGAGTGAACTGCTCCCCCGCCCGTTCGATTCTACCTTCTTAAACGAATAGAATAAGTGAAGGCACCCAATGATCGACGAACTCGACGACATCCCCGAATTCCGTATCGATCGCACCAAGATAAAGGTGCTTTCGCAGCCGGACGACACCGACGACGTCGAATATTGGCGTAATGCCACCGTGAAAGAACGGCTTCAGCACGCCGAACGCCTTCGAAGGATCGCATATGGAGCTAGAGCTACCGAAAGACTTCAAAGAGTTCTTCGCGTCGTTAGGATCGAAGAAAGTTAGGTACTTGCTTATCGGGGGGTACGCCGTGATCGTTTACGGTTACTCTCGCAATACCAGTGACATCGATCTGGTTGTTTCGAACGACGCCGAAAATGCGAAGAGGTGTGTTGAGGCGCTTGCACAGTTTGGTTTTGCAGGTGAAGCTCTCAGCGAGGACTTGTTTTTGGGACCTCCAGAAAAAGTTGTGCAGCTAGGATTCCCTCCTGTAAAGATCGAAATTCTCAACTATTTGGAAGGAGTGGCCTTTGACGAGGCGTACGAGCGACGCACCACCGTACGCATTGAAGATATCGATATCGACGTTATTTCACTAGAAGATCTGATTCAGAACAAGACCAAGGTCGGCCGTCTGCAGGATCTATTGGATATCGAAAAGCTCACCGAGCGAAATGAGGAAAAGCTCCGTGACAAGTCAACAGAATGATCAAACTGAAGTTTTTAACATCCGCTGTTTGGGCAATAGCTTTAGTTCTATCGCTCGCCCACGTTGAGGTTCATGGCCAACGGTCGGAACGAGTTGACCTTATCATCTCCGGCGGTACCGTCGTCACGATGAATGCTGACCGCCGCGTGATCGAGGACGGGGCCGTTGCGGTGAGCGGCGGCAAGATCGTCGCCGTCGGCTCGCGGACCGAAATAGCTTCGAAGTTTCGCGGCAAAGAAACGATCGATGCCCGCGGCCGTGCCGTCATTCCCGGCCTGATAAATACGCACACGCACATTCCGATGACGCTCTTCCGCGGCATCGCCGACGACCTTGAGCTTCAGGAGTGGCTCACGAAATTCATCTTTCCGGCGGAAGCAAAGAACGTCGATGAGGCCTTTGTCCGCGCCGGCACACGGCTCGGCCTTGCCGAGATGATCCGCGGCGGGACCACGACATACTGCGACATGTATTACTTTGAGGATGCTATCGCCGAAGAGACATCAAAGGCCGGCGTTCGCGGCGTCCTCGGTCAGACGGTCATTGATTTTCCTGTGCCGGATGCGAAAACATTTGCCGAGGGCCTCACCCTAACCGAAAAATTCATCGATCGGTGGCAGGGCGATCCGTTGATCACACCTGCCGTCGCCCCGCACGCGCCTTACACCGTCTCCGAAAGCAATCTCACCGATGCGCGTGCACTTTCCGATCGGTTAAAGGCCCCGCTGGTCATCCACCTCGCCGAGGCAAAGACAGAGACCGACGACATCCTCAAAAAATATGGAATGCGGCCCATCGAGTTTCTCGACAAGATCGCCTTTTTTAACGAAAGAACCATCGCCGCGCACGTGGTTCAAGCGAATTCCGCCGAATTAGACATTTTAAAGAATAAGGGGGTCGGTGTTGCCCATAACCCACAATCGAATATGAAGCTTGCGGCCGGTGTGGCACCGGTCCCGCTCATGCTCGAAAAGGGAATGAATGTCGGCCTCGGCACCGACGGGCCGGCATCGAACAACGATCTCAGTATTTGGGAAGAGATGGACACCGCGGCGAAATTACACAAGGTGACTACCGGCGATCCAAAGGTCGTTTCCGCCGAACAGGCCTTCGCGATGGCCACCATTGGCGGCGCCCGTGCGTTGCACATGGGTGCCTCGATCGGCTCGCTCGAGCCCGGCAAGCTTGCCGACATCGTCATCGTCGATATCGACAGCCTTCACCAGTCGCCGATGTATAACATCTATTCCCACCTCGTTTACGCGACAAAATCCGCAGACGTCCGCACCGTCATTATCAACGGCCGCATCGTTATGCGTGACCGCCGTTTGTTGACCCTCAACGAAAGTGCTATAAAAAAAGACGCAACCGTTTACAGGAATAAGGTCATCGAAAGTCTGAAAAACTAATGGGGCGGGCCTCGCGTTTTGGCTCGCCAAAATTATTTAGCCCGCAGAAATTTTCATCCGTCTGCGGCAGGTCTTTATAAGTGAGCATACCCCCGGCAGTTCGCTTTTGGCCTTTACGGA
>JAEWBM010000179.1 GCA_023391155.1 Acidobacteriota bacterium
GCCGTAAACTCTACCCTGACGGCGACGCCAAGCCCCATCGGGTTTTTTGCATCATAGCCGTCATCGATCTCGATCAATGCAGATTGCCGATCTGAGTAGCGCACCTTTGAGCTGGGGAAAACAAAGACGGGGTAACGGTCCGCGATGAGATGAGCTTCTTCGCCCGCCGGCCCCGGGACAAATGCGACCCTTCCGAATTCGGCGTAAAGGTTCCAGAAAAGTGTCTCGCCGGTTGTTCCGTAGGCGGGGAAGATTTCCGTAATACGGACCTCCCGGTGGTCGGGGTCGCGGATGAAGTCGATCACTGACCGGCCGTCTGCGCCGCTACGGCGATCGAGGAACATCCCGGAAAAGAGGCCGTTCTTTTCGTAATACTTATCCGAAAAATCGAAGGGACGATTTTCTGCGATGGCAGCGAAACTCCGTTCGCTCTCCGAAAGGTCGAGAAGAGCTTGTGAGTATCCGTCTAAGTGGAAAGCGGCTGCGAAGAGGGTTGCGATAAAAAGGCCGAGGGCCGGATTCTTGATGACGTTCATTTCATTTACCTACCTATGTCAAGATTTGTACCCCCCTCCTGACAGAACAGTGCATTCCGGATAGGAAAAAAGACACAGTAGGCTAAGTTGTGAAATAGTTGGGTTTGAAGACCCATTTCTTGACCGGGCCTCGCCGCTCGGGTAAGATTTCTAGGCAAGTGACCTTTTACTCTCTCAGACTGGCCGTTGCCGGTATCGGGCTTGGGTTGGCGCTCGGCGTCGGGCTTTACACGTTCTGGTACGGCAAGGGCTATTCATATATGAGCAACGATCCGGCGTCCTGCGCCAATTGCCATATAATGAACGAGCAGTACGACGGCTGGATAAAATCGAGCCATAAAACGGTCGCGACCTGCAATGATTGTCATACCCCCCACGACACGATCGGGAAATATACGACGAAGGCCTGGAACGGTTTTTGGCATTCGTACTATTTCACGGTCGGCGGATTTCACGAGCCCATACAGATCACCGAGCGGAACCGTCAGATCGCGGAAGAGAGCTGCCGTTATTGCCACCAGCAGATGGTGGAGTCTATAACGGTGTCAGAGGATGAGGCGCATTTTAGCCAGGTGTCATGCATTCGGTGCCACAGAAACGTCGGGCACCAGCACTGATCAGGAGCGAACAATGGTTGATGAGAACAAGGAGATAGTAAACGAAACCGAACCCGTGAAAGAGGAACCGGCGAAGCCGCGAAAAAGGCTTTACGGACTAAGGCTCGTTATCCTGGTCGCTTTCGCGTCCTTTGCGGTGGCCATTCTTGGCCTGGCCCTGCTCACCAATATCATGGAGCGGAAAGAGGAGGGGCGAACCCCGTTCTATAGGGTGGTGGAGCTCAACGACGACATTTCCGACCCTGCCGTTTGGGGGAAAAACTTTCCGCAGCAATACGATAGTTATCTGCGAACCGTGGACCAGGTCCGTACTCGATATGGCGGAAGCGAGGCCCTGCCGAGAGCCCCCTCTGAAGCGGATCCGAGGTCGATCGTCGCACAATCTCGCATTGAGGAAGACCCCCGGCTTATCACGATGTGGGACGGCTATGCCTTTGCGGTGGACTTTCGCGAAGAGCGAGGGCACGCCTATATGCTCGAGGACCAGACCTTTACGGAAAGGCAAGTCGTGACGAAACAGCCGGGCACATGCATCAACTGTCACGCTTCCGCCTACAACGCTTATAAGACACTGGGGAACGGAGATATTTACGCTGGCTTCCGGGCACTGAACCAGATGCCGTATACCGAGGCGCGGCAGAACGTTTCGCATCCGGTCGCGTGTATCGATTGCCACGATTCGCAGACTATGCAGCTCCGCGTGACTAGGCCGGCGTTCATGGAAGGTATCAAACTCGTCAAGGCGGCGCAGGGGATCGAGAATTACGACGTGAACCGCGACGCGACGCGTCAGGAGATGCGCACATATGTCTGCGGGCAATGCCACGTGGAATATTACTTCAAGGGGCCTGAGAAGGAGCTTACCTATCCCTGGCACAACGGCCTGAAGGTCGAGAACATGCTTGAGTATTACAAGACGGTCGAGCACAACGACTGGGTACATGCGCGGACCGGTGCCGGTGTTTTGAAGGCGCAGCATCCCGAATTCGAGATGTACAACCAGGGCATCCACGCTCGGGCCGGGGTCGCCTGCGCCGATTGCCATATGCCGTACGAAAGGCAGGGAGCGATGAAGATCTCAAGCCACCACGTACGCAGCCCGCTGCTGAGCATCAACACCTCGTGCCAAACCTGTCATAAGGGGACTGAAGAGGAGCTTCGTTCCCGCGTCGAGACTATACAGGAGCGGACATACAAGCTGCGCGATATCGCAATGGAAGCCCTTGTCCAATTGATCGGCGATATTTCGGCAGCAAGGGAGGCCGGGGCGACAGACGAGCAGCTCGCAGCGGCGAGAGAGAACCAGCGGAACGCCCAGTTCTTCCTGGATTTTGTGGAGGCGGAAAACTCGATGGGCTTTCACGCTCCTGAAGAGGCAGCGCGAATATTGGCCGAGTCGATCAACTACACGAGGCTCGGACAGGTTGCACTCCGCGATGCAAGGGCGAGCGGCGGAACGGCACCGGTCAGGGCGTCGCTTTAAGGTGGGAGGGGCGCTTACTAGTTCTGCTTAGTGACCTTCGAAGCGAGGGTCTCGGCCTCTTTGTCTTTCGACAAGCCATCTTTCTTACCGGCGCCTTGCTGGACGACATGGGTCAGCTCATGCGAGAGCAGCTCTTCGCCCTTGGGCGAGAATGGGTCGTATGACTTTGGGGCAAAATAGATGTCGTTCCCCTTTGAAAAGCTCTCAGCGCCGAGAAGCGTAGGGGCGTGACTCTCGTGAACCTTCACCTTAGAGAGATCGGCACCCAGCGTTGCCTCAAAGCGATGACGAAGCGGAGAGGGCAGCGGTTTGCCGCTACCTGAGCCGGAATTTGCAGCAGCAGGCTTAAGGTGAGCCTTTGACGAATCTTCCATAATATTTCCTGAACGAAATAGGGTGAGCCATTATATACACGAAAGTTGTTTTGCAACAAGGGTCTCCGGGTGCTAGGCAAATTTAAGCAAAGATCCGAGCGGCAAGAACGCATCGACACGGGCGACTATACGGCGGATGAATACCGCCGTTTTTTGCGCGAGATCGCGTTTATAAATCGGCACCTGGGTGACAGGCGCGCTCTCCGCCGCTCGGTCTTTCAAGAGATCGAAGAAAGGGGCCTGACAGAGTTTTCACTCCTTGACGTCGGTGCCGGTTCTGGCGAACTGCTTAGGGCCACCGCGGAGTGGGCACGATCGACGGGGAGGCGGGCGCGGCTTGCGGGGATCGACCTCAGCCCGATCTCACCGGCCGCTGCAGGCAGAGGCGATGGCATTGCTCACGTGCAGGGCGATGCCCGGCAGCTGCCGCTCACCGACGGCTCATTCGATATTGTTATTTCGTCGCTTTTCTTTCATCATTTAACCGATGATGATGCCGCACGCGTACTGGCCGAGATGCGGCGTGTCGCGCGGGAAACGGTTTACGTGATCGACCTCGTACGCCACCCGGCTGCATGGATACTCTATCGGATGATGTGCTCCGCACTTTCTATATCGCGGCTCGTGCGAGAGGACGGGTCACTCTCGGTGATGCGAGGTTTTACGGACGGCGAGTTGTCGAAGATCGCCCGGAATGCGGGGGCCGTTGATGCCGTTGAAAGGAGGTCCGCCCCTTACCGAATAATCTTGAAAACAAGCGGCAACGCCGCCGGTCAGGCCTGAAACATGCCGATGCGGCCGAGGTTGGCGATGCTGTCGTCGATCCACGAAGGGAGGCTTCGCAGCAAGTCTGCGCGGTCCGTGATATCGGGTGCTGACCCTATAAAGTCGGACATCTCTTTGGCGAGCGTCCGGCGGTCGCGTGTGCCGTCCATAAGTTCCAATAGCGTACGCGAGACCGCATCTTTGATCTTCATATCAATGCCGAGCCCGGTGATGACGTGTTCGGCCGAGCGCATCTGAAGCCGGGCGAGAGCGTTGATCGCGGGACGCTCGCCGGGCTCAACGGCACGGTCCGGCTGAAAGAGATGAAGCTCGACCATTCGCGACTGCATCGCGATCTGGAGAATAACTGTCCGGGCGATCTCCACTTCGCGCGGTTCTATGCTGGTACCGGAGAGTAAACTTTTCCCCTGATCTGCTAACTCAAGAAAAGAAATGGCGCGGGGCCAATGATCGCCCAAACGCACAAGCATCGCCTTGACAAGGGGGCGGTCTATCTCGATACCGACACCGCCGGTACCGACGAACTTCTCGATCTTTTCCGAGGCGAGGTCCGGGTGTTTGCTTTCGGCACGAAGCGAGGACAAAACAAGAAAGTTATCGACGACGGCCGGTGCCGGCTGGCGGTCGAGATCAATATCTTTGCGGCAAAAAAGCGTCTGTCGAAAGGCACGTCCGCGGAAGTGGTCGAGGTATTGTTCGCGTTCGATGACGCTGTCCAGTGAGGCGATGAAATCGCGAGCGGGTTGTGGCAAGCCCCCGCCGCCCATTGCGTGAAGTTCCGCCTCGGATAGATACTGCAGGCCGTGTTGGCCGAGGTGATCGGCGAACTCGTGGAAGTAGAACGGCGCGTTCAGTTCCGAGAGATCGTCGTGAAAGATATCGGCCGCAAGGTGAGTGCGATGCCGGACAAGCTCATCCTCGAGCAAGGCTCGGTACGTGGAATCGGCCGCGGTGTTCTCGGCAAGAAACTTGAGGAATGAGAGAGCCCTGGCGACCTTTGGTTCAGGTTCGGAAACTTCCCTGCTGACAAAGCGCATCGCGTCCTGCGCCGGCTTGCGAGCATATGCACCAGGCAGCACGCTATAGCTCAAATACCCGACCCCCGAGGGGTTAAGAAGTTCGGCGAAGATCTCCAGAACGCGTTGCCGAACGAACTCGGGCACCCAGGAAAACAAGCCGTGAGCGACGATGTAATCAAAGGTGCCGAAATCAGCCGCGGACATATCGGCGACGTCCATTTGGCGGAACTCGACATTTGTCAGGCCGAGTTCGGCGGCTGCACTGTTTGCATCGTCGATATGCACCTGAGCGAGATCCACACCCACAAACGACGCATCGGGCCAAAGGTACGCCTGTGCGATCAGGTTGCTGCCGTTCCCGCAACCCAGCTCGAGAACGCGGGAGGTTGCCGGGTCGGCCGGCGACATGCCGAAGAGCGTAGCATTCGTTGCCAAACGGTCAGGAAACGCCTGAACAAAGAACTTGCTGGGGTAGGGGAGCCTGTCGTATGAGAATCGCGATTTCATAATGCACTAAGAACGTGAACGTCGAAAAAGGGTTATGCTACCACGGTGTCTCTTGCCATACCTTGTCCGATTCCCATTGGGGTCTTGTGTACCATCGGATATTGCAGAATCTTTTATCTTCTAGCAGCCAATCATAGATCGTGTTTGGATGGTCAGTAACGATCAGCCATCGACATTCGGGCAGCAGCAATTGCCGGATCTCGACATCGTGAAATTCATCCTCGAACCACGAATACGAAAATGCGGCACTTACGCCGTCGCTCTCTATTCGCGAGAACTGGTACGCTGAAGACTCAGTCGCTGTTGACAAGAAATAGTGCTTGAAGAGTTTGGCAAGATCGACGGTCGTAAGAAACATATCGGTGGGATCGGCTACATCAAACGTCACGTGGGAGCGGACGATCTGAGCGACATGGGGAAATTCAACGTCTGCCAGATCTGCGTCTCCCGCTTCTCCCAGTCGTCGCAGGACATTTTCCTCACTGCCTCTAACGAATACATTGCACTTCCGAATACAATAAAGTGCGGATCATCCGATCAAGTTCTCCCTTGGTCTCGGGCTGTCGGCTAACATAGCAGTGTTGGTCTCGATCATAACTGAACATCTCCGGCGCCAGCTGGAATGGGATGTCGCAAGCAGTACAACAGCCGTGTCCCACATAGAATGGCCCATCGACGTTATCGTTATGAGGCTTTATCAAAACGGGAACTCCTCGGTGACACCCAAGATCGTAACATCTTCATCGGCTTCGAGTATCCCGATCAGGTCCGTGTAGAGTTTTTCGGCGAAGGGCGCTGTATCGAAGAATCGAAATTTGCTCCAGCTCCATTTACGCGGGCCAGGGGCGCCGTCGGTGCAGACATATTCAGTGGATCCTTCAGGAGACGCGTAGATGCAAACACCGAATGTGAACGGCGGGCCCTCGATGTCCACCCACCAGCCCCAATCCTCTGCCACGACAAAAGGCGTTTTGTAGCCGCGTTCCGTCAATTTTGACTGCAGATAAAGTGCGAGGGCCTTGCCGTACATACCTTCGTTGACGACCTCGTCTTCCTCGCCCGGGAGGACGGGAAACTTGTTTGAGCGGATGTGTATGAACTTGCTCATCGGTCAATCCATTTTGCCCAGCCTCAGCCTTAGCGCCTGCAGCTTGATGAATCCCTCAGCGTCGTGCTGGTCATAGGCGCCGGCATCGTCCTCAAATGTGGCGATGCGCTCGCGATAAAGCGAATTGGGCGAGCGGCGGCCGGTGACGACGGCGTTGCCCTTGTAAAGTTTGAGCCGGACGTCGCCGGTCACATTCTCTTGGGTTCGGTCGATCATCGAGCGAAGGATATCGAACTCCGGTGCGAACCAAAAGCCATAGTATATAGATTCAGCGATCTTGGTGGAGAGCGAGTCGCGGAGCCGCATGACCTCGCGGTCCATGGTGATGGACTCAAGCGCCCGGTGCGCGCCCATCAGGATCGTGACGCCGGGCGTTTCGTAAACACCGCGTGATTTCATTCCGACGAAACGGTTTTCGACTATGTCGACCCGGCCAATGCCGTGCTCGCCGCCGAGAGCATTAAGCTTTGTGAGCAGATCGACCGGGCCGTGACGCTCGCCGTCGATCGCAACCGGTTCGCCCTTTTCGAACGAGACAGTGATATCGAGAGGCGTATCAGGCGCGGCCTCGGGGGCCTTTGTGAGAACGAAGATATCTTCGGGCGGCGCGGCCCAGGGGTCCTCGAGGATCCCGCCTTCGTACGAAATATGCATCAGGTTTCGGTCCATCGAATACGGCTTTTCGGCGGAGGCGGTCACGGGGATGCCATGCCGATCGCAGTAGGCGATCAGTTCCGCACGGCCCTTAAAATCCCAGTGGCGCCAGGGGGCTATCACCTTGATGTCCGGCTGCAATGCGTAGTACGAAAGTTCAAAACGGACCTGATCATTTCCCTTGCCGGTGGCCCCGTGGGCGCCCGCGTCGGCCCCCTCGCGCCGGGCGATCTCGATCTGGCGTTTTGCGATGACCGGCCGTGCCAGGGAAGTGCCGAGGAGGTAGGTGCCCTCATAGACCGCGTTGGCTTTCAGTGCGCTCCAGACATATTCTTTAACAAACTCTTCGCGAAGGTCTTCGATAT
This sequence comes from Acidobacteriota bacterium, assembly GCA_023391155.1. Lineage (GTDB taxonomy): Bacteria > Acidobacteriota > Blastocatellia > Pyrinomonadales > Pyrinomonadaceae > OLB17. The sequence goes on from JAEWBM010000179.1 coordinate 7,450, forward strand.
AAAGCTTGGAGGCGCCGGTGGCAAGGGCCTTTTCTTCGAGTCCGTCGAGTTCCTCGCCTTGGCCGACGTCGGCGCAATAGCAAACGACCTCGCAGCCGTAGGTCTCTTTTATCCAGAGCAGCATCGCCGAGGTGTCGAGGCCGCCGGAATAGGCTAGGACCACTTTGTTGATATTTCTTTCCATCTGGATATTTTTAGGCAGAGCTACGAGCGATCAGCTGTAAGCTATAGGCCTCTTTCGGCAAATCATACGAGGCGAACTACAATCATTCTGGCACAGAGCGATATATGAGCAAATCCGAAAATCTTTGGGGAGGGAGATTTACCGAAAAGCCTCACGAGGCGTTCTCGGAGTTTAACGATTCATTTCGCTTCGACCGGCGGCTTTTCGCGGCTGATGTCAGAGCGAGTGCAGCCCATGCCGAGGGGCTCTCTCGTGCGGGCGTTATCACACGTGACGAAGCAGATGCGATCGCCGGCGGATTGGCGCAGATGCTTGCCGATTCGGCTATAAACGAGAAGTATTTCGATGAATTAGATGCGGAGGATGTCCATTCGTTCATCGAGGCGAGGCTTATCGAGGCGATCGGCGAAACCGGCAAAAAGCTTCACACCGGACGCAGCCGCAACGATCAGACGGCCACGGCGGTCCGGTTGTGGCTTCGCGGTGAAGTAGACGAGATCGCGGGACTTATCAGAGAGCTGCAGGCGGCGCTCCTGGATATCGCGGAAGGCTTTTCGAAAGCGGTGATGCCGGGCTATACCCACTTGCAGAGGGCGCAGCCGATACTCTTTGCCCATTGGTGCCTGGCCTACTTCGAGATGCTTGAGCGTGACCGCGAGAGACTCACTCAATGCAGGCGGCGAATAAATGTCTTGCCGCTGGGCTCGGCGGCGCTCGCCGGTACCGGCTACCCGATCGACCGCGATGCGGTTGCGGCCGAGCTTGGCTTTGCTGGCGTCACCCGAAATAGCATTGACGCGGTGGCGGACCGCGATTTCGCGATCGAGTTTGCGGGCGTGTGTTCGATCTTGATGATGCACCTTTCGCGTTTGGCCGAGGACATGGTCATATACTGCTCTTCGGAGTTCGGGCTTATGCGGCTGGGCGACAGCGTCTCATCGGGATCGAGCTTGATGCCGCAGAAGAAGAATCCGGACGCCCTTGAGCTGTTGCGAGGAAAAGCGGGACGCGTGTTCGGGCATCACGCCGGGTTATTGGCTACGATGAAGGGGCTGCCCCTGGCATATAACAAGGATATGCAGGAGGACAAAGAGGCGCTCATTGACACGGTTGAAACCGTAAAGCTTGCTTTACGGGCCGCGGCCGTGGTTGTGGAGAACACAGTGGTAGATGAAGAGCGCTCGCTCGCCGCGGCGACATCGGGTTATTTAAACGCCACGGAACTTGCGGACCATCTTGTAATGCAGGGTGTGCCTTTCCGGGCCGCGCACGAGGCGGTGGGCAAGCTGGTTCTTTTGGCACTCGGTAGCGGCCGTGAGCTGGACGATCTGTCGCTAGAGGAGATGCGTTCCGTTATGCCGGATATCGATGAGGATGTTTTTGAAGAGCTTAGTTTGGAACGCACGCTGAGCTCGAAATCGACGATCGGTGGGACAGCTCCGGTGAGAGTTCACGAAGCACTGCGGGCGGCGAAAAGGCTCATCGCGGAGCGTTCGGAATAAGTGAGAAGTGATCACGAATGTTCAAGTCTGAGATATTAAAGAGTACGGCCGAGAACGAGCTGATGCGGTTCTTGGGAATTGAGATAGTCATTGCCGAGGCCGACCGCGTTGTCCTGTCGATGGAGGTGACGCCCAAGGTGCACCAATATGCAGGGATAATGAACGGAGGTGTCTCGCTATATTTGGCCGAGACCGCGGCATCAGTCGGCGTGGTCGCGTCCGCGGACCTGACAAAGGTGACCCCGGTCGGTGTTGAGATCAACGGAAATCATTTGCGGGCGGTGAGCAAAGGCACGCTGACGGTGGAGGCGCGGCCGGTATTTCCCGGGCGGACGATGAGCGTATGGCAGATCGATATCAGAAACGAGAAGGACAAGCATATCTTTACGGGCCGCTGCTCGGTGCTCCTGCAAAAAAGGCCCGCATTTCGGCAAGATGCATAAGTTTGTACGCAGCCTGCTGACGGAGTGGCGGCGCCTCGGGCTGCCCATGGAGGGCGAGAGGGTCGTCGTCACTGTTTCGGGGGGAGCCGATTCAGTATCTCTGCTGCTCGCAATGGCGGAACTCCGCGACCGAAAAAAGGTTCAAAATGAGCTGACCGCCGCACATTTCAACCATGGCCTGCGGGGAGAGGCGAGTGACGCAGATGCGGAATTCGTAAAGACCTTAGCCGAGGACCTCGGCGTAA
>JAEWBM010000026.1 GCA_023391155.1 Acidobacteriota bacterium
GCGATCCGCAGGTCCTCGGCCCGCTTGGTCTCGGTCTGCAGCTTCTGCAGATACGCCTCCGCCTCTTGAGCTGATATGTCGAGGTTTTCTCTCGCCGCGTCGATCACGGCCTGCTTGATCCCAAATCGCCGAGCGATCTCAATGCCCGATGAGGCTCCGGCGAGCCCGATGAGCAACCGATACGTCGGCTGCAGCGTCTTTTCGTCGAATTCGACCGAGGCATTCACCACGCCCGGGTCGTTCGCCGCGTACACCTTCAGCCCGCGATAGTGCGTCGAGGCGATCACCTGTGCACCGCACTCGCGTCTGAAATGGTCCACTATTGCCACGCCCAGCGCTGAGCCCTCTTCCGGATCCGTGCCCGTCCCCGCTTCGTCCAGCAGCACCAGCGACGGCGCCCGGCACTCGTCTATCATCCCCGCAATATTCGACATGTGCGACGAAAACGTCGAAAGATTTGCCGAAAGCGATTGATGGTCGCCGATATCCGCCAGCACCGACCGATAGAACGGCAGCCGCGCCGCACTAGCAGGCACCGGCAGTCCGGACAACGCCATCAGCGAAAGCAGCCCAGCGGTCTTTAGCACAACGGTCTTGCCGCCCGCATTCGCACCGGAAATGATCATCACCGACCGGTCCGCCGTGAGTTCGAAGCTTACGGGAACCACCTCTCCGCCGGCGAGTTTGAGATTTTCTTCCAACAACGGGTGCCGTGCGTCAGCGAGTTTCAGGGTCCCCGAATCGGAAATATCCGGTACTATCGCTTTGAACGTGCGGGCAAACTCGACCTTTGCTCTAATGAAGTCCAGCTCGGCGACCGCATCTACCGCGGCCTCTATGGCGGGAAGCTGTTCCCGCAGAGCTTCTGTCAGCTCAAACAGGATCTTCGCGACCTCGCGCTCCTCCTTGCCCTTCAGGTTTTGCAGCTCGTTGTTGGCCTCTATCGCCTCCAGCGGCTCGACAAATACGGTCGCTCCGCTCGATGAAAAACCGTGAGCCACGCCGCCCACTTTGCCTCGAAAATCGGCCTTTACGGGAATGACAAAGCGGTCATTCCGCATCGTCACGAGATGGTCCTGAATGGCGTCGCCCGATGAACGCATCAACGCCTCCAGCGATTTCGTCAGCCGTGCACGGTGGCTGTTTATCTCGCGGCGAATCCTTGCAAGTTCGGGCGAGGCGCTGTCGTCTATCTCACCGCCCGGCAAGATGCGTTTATTGATCCGATCAAGCGCGGCCAACAGAGTGGGCGGGATATGCTCGACCAAGGCCCACAGCGTCGGGGCGGTCTCTTTTTCCGGCTGGATCGAGGAACGCGCAAACAATGCCTGATTGCAGACCCGCGCCAGTTCCAACAACAGCGTCGGCTCGAGCGTTGCGTTGCGTATCTTCAGAATCGCAACCGCATCACCCGGGTCTCCCACACCGCTGAATGACCACGACACTTGCTTTTCCTCGTTCAGAGCGATCGTCTCGGCCACGGCCGCCAGGTCCCGTTCCAGTTCGTGCCGATTTGTGTGCGGGCGCAGGTCGGCGAACCGCTGCTCGCCCATCGGCGTCTGTGCATTGCGGCTCACCAGCTCCAGCAGCCGGCCATATTCAAGCGTGTCGAGCGAAAAGCTCATCGTTTATTCCGTCACCTCGACGCCCTTCCAAAATGCGATCCGCCCTTCGATGTTCTTCGCGTCAGGCTTTGCCTCCGGGTAATACCACGCGGCGTCGCCGTTGACGTCGCCGTCGACGACCACGTCGTAGTAGCTTGCAGTACCCTTCCAAGGGCACACCGTGTGCGTTTCGCTTGGCTGAAAATATTCCGTCCTGAGCGATTCAGCAGGGAAGTAATGGTTTCCCTCAACCACCTCCGTGTCGTCGCTTTCCGCCAGCACCGCTCCGTTCCAAATTGCTTTCATATTGTTCCCCTTTTGCTATCCCAAAAATCTCGCTCTAATCTCCGGCGTCGGCATCATACACGCATCCTGACGCCCAAAGAGCTTATATCTGTATTTTGCAAACAGCCGATAGAAAGCGTTCCTTACCGGCCTCGGCACGGCGATGAACGCGTATGCCCATGACCAGGGCCCGTCCAGCTTGCGTGCGATCCTGAGTGCACCGGTCGAGTGCGTATACACCTTGCCGTCCTCAACGAGTATCAGGGAATCCGTGTTCGCGGTGTCGATGCCGTGTTCGGCGATCAATTCTTCGCCGATCTCGGACTGCAGCGGTGCAAATTTGAAATATCCCTTTCTGTCGCGCTCGATCACAAAATTGATCGATGCATTACAAAAATTGCAGACCCCGTCGAACAGAACGATCGCACTCATATAAAAAAAATTCTACAGCAATATTCGGATAGATTTTAACCCCCGCCGCGGATAAACTCGTTAACCATGGACAGCGAGGTCTATTGGCGAGCGGTAACGGCAAACGATGCGAGGTTCGACGGGGCGTTCTTTCTCGGCGTGCTTACGACCGGTATTTACTGCCGGCCGTCGTGCCGGGCACGGACGCCGAAACGCGAGAATGTCCGGTTCTTCGAAAGCTGGAGCGAAGCCGAGAAAAGCGGGTTACGGGCCTGTATGCGGTGCAAACCAAAAGAAGATGAACGCCGCGACCCTTTGGTAATAAAGGTATTAAAGGCTTGCGAACTGCTGGCATCGGACGAACCCTTCGACCTCGACAGCTTGTCGGAAGAGGTCGGGCTCAGCCGATACCACCTGCAGCGGAGTTTCAAAGAGATCATCGGAGTCACGCCGAAAAAATATGCGGAGGCAATAAGGATGGAAAAGTTTAGGGAGGCCGTCAGAAGCGGCAGCGATGTCACAACGGCGATGTACGATTCGGGTTTCGGTTCAAGTAGCCGGCTATATGAAAAGGCCGCTGCCGATCTGGGGATGACACCGGCCGCCTACAAAAAAGGCGGAAAGGGAACAACGATAAATTACACGATCACAGACTGCGAGCTTGGCCGGATCCTGGTCGCTCGCACGATCAAAGGGCTGTGCAACGTTGCCTTCGCCGACCGCGATGAAGATCTCGAAGCGAATCTCGCGAAAGAATTTCCCAATGCGGAGATAGTCCGCGACGCTACCGTGCTGAAAGAATTTGTCGACGAGATATTGACCCACCTGGCGGGTCGCAAGAAGCGGCTCGACCTGCCCCTCGATATCCAGTCAACGGCGTTTCAGATGCAGGTATGGGAGCTGCTCCGAAAGATCCCGTACGGCGAGACGGTCAGTTATAGCCAGATCGCCGAGATGCTCGGTGACCGGAATAAGGTCCGGGCCGTGGCGCGGGCATGTGCGAGCAATCGTGTCGCCGTCGTCATTCCTTGCCATCGCGTTGTCGGAAAGGACGGCGGCCTCACGGGGTACCGCTGGGGCGTTGAACGCAAAGAGCAGCTTTTGAAAGCGGAAAAGGCAGGCAGGTAATTATGGAATACAGTGTGATAGGGATCGATCCGGCTTTAACGACGACGGTCCGCGAGCGAATGATCTCGCCGCAATATCCGAGCCTTACGGCCGCCGTCAGCGTCGCCAATGGCTATGGCCCTTGCCGGAGCTGTCTCAGGGTCTTTGACCAGGGCAATGAGAACCGGATCTTCTTTACTTACAACGCGTTTGAGGGAATGTCAGATCTGCCCGATCCCGGCCCGGTCTTTATTCATGAACGCGATTGCCAGCGGTATGAGGGGAATGCTCTTCCGGCGGATCTGCTCGGCCTGCCGCTATTGTTGGAGGCATTTGGCGAGGGCAGCGAGATGATTAGCCGAACCCCGCTCGAGCCGGACACAGCCGATCAACAGGTCACCCGGCTTCTGGAAATTCTCGGGGTAAGATACATCAACGTCCGCAACGCTGAAGCCGGCTGTTTCATTTGCCGCATCGAGACTACGGCATCATAGATCTTCGATATCTCAATTCCTCCCACACGCCCTCTTTGCATTTTGAAACTTTTAATTTATCCTCTCCGTAAACGTTCAGAAATTCACTCCTTCCTACAGAGATATGAAAATTAAATTTGGTTTGCTCGCCGCGCTTGCGGCCGGGATGTTCGGGGCTACCGGTGCATTCGCGCAGAGTTACGCGATAAGCAATGCACGTATAGTCACTGTCAGCGGTGCTGCCATCGACCGGGGGACCGTCGTACTTCGCGATGGGCTGATCGAGGCCGTCGGGGCGAATGTCACGCCGCCGGCGGATGCAAAGGTTTACGACGCAAATGGGGCCACGGTCTACCCGGGTTTCTTTGACGCCGGCACCAACCTTGGGCTTGCCGCCCCCCAACGTCCGGCTCCCGGACAGGGCGGACAGCAGGGTCAGGCGGCACAAGGCCCCGGCGTTTCGAATTATCCCGATGGGTTAAGGCCTGAGGACCTGAGCGCCCTCGAACTTCGGGCGTCCGAATCTCAGTTCGAAAGTGCTCGCAACCAGGGGTTCACTACGGTACTTACCACGGGCCGTGACGGTATTTTCAACGGGCGTTCCGCCATCATTAACCTCGCAGGCGATTCGGTCGGGTCAATGATAGTCAAGTCGCCCGTGGCGCTGCACATCTCTTTTTCGACGATCCGCGGTCAGTACCCGGGCTCGCTTCTCGGCATGATGTCGGCGACACGGCAAATGTTCTATGACGCCCGGCGTCACAAAGAACTCAAGAAAATGTACGAGGACAACCCTCGCGGCATGCGTCGGCCCGATGCGGACGTTTCTCTTGACGCGTTGATCCCCGCCCTCGACCGGCAAATACCGGTGATCTTTCACGCAAACCGCGAGATGGAGATCGTCCGTGCACTCGAGCTTGCCAAGGAATTTAACCTCCGCACCATAATCATGGGCGGACAGGAGGCCGGCAAGGTCGTCGATCGGCTAAAGTCGGCAGATGCCTCGGTGATCTTTTCGATGAATTTACCGAAACGCACCACGGCTGCCTCGCCCGATGCAGATCCCGAATCGCTTGAGCTGCTGCGTTTTCGTGCCGACGCCCCTAAGACCGCAGGACAACTTCGCTCGGCCGGCATCCCCATCGCATTCCACAGCGGAGGGCTGACCAATCTGACGGAGTTCTTCACTAACGCCGGCAAGGTGGTCGAGGCGGGGCTCCCGCGTGACGCCGCCATCCGGGGCCTGACGCTCGGGGCGGCGGAGATGTTCGGCATCGCCGACCGGACCGGTTCTATCGAGGCGGGCAAGATCGCCAATCTGGTGGTCGTGAGCGGCGACATATTTGACAGGGCCCGGCGCGTGACCCACGTCTTTGTCGACGGAAAGCCGTTCGAACCAAAGGCCCCGATCACCCCGTCGTCTCGCACCGGCACCGGAACGCCCGCGGCGATCGGGGGAACGTACTCGATCACCATCGACGTCCCCGGACAGCCGATGCCCGGAACTCTCGTCCTGACGCCTCAGGGCAACGTCCTGACCGGTTCGCTTCAGACCCAGCTCGGCACCTCGGAGGCTCGCGACGGGAAGGTTACCGGAAACGGATTCGAGTTCAGCAGCACCGTGGTCATAGAGGGACAGCAAATGGTCATATTCGTCCGCGGTACGGTCACGGGCAACGACGTCTCCGGTACCGTGGAAACGCCCCAGGGTACGGTGCCGTTCAGCGGAAGCAAGGCCCCGCAAGGAGCATTTTAACGATGAGAAAAGCTTTAGTATCAACATTTATCGCCGTTCTTCTCGCTGCCGCCGTATCGGCGCAGTCGGCGGACGTCCTGATAAAGAACGCCACCGTCCTGACCGCCTCTCGCGGCACTTTGGAGAACACTGACATCCTCGTCCGCGGCGGAAAGATCGCCCGGATCGGCCGCAACCTAAGCGGCGGCGCGGGTACGCAGGTTATCGACGCGACAGGTAAATACGTTACTCCGGGTATCATCGACGCACACTCGCACACGATGATGGATGCCGTAAATGAGGGCTCGCTCTCTGTGACCTCGATGACCCGTATTCGGGACGTACTGGACCCTCGCGATGTCGCTATCTACCGCGGCCTCGCCGGCGGCGTGACCGCCGCACTATTACTGCACGGTTCGGCAAACGCGATCGGCGGCCAAAGCTCAACGGTCAAATTCAAGTACGGCCGCGATGCCGAGGACTTTTTGGTCGATGGAGCCCCGGCCGGCATCAAGTTCGCTATGGGTGAGAACCCGAAGCGGGCAAGCCAGGTCTTTACCGGCGGCCAGACGCCGCGTTATCCGCGAACACGAATGGGTGTTATCGAAACGATGCGCGACGCTTTTCTGCGGGCACGCGATTACAAACAAGCTTGGGATGACTACCGGGCCAAAAAGCGCCGTGTGCCGCCGCGGCGGGATATGGAGCTTGAACCGCTGGTCGAAATTATGGAGGGCAAACGTCTCGTCCATGCCCACGGGTATCGATCGGATGAGCACTTGAATCTGCTGAGGCTTGGGGAAGAGTTCGGCTTTAGGATCGGCACACTTCAGCATGGCCTTGAGGCATACAAGATCGCTCCCGAGATCGCGAAGCACGGTGCCGGTGTTTCGATCTTCATCGATAGCTGGACCTACAAGCTCGAGGCCTATGACGCTATCCCGTACAATGCCTATATTTTGTGGAAGAACGGGGTCAACGTTTCGATCAACTCCGATTCGAATGAACGTATGCGGCGGCTGAATTTGGATGCCGCGAAGGTCATGAAATACGGCGGTGTACCCGAACAGGATGCTCTGCAGATGATCACCCTCAACCCGGCCAAACAGCTAGGTATTGACGGGCGGACCGGGTCGGTCGATGTGAACAAAGATGCGGATCTTGTCATCTGGAGCGAACATCCATTTAGCCCCTACTCACACGTGGAAAAGACGATGATCGAAGGCGAGGTATTTTTTGACCGGGCCCAGGACATCGCCCGCCGCAATGAGCTCGATGCAGAGCGTAAACGGCTTGAGGCGATGGACGTGAACAAGGCGCCGGGTTCGGGCGGAACACAGCCTCGTATACCCACCGAGCGGGTCCGCGGCGACCTGGACGACGCCGGCCGCGATGGAGGGCACCGATAATGAAAACGCGTACCCTTTTCAACAACATTATGTCGAAACGAGCATTATTTTTAATCGCGGCGATCGTGATCTCTACTGCGGGAATTGCGGCCCAGAGTGATGGTTCGCAGCAGAATCAGGTCGGCCGCGCCGGCACCTTTGCGGTGGTCGGTGCGAGGATCGTTCCCGTGACCGGTCCGGTGATCGAAAGCGGCACCATCGTCATTCGCGACGGAAAGATCGCTTCGATCTCATCCGGAACTTCCGTACCCTCCGGTGCGGAACGCATTGACGGGAAAGGCCTTTCGGTTTATCCCGGAATGATCGACGCCTTTACGCGTATGGGGCTTGCCGAGATCCCGCAGGGGGCGAATGCGACGATGGATGTCAACGAAACGGGTTCGATGAACGCCAATGCAAAGGCGATCACCGGCATTAATCCGCACTCGTCGCACATCAACGTTACGCGCGTCAACGGCATCAGCACGGTTCTGTCCGCACCCGGCGGCGGCATCATCGCGGGCCAGAGTGCCGTGATCAACCTCAACGGTGCTACACAGGCGGAAATGGCCGTTGTGCCGAACACAGGCCTTGTGATCAATTTCCCCCGCATCGCGCTCTTCAGCGGATTCACGCCGGGCGTCGGGCCCAATATGGTGGATTTCAACACCGCCCAGAAACGCCGCGACGAACAGGTGGACGAGCTAAAGAAGATCTTCACCGATGCCGAAAATTACGCCCGGGCCAAGGACGCCTACGCCAAGGACAACCGGCTTCCGTATCCCACAACCGATATCAAGCTTGAGGCGATGGTGCCTTACATTCGCGGGGAGCGTCCCGTGCTTCTAACTGTTGAACGGGAGCGGGATATCCGGGCGGCCCTTAAATTTTTGTCTGATATGAACCTCAAGGGCATCATCGTCGGGGGCCAGGACGCGCACCTCGTCGCCGACGACCTTAAGCGGCAGAATGTCCCCGTGATCTTCACGCACATTTACAGCCTGCCCCCTCGGCCGGACGACGCCTACGACTACCTGTTTTCGGTGCCTGCCAAAATGCAGGAGGCGGGGATCAAGTTCGCTGTGTCCACAGGCGATCAAGGCGGTGAGGCCCGCGACCTCCCGTACCATGCCGGGCTGGCGGGTGCATTTGGCCTTCCGCGGGAAGAGGCGTTAAAGGCCGTGACGATCTACCCCGCAGAGATCCTCGGGATCGCCGACCGGGCCGGATCGCTAGAGCCGGGTAAAATTGCCAACGTCGTTGTGACGGATGGTGATATTCTCGACCCGCGGACAAACATAAAGCATATGTTCATCGGCGGACGGCTGATACCGTTGACCAGCCGCCACACGGAGCTGTTCGATAGCTTTAAGGATCGAAAGTAAGAGAGGTTAGTTCAGGCCCTTTAACAGGATCGCGTTGTGCTTCCATGTCCCGGAGGTCAACGCGATCGCTTTTTTGTCCGGTGATATCGATAGCTCGGCCCGTTCGCCGAGGATTCCGGCGTTCAGCTCGCGAACACGCACCGGTGCGGAGCCGTCAAGCTTCTTTTCCCAGAGCACTCCGCCGCCTTCATCGGCCGCTGTAATGAAGAAGATCGATAGTCCATCGGGGGCCCAGGCGGTCAGCCTGATATTGCCGGGGGGTACGTCGAGCTTTAGATGCGGACGAGCGGCCCCGACCTCTTCTATTATTAACGCAGAAGTGCGGCCGTCGCTCTCGACCGAGGCTGCGTATCGGGTGCTGGGCGAAAGCGAAAGACCCCTGCGCCTGCTGTTAAAGATCTCTTGAACGGTTCCTGAGGCAATATCGACCCGCATCAGCCGCAGGTCGCCTGCCGCCAGATAGTACAGCCAATTCCCGTCCGGCGACACGGCCAACGGAAATCCGCCATCACCGTCGGTTATTTGGCGGGCATTGGTCCCGTCGGCATTGGTTTCCCATATCTCGAACCGGCCCGAGCGGTTCGACGCGAAATAGAGTTTTTCCCACGATCTGCGTGCCGCGGGTGCAAACGTTGACCCATCCGTCGTGATCTGTCTGGGTGCGTTCCCGTCGGCCCCGGCGGACCACAGATTCACCCTGCCGGTGCGGTCCGAGACAAATATCAGCCTGCCGTCGGACGTATACCTTGCGGTGAAACCTCGGCCGATGGCCTGGGGAGGAAGGGAAGCATCCAGCGGGATCACATCGACATTAAAATCGTCCTCGACCGCGGTTGTCACCAATATCTGTCCGGCATGGTCCAGACTGATACCGTTGTAATTAGCAGCATCCCGGCGGAAAGGTATGGCACTTTGCGTCTCCGGGTCGAGATGCCAAAAATAGTTCGATTCGTCGTGTGAAAGCCGGGCTGTTGCCAGCAGCGTGGAACCATCCGGAAGCCATCTCACCCGCTGAACATTTGCAAACGCAATGTCGGTTGCAGGTGACTCTTTCAAAGAATCAAGGTCGATTAGGCGGATCCGAAACTCGTTTGACCCGTCTGTCGATCGGCCCGAGGCAAAGGCAAGACGCTTGCCATCCGGTGAAAAAGAGCTGTCCCCGATCCGTTCGGGTGAAGCTCGCGTGACGATCGGACGTTCATTTGCTCCGGAGGAATCCGCGACAAAGAGAGTGCAGTAATCGTCTGCCTGTAACTGACATTTGACGTAAGAGAGGCGCGATCCGTCCATTGACAGGCCAAACAGGCCCTGCACGCCGCAGACAAGATTTTCCGGCACGCCTCCGCCGATGTCCACGCGATAAATACAGAGTTCGTCGGTGGCCGCATTCGATCGCGCAAAGAAGATAGTGTCATCGGCCGGCGACAGAGCCAGGCCGCCATACTGAACCGGTAGCGGGGACAGTATTTCGCGATCCGTCCGGCTCTCGAGGTCGAGACGTCGAAGAGCCTGTCGTTCTTTTCCGTAGCCTGAAACGTATAGTACGAAGCGGCCGTTATGCGAGACGATCGCGTGAGCGACCTTCCCGTCGGTGGAAAGCTTTTCGGAGGCGTAGGGCGTCAAAAGGAGCCTCGCCTCCGGAGCTCTGCTGCTTAGCACGCCGAGCCACCCTTCCAGGATCAAAACCGAGACGCCGATCACTACCGCAAAGGCCGCTGCAAGCCTGCGAAAGAAGACCCATGGCAAACGGTCCGCGGCGGCCCTTCTTCGTGCAAGCTCCGGGTCGATCGCCGCTGGAACAGCTTTTTCAACTAACTGCACCGGCGCGATAAACTTATAGCCCGCCTTCGGAATCGTTTCGATGAACTTCGGCTCTCTGGCGTTATCGCCGAGCAGCAGCCTCAACTGACGAATGTTGTAACTGAGATTGCCCTCTTCAACGAAAGTGCCGCCCCAAACCTCGTCAAGCAGGCGTTCTTTCGTTAAAACCTCGCCGCTATTTTGAACAAGCACTACAAGAAGGCTGAAAGCTTTTGGGGTAATGTGCAGCGATTTGTTATCCAGTTCCAACCGGCTCGTGCGCGTGTTTAGAACGAAGCTGCCGAATGAATAGATCTGCGGATCAGAGAGCATGTCTCCCTTCTAATCAGTTTCTAATCGAATTCTAATCGATCTCTAAGGACAAAAGCCCGCATTTGATGCGCTAATTAACGAAGCCCACATTTTAGCAGAATAGGCGGCGGGCTAGGAAGAAAATTTGTCGTCGCGGATGGCCGCGATATGGTAACCGAGGCGTCAATCGCTAAAATCGCGGTCCTTTGCAAAGACTATCGCCTGGCCGCGGTTCCAAACGCCAAGCTTATCAAAGATCTTTGAAAGATGATTGCGGACCGTCTTTTCGCTGATAGAAAGACGACCGGCAATGTTTGTGTTGCTGAGCCCTTCGGCCAATAGCGACAGGACCTGACGCTCCCTCGGCGAAAGCGCGGCGAATGCCGGGTCTTCTTCTTGGCCGTCGTCCGGCCGACCGGTGAATCGCAAGACCTCCGTGCAGAAACGCTCCCATGCGGGCTCGTCCGCCAGGAGAACGTGGTTATGCGAGTCCAGTTCTACAAATTCCGCCGTAGGGAGGCCGGCGGCCAATCGACGCCCGAGCGAGATCGGTATTACTGCGTCGTTACTCGAGTGCAGTACAAGCGTTGGGACCGTCACATGCTCAAGCAGGTGGTCGACATTTATCAGAGCTCGAGCTTCAAGCAACCGGGCGGCATTTTCTGCTGAGGTGGTCTTACGGCAGAGCTCATTGAACCACGATATCTGTTCGTCCGTGCCTCTTGGGATGAACCGCGATGTGAAGACCTGTCTGAACGCAGGATTGTCGTCGCCCCCTTTCAGCCGCACGAGTTCGATCATCGCACGGTATACCCTTTCTTCCTCAGAGTTTCCTCGTTGTGAGGTCCCAAGGGAATAGCCGCCGTAAATGATCAATCCGCTAACCCGCTCCGGAAACCGGACCGAGTAAGCAATGGCCGCTGCCGCACCCTGTGAGATACCGAGCAGGGTAAACGGCTCATCTAATTTGGCTGCGTCGATCACCGTCTCGAGATCTTCGGCCCACCTTTCAAACGAAAGGTCGCCCACGTTGCGGTCGGTCATGCCGCACCCACGCTCGTCGTGCCTGATGAAGTGAAAGTTGTCACTGAAAAAGCGCATCCAGTGGCGCCAAACGGGGCTTTCCCATTCATATTCGAGATGGGTCATCCAGTTTGCGGCCTTCACCAGCGGCGGGCCGGTACCGGATTCCGCCCACGCCAGCCGGATACCATCGCCGGATCTTGCATAGCGGATCGTTTGAACGGCACTACTCATAGGTTGAACCGGGGCGAATGTCCCAACTCACGGGGCAAAGAATAACTCCATTGGGACAATTAGCCGATTTCGCTCGCGGCTAAATGAGGACATTCTATAAACAGACTGGAAAACTTCCAATAGGAGAGAGACAAATGTTCAAGCGTTGTATATATTTTGCCTACGCCCTTATATCGTATGCGGTCTTTTTCGGCACTTTTTTATACGCGATCGGCTTTATCGGGAACTTTTCCGTGCCCACCACTCTGGATGGCCCTGCCGCCGGGCCTTTCTGGCAAAGCCTTCTTATCAATACCGGGCTGCTCGGACTGTTTGCCGTCCAGCACAGCGTGATGGCACGGCCATGGTTCAAGAAGGCGTGGACCAAGATCGTCCCCACACCGGTCGAACGGTCGACCTACGTCCTGTTTTCCAGCCTGGCACTGATCCTGCTGTTCTGGCAATGGAGGCCCATGGGCGGGGTAATCTGGTCGGTCGAGGACCCTGCCGGAAAGGCAGTGCTTTACGGGTTGTTCGCTTTCGGTTGGGGATTGGTGCTGGTAACGACCTTTCTGATCAACCACTTCGATCTCTTCGGGCTGCGGCAGGCATGGCTATATTTGAACGGCAAACCGTATACGCGCCTTCAATTCAAGACTCCGGCGCTCTATCGCATCGTTCGACACCCGCTTTACGTAGGGTGGTTCTTTGCCTTTTGGATGACCCCGACGATGACGGCCGCACACCTCTTATTTGCAGTTGCGACCACGGCATATATCCTCATAGCGATCCAATTCGAGGAACGCGACCTCATTACCGAGCACGGCGAAGTGTATGAGAATTATCGGAAGCAAGTGCCGATGTTGGTACCGTCAATGCGAAAAAGCCCCGGCGCAATGCCCGAAACGTCCGGGCTGGCGAAATAGGCTCTACGCCTTTTGTGCAATTCCCTCGCCCTCGGGGACAAAAGAAAGCGATGCCGAGTTGAGGCAGTATCTCTGTCCGGTCGGCGGCGGGCCGTCAGGAAACACGTGGCCCTGATGGCCTCCGCAGCGGGCACAGCGGATCTCTATCCGCCGCATCCCGTAACTGTTATCCTCGATCTCGGCAATGTGTTCCTTATCGAAAGGCGCAAAGAATGACGGCCACCCGGTGCCGGATTCGAACTTGTGCTTCGATGTAAAAAGCGGCAGCCCGCACAGCCGGCAAACATAGGTGCCGTCGAGCTTATTATCCAAAAGCGTCCCGCAAAACGGCGGTTCGGTGCCGTGGTCCAGGAGCACCCGATATTCCTCTTCGTTCAGGTCAGCCGCAAGCCGTTCGATCTCATCTTTTCCCAACGGCGAGATGTCATATCCCGATCCTGAAATTCTTTGTCCATTTTCGCTGCTCATATTCGTTATATAGGTTGAATCATCGCAGATTGGCGGTCCATTCACAAAATATTAGATCTTGCATCGCATAAGGAGTTATTTATGGATACAGCAACGAGTCAGGTTTCGACAGAGATGGCGGCGCTGAAAGCAAAACTTGAGGCCGTCTGGAATGCGGGCGATTTCGGCGTGATCGCCCGATCGTTTGAGAGCGGTGCCGCGGAATTCGCCGAGGGGCTGGGCTTGGGTCCCGGAATGAAGGTTCTGGATGTCGCCTGCGGCAACGGCAATACGGCGATCCCCTCCGCGAAAACGGGCGCAGACGTAACGGGCATCGACCTCGTGCCCTATTTGGTCGAAGAGGCAAAGGAACGAGCCGCTGCAGAAGGCGTTCAGGTCAAGTTCGAGGTCGGCGATGCCGAAGCCTTGCCTTACGGCGACGGCAGTTTTGACGCTGTCGTGACGATGTTCGGTGCGATGTTCGCACCCCGTCCGGACCTCGTCGCGAGCGAACTCGCGAGGGTCTGCAAACCGGGCGGCTTTATATCGATGGCAAATTGGACCGCGGGAGGGTTTATCGGTGAGATGTTCAAGGTTACGGGAAAACATGTTCCCCCGCCCGCCGGAATGCCGTCGCCCCTGCTTTGGGGAAATGAGGATGCCGTACGTGAGAGGTTTGCCGGAACCGTTGCTGATATTCAGTTCAGCCGGGAGCAGATGCGATTTGACTTTCCATTCGGCCCAAAAGAAACGGTCGAGCATTTTCGAAAGTATTACGGCCCGACACAGAAAGCTTTCGATGCGGTGGATGATGCCGTACAGGTTACTTTGCGGGCGGATCTCGAGGAACTGTGGGCCGACGCCAATGTCGCCACCAACGGGGAAACGGTCGTGTATTCTGAGTACCTTAAAGTTACGGCGACCCGGAAACAGGAGGGGGAGTATGTCTAAACCTGATACACCATGGATACCCAAAATTAGGGGCACCAAGACTCTCGCCATCCGAAATGAGGCCGAGATCGGGGTGTGGAGCGGGGTGCTGGCCGAGGCGGTCCCGATCTTTAACCAGAAGATAATGAAAGCGCTGAAATACGATCTAGTCCCCGAAGGCCGTGCGGATGTGATCGTAAAGATCGCCGGCGGCGGCAAAAGTGATCCGAAGCTCGGCGCGACCGCGACCCATGGCGTCGCCCGGCGCTGGGTCGGGCGGAAGGGCGTTGAGGAGGCAGAGATCTATCTGCCCGCCACCCCCTGGCAAAGCCATAAGAACGTGCTGCTCATGATAATGATGCACGAGATGGCACACGCCGCGGGGCTTGAAGAGCACTCGAACGACGGCATCTTTATGACACTGCCGAATATCAGTGCAGAAGGGAAGATCACCGCAACCAAAAAAAGCAAGCCAATGCCGCCGTTCTTTTTCTCGAACAAGACGGTGATACGTATGAGGGCGATCTGGTAGGGTTAATCTTCTTTCTGCAGCACGCGTTTTTCCAGCGCGCGCAGCCGAGAGGCGATCTCGCCTAATCGGCGAAACGCGGCGGTTGAACGGAGCCATTCGCGATTGTCGAAGCCCGGTATCCCCGAGATCACTTTACCGGGTTCGACATCGTGGGATGTAGCCGACTTGGCGGTGAGGACGGCGTCGTCGCCTACCTTGAGATGTCCGGCGATGCCGACCTGGCCGGCGAGGATCACGCGTTTGCCTATGACCGAGCTGCCTGCGAGGCCCGTCTGCGAACATATCAGGGCATCTTCATCCACTGTGCACGAATGGCCGATCTGCACAAGGTTATCGATCTTGGCGCCGCGTTTGATCCGGGTTTCGCCCACCGACGCACGATCGATCGCCGTGTTGGCCCCGATCTCCACGTCATCCTCCAGCACGACTCGCCCGACCTGCGGGATCTTGAGCCATCGCTTCTCTTCGTCCTTTGCATAGCCGAAGCCGTCCGAGCCGATCGTCGTGTTGTTGTGAATGATGCAGTTGCGCCCGATCTCGCAATTCTCTCTGACCGACACGCCCGAGTGAAGAACGGAGCCCTCGCCGATGACCGCTCCGTCATAGACCGTCACATTTGAGTGGATGCGGACGCCGCTTTCGATGCGGCAGCCCGCCCCGATCACGCCATTAGGGCCGATCTGGACATCATCGGCGATGTGGGCTGTTTCGTCGATGACCGCCGTGGAATGAACGCCGGGAACGATCGGCGGCTCCGGGTAAAACGATCTCAAGGCCCGGGTGTAGGCTACGTATGCGTCTTTCGCTCTTAGCACCGCCAGATCGTCCCGCCCGGCATCAACACCCGTTTTTAGAAACACCGCCGACGCCTTCGTCGTCTGTAACTGAGGGGTATATTTGGGGTTAGCGAGAAACGTGATCTCGCCGCCGACGGCGATATCCAGGCCCGCCGCACCGGAAATTTCCGTTTCGGGATCGCCGTTTTCAAGCTCGGTCGAGGTCAGTCGGGCAAGTTCCGAAAGTTTCATAATAAACACCTTGAAATGTTATCGGGCGATGTGCAACACTAGTTTTATCAGACTCCTTTCCCCCGGCAAAACGCCAGACTCCTGTTGCCCACAGGCCTGATTTAACTTCTAACAATTTGGAGCAGTTTTTAATTATGAGTGAGAAGGCGATTAATCAATCGACCGCCAAGGCCTCGGCGAACAGTTTCTTTGGCCAGGGTGCGCGTAACGAAAGGGGAGCAGGTTCAGCCGAGGTTATCGGACACGCGGGGGCCGACCGCTGGCATAACCTGATCGTGTCAAACATTGCGATAGCGCTGGGCAGCCGGATGCACGGCCACAAAAGCGAGATCTATATCGGGAATATGCATGTAAAGCTGCGTGGGTCGATGTCGTGCTTTCCGGACGTCACACTGGTAAATGGGGAGCCGAATTTCGCCGACCAATCCGCGACCACGCTTCTGAATCCGACCGTTATCGTCGACGTATTTTCAAGCTCTTCGAATTCGCTTGAAAAGACGAAAAAGCTCGAAAGCTTCCTCGAAATGCCAAGCATCAAGGAATGCCTGCTCGTAAAACAGGACGAAATGCGTTGCGAGCATTACGCCCGCCAGAACCAAAAGCAGTGGATCTATCGCATCTACAACGAACGCGACGACGTGATCTCGGTAGATTCGATCAACTGCAAGCTTTCGCTGCAGGAGATCTATTCAAATATCAATCTCCGTTCCGCTGAAATCAGCTCAAAGGCCGTTAACTGATTCCCGCACCGCGACAGGGTCGGCCCGCTTGGTCACAAAAGGCTGAGCGGGTCGATCTGTATGCTGAACGTGCGGCGGTCCGCGCCGAGCGATTCCGCATGCGGCAGGGCCCGTTCAAGCAATTCCCTCAGCTCTTTTCTCGAACTCGATTTTAAGATGATCTGAAAGCGATACTCGCCCTTCAGCCGCGCGATCGATGCCGGCGCAGGCCCGAGAATGCGAGTGGCGCCCGACGCATTGTGATGGACCAGGGCCTCGCGAAGCTTATTGCCGGTTTTCAACGCGTACTCCCGGTCGCGGTGCTTGATGCCGATCGCCGCGAGGACGACAAAAGGCGGATAGCCCATTCGTTTCCGGTAGTTTAGCTCCGCCTTATAAAATCCCTCGTAATCCTGCGCAGCGGCATACCTCAATGCATAATGGTCCGGATAGTAGGTCTGAATAAGCACGCGGCCGGCCAGCTCCCCCGGCCCGGCACGCCCCGCAACCTGCGGCACAAGCTGAAACGTACGCTCGGCAGAGCGGAAGTCGGGAAGCCCCAGACCCATATCACCCGACACCACACCGACAAGCGTCACATTGTGAAAATCGTGGCCC
>JAEWBM010000114.1 GCA_023391155.1 Acidobacteriota bacterium
CGCGGGCCATCGCAAAGAAATATTCACGCGACGGTTATTCGGTCCAGGTTTCCGCGTCGTCCTCGATCGCCGGCAGCATCGGCCTTGGCCGCGGCGGTTCCGGTGTGCCGACCTCGACCGAATTGTCGGGATCGCGGAATGCGGGGTCCTGCGACATCCGCTCGAGCAATTGATCGGCATAGATCCGGAGCTGTTCCATATCCGGCCCGGCAATGTACATTCCGACGCCAGAACCGCCGCGGCCCAACCCGATGCTGCCTGCGATCGAGGACGACGCGGAAACCTGGACCGAATAACCGTCGCGTGAATATTTCTTTGCGATGGCCCGCGTCTTATCGATCAGCTCGGCCTGCGAATGCTCCCGCTCGCTTACCGGCAGAAGCGCAACGTTGATGAATCCGTTATTCGACCCCGAACCACGGCCAAAGCCCGCCAAGATCAGTGTGTTCTTAACACCCGGAACCTCCGCACGAATGTCTCTGCCGATGCGGTCGAGAATCGATTGGGTCGCTGAGAGTGACGTCCCCTGCGGGCCGCGAAGGCTAACCTGATAGAGCGATTCGTCCTCGTCCGGCAGAAACGCCATGCCGACGAATTTGTAGAGCGGATAGATCGATGCAACGGTGAGGATACAGATCAACACGACGGCCCAACGGAAACGCATTGCCAGCTTGAGAAGATATGTGTAGCTGCCGTCGACCTTTCGATAGAACCAGCCGTCCTTCGAACTGGCCTCTGCCGAAGCCTGCGCAGCCTGCTCCGCCGGCGTTAGGTTCCTGTCGGGTACGTTCGGTGCCTCGCTGCGTTCCGGCCGCTTGATCCAACGCGAGGCAAGCATAGGGGTGAGCGTAAACGACACCACGAGCGAAACGGCGATCGCCGCCGCCGCAGTCAGGCCGAACGACGACATGAACCGCCCGACGATGCCGGTCATAAATCCGACCGGGATGAAGACGGCGAGCAGCGAGAGTGTCGTTGCAAGCACGGCGAGGCCGATCTCACGAGTTCCCTCGATCGCCGCCTGGAACGGGTCCATCCCCTTTTCCTCGACAAAGCGATAGATGTTCTCGAGCACGACGATCGCATCGTCGATCACAATGCCGACCATCAGCGTCAGCGCCAGCATCGTCATCTGGTTGAGCGAATAGCCGAAGGCGGCAATTGCGGCAAATGCCGCGATGATCGAGATCGGGATCGCCACCGAGGCAATTATCGTCGAACGGAAATTCCACAGAAAGAAAAAGACGATGATCGACGCGAACAGGCCGCCGAGAACGAGGTGCTCTTCGATCGCGTGCAGCGAGTTTTCGATAAACTCCGATTGGTCGCGGATGATCGCGACGTTCATATCATCCGGCAGGTTGGGGATGATGACCGCCATCCGCTCTTTGACGTTGTTGATGACGGCGATCGTGTTCGCCCCCGCCTGTTTACGGATGCCGACAGAGACCGACTGCACGCCGTCCAGAGTAGCTGCAGATGTCGGCTCGGCACCGGACTGCTCCACCTTGCCGACATCTCTGATCTTTATGGGGTAGCCGTTACGGGTGGCGATTACGATGTCGCTGAACTGCTCGATCTCGGTAAGCTTGCTGAGCGTTCGGACGCCATATGTTCGCTGGCCTTCGATCAGGTTGCCGCCGGGCATTTCCTGATTCTGTGACCGGATCGCATTCGAGACTTCAGTGACCGAGATGTTAAATGCGCGAAGCCGGTCGGGGTTGATGCTGACGCGTACCTGCGGCTGGCGGGCGCCCCACATGAAAGCCTCTGCAACGCCGTCGGCTGATTCGATCTTTTCGAGGATGAGCGTCTCGACCTGTTCGGTCAGCTCGATGACGTTACGCGGAGCACTAATGGTGTAAAGCAGAACTGGCTGCGAGTCGGGATCGGACTTTTGTACACGCGGGGGGTCGGCCGTCTCCGGGAGCCGGTTGCCGACACCGCTCAGCTTTTCCTGGATCTCCTGAAAAGCGACGTCCGGATTCTTGCTTAGATCGAATGTGAGCGTGACGTTCGAGCTACCGCGTGACGAGCTTGAACGCATTTCTTCGACGCCCGGAACGGTGTTCAATACGCCCTCGATGACCTCGGTGATCTCGGTCTCGATCTCTTCGGGAGCTGCACCCGGGTTGCTTGTGCGGACCGAGATGGTCGGCAGGTCGATCTTGGGAAAGCGGTCAACACCGAGCGTGAAAAAACTGAAACCGCCCACGACCGTCAGAAACAGGACGATCACGGTTGCGAACACCGGACGATGGACACAGATCTCAGCTAACCACTGCATAATAATTCTCTTAACCGCTTACTATTGCACGACCCGGGCGCCTTCGAACAACTGTTCGAGATTGCTGGTCGCAACTATTTCATCGGCATTAACGCCGGACATTATCTGGATGCTGTCACCCTCCTCGGGCCCGAGTTGCAAGGTCCTTAGCCTGGCTACCCCGTCTTCGATAACGAATGCGCGGAATGACTGCGTTGCCAGGTGTTCGTAGACTGCCGACCGTGGCACGAAAACGCCGACCGACCCTCCCTCTCGGGTGATGCGTGCAGTCGCGAACATTCCGGTACGCAATGCGTTGTCGCCGTTCTCGATCGATGCCTCGACCACAGCCGCACGCGAGGTTGCATCGACCGCCGGGTTTATCGCCGTCACCGTACCGGCGAACCGCCGATCCGGATAGGCGTCCACCTGGATCGAGACCCCTCTGCCGACCGCTACCGCAGGCACGTCTGCCTCAGCCACCTGTATCTCTATCGTGATGGGATTTGTACGAAGCAAAGTTGCAACCACAGTTGCCGTCGAAACAAATTCGCCGACGGCAACGGGCCGTGCGCTGATAAAGCCCGAAAAGGGTGCTCTGATCACGGTGTCGGTTATTGCCTGCTCAGCGATGCGGACATTTGCCCGTGCAGCCTCGACCGCCGCCTCCGCGCTTCGGATCTGTTCGTTGCTCTGACGAGCAGTGTTGATCTGGGCATCGAGCTGTTCCTTTGCTGTATTGACACGTGAACGGGCAGTGTCTCGGGTGAGGCGAAATTGCTCATATGTGATCATCGCCACATCACCGGATTCGACGAGCAAACGATATCGCTGCTCATTAGCCTCGGCCTGTCGGAGTTCGGCGACAGCCTGCTCATAAGCCGCATTCGCTGCCCGCACCTCAGGTATCGCAGACGCATCAAAGCGTCCGGAGGGGCCGAGGCCAAGTCTTGCTTCAGCCTGCCGTACAGCGGCTTGCGCCTGCTTTACCGCAGCCTGGGCCTGGGCGAGTTCCAATCTTGCGTCGCGGTCATCGATCCGTGCGATGACAGCGCCCTGCGATACGAACTGTCCGATATTGACGGAAATGTTCGAAACTTTGCCCGCGACCTTTGGCGCGATGTTAGATGTTTCATCCGCGACCAGGCTGCCGGTCGCTTGGATGTAGGCAGGCACATCGCGCGATTCCGCCCTGGCGGTCGTGGTCGCGATGGGAGCATCTCCGTCGCCGGCCGTGGCATTGACCGTGATCTCGGTACCCGAGCCCGAACCGCAGGCAGAGGCAATTACTGCGGTCAAAGCAATAAGAGTTATCTTCAGGACCGAGGGCCGGCCGTGGAAAAGCGTTCGTAACATACGTGTCGATCGAATAAGATGCTAATTTTATAATACGTGCCTTATGCAGTTAAGATTCAGAATGTAAATTTTTGTAAATGTATCAGTTACAGTTTTCGTGCTATAAGCGAAAACGGTTTCGTTCGGGGCTTGCGAATGCAGGACTCGAATCGCTATAAATAACTATATCGAACCGAGGTAAAGGTGATTATGATGATGGTCGAAGAGATCTCAGCAACCGAGTTAAAGGCCCGCCTCGACGCGGGCGATGACATTCAACTGATCGATGTTCGACAGCCGGAAGAGCACGCATTCGCTCGCATTTCGGGGGCAAAGCTTATTCCCCTCGGCGAATTGATGCAGCGCGTTTCCGAGATCGACGATGATCGCGAGACCGTCATCCACTGCAAAATGGGGGCTCGCAGCGCGAGGGCCGTCGCGGCACTTCAGCAGGCCGGCTTCCCCGCCCCATTAAAAAATCTCAGGGGCGGCATTACTGCATGGTCGAACGAGGTCGACCCTAAGGTGCCGAAATATTAATCTCTGCAGATGTCGATCTCATCGGCGAGCGATTCGATCTGCATCCCCTCTTTGACCAAAGTTCGGCAAGCGATGGTCGATCCCGACCTTTCGCCTTTCCTTACCGTTACCCGGCAGTTAGAGCAGTCGCCGTTCCAGCAAAGATCGGCGTGCGAAATCTTTTCCATGGCCAAAAATTGAAGTGCCCTGAGTATAGAGTTGTTTTCGGGAACGCTCTCGCGCCTCCCGCACACCTCTATCTCAATGAGCCTGTCATAAGGCACGAATATCTCGTTTGCATTTGAAGGGTCTGTCATCGGCAGGTAAATCGGACGTCCTTGCGCTCCACCGCCCATTGGTTAAACTATCTTAACGAAAGGAGGTTTGCCCGACAATGTCATTGGTCATCTATGTGAAACCCGATTGTCCCTATTGCCAGCAGGCCCGCGATCACTATAACGAACAAGGGATACCGTTTGTCGAATACGACGCTCAGAACGACATCGACCGTCAGCGGGAGATGCTGGCCTTCACCGACGGCGACACGACCGTGCCGGCGATCGTCAAGGACGGCGAGTATATCGGTTCCGGGTGGGGTGACCCTCCCCGCGGCTGAACGATCGTTCCTCGATGACCTGCAGTTGGCAGGTCGCTCAAAATTCGGGAACCGCATTTGGGAATTCTTGGCGGCGAGATTAGTATTAGGGTTTGCTGCTTGGATCCGCAGTAGGGCATCGCATTCATTCCGGTGAAAGCCGATGCCCGGGAACCGTATGGTTGGTTCGCAGATTAACCAATACAAGATACTCGAAAAGATCGGCTCAGGCGGACAAGGAACGGTCTACAAGGCCCGTGACATTAAGCTGAACCGTACCGCTGTAATTAAGGTCCTCCCGCCTGAACTCACATCTCGTACCGCGAACTTCAAACGATTTGAACGCGAGGCGCAGCTCTGTTCTCAGCTCGACCATCCGAATATCTGTACCATTTACGATTTCAATGAAGCGAACGGCGTTTTCTACATCGCGATGCAGTATGTCGAAGGCAAGAACGTTCGCCAGTTGGTCAACGGCAGGCCTCTTGAACTACGGAGCGCTTTATCGATCGCCGTCCAGGTGACCGATGCCCTCGCTTACGCCCACTCGAAAAACATTATCCACCGCGACATCAAGGCCGGGAATGTAATGGTCTCAGAGAACGGCCAGGCAAAGATCCTGGATTTCGGCCTCGCTAAGCTGCTTGAGGACGAGCACGTCGATGCGGCGGATGGCCATGATCGTACCGAGATAACCGAGCTTGGCATCCCCTACGGCACGGCCACATACGCAGCACCGGAGCAGGCCCGCGGCGAACGAGCCGACGCACGGTCCGATATCTTTTCGACGGGTGTGCTGCTTTATGAAATGCTCACCGGCATTTGGGCATTTCAGGGCAAGACGGTGATAGACGTTCGCCATCAAGTGCTTTACGGAACTCCGAAACCGATTGCCGACATGCGTCGCGACCCCGTACCCCCCCAGCTCCAGCAGATCGTGGATAAGGCCCTGGCGAAGGCGCCCAAAGACCGCTACCAAAAGATCGCTCAAATGCGGGATGACCTCCGTGCCGTTCTTCAAATGCTGTCGGGCGTGACGAGCGGTGCAGATGTCTTTCGGCCCAGCCATGTCGACAGCGGCGTTTTTAAACGGGCTCTCAACTGGTTCACGGGTAAGTCCGTGCCCGAGGCAACCACCGGCCAGTCGGGTTCGGTCTCTAACCCGCCGTCCTTCATTCCGGAACTGAGCATTACTGCGACCTCCACCGGCACCGAGAAAAAAAGCGTCGCGATCTTGCCGTTCAAGAATCTCGGCCAGGACCATGGCTCGAACTTTTATGAATTCGCTCTTGCGGACGCTGTGATCACGGAGCTTGCACAGCTTCGCTCTCTGATCGTACGGCCCAGTTCGGTCATCGCAAAATATCAAGGGAAGGACGTGGACCCGCGCGAGGCCGGGAGCGACCTGCGGGTCCATGCGGTGCTATCGGCCGGATTTCTTCGAAGTGCCGATCGGCTGCGTGTGACCGCCCAGCTTATCGATGTGAATTCCGGTGATATTCTCTGGAGTGACCGCATCGACGCCGAGGGCAGCGACATCATCATTCTCCAGGACAGCATCGCACTTCGCATTCTCGAAGGGCTCCGCCTCGAACTTTCCGATAATGAGCAGGAGAAGCTCGGCCGGCGACTCACCGAAAACCACGAGGCCTGGGAAGAGTATCTCCGCGGCCGCGACAATTTCGGCAGATTCATCTTTCGAACTCTCTCGAGGGAAGACTGCGATGCGGCGATCCAAAACTTCAAGAAAGCCGTCGAGCTTGACCCGCAGTTCGCTCACGCGTATAGCGGGCTCGGAGCCTGTTACGCGAACCGAGTCTTTAAGGGAATGGGCGAGCCGGAGGATTACACGCACGCGGAAGCGGCCTTCACCAAGGCTTTCTTCTACGACCCGAATGTGGTCGAAGCTCGGGTTTTGATGGTGATGGTATATATGGCACGCGGCGAAAAGAAGAAAGCCCGTGCCGAGATCGAACTGCTGCAGAAGCAGTTCCCGAACGAAGCGCCGCTCTATTTTGTAAAGGGCGTGATCAATCGCCTCGACGGAAAGTATGACGAATCGCTCCGGGCGTTCGAGAAACTTTCTCGCCTAGACCCGGCTGCTCGTGCGGTCTCAGCGTACAACCGGGCCCGGATCTTTATCTATAAACGCGAATATGACCGAGCGATCGAGGAACTGGAAAAAGGCGAAAAGATCGAGCCTGACCACCCAATGCTCAAGATCTTTCGGTCGGGAGCCTACTACTACCGCGGCGATGCCGAGAAGGCCATCGAACTGATCTCAGAGGTTTTCAGCGAGCATCCCGGTATGGACGGCATTCGTCCCCTTTATGCACTCTATCTGGCGGGTGCCGGGCGGAAAGATGAAGCGCGGGCCGAGCTTTCACCAGAGGCTCTCGCGATAGCAAAGGCGGATCACGATACCGCTTACTGGGTCGCCTCGACCTATTCCCTCCTGGGCGAGACCGACCTTGCTCTAAAATGGTTCAATAAAGCGATCAAGCTCGGAAATGAGAATAAACCTCACTTCGAGCTTGATAGAAGCCTAGACCCTCTGCGGAACGATCCGCGTTTTGCCGAGGCGATGGCAAGTATCGGCGATGGCGATCGGACCTAGGCCGCGACCGTTTCCGCACCCACCGTTATCATATTTCTTACACGACGCTTTAGAGCTTTTTCGAATTGACGCGCCTCATTGACTCCGTCGAATGAGAGCTGCTGGAGATTGGCTTCGATCCTCTTGCGATAATCCGAAACGAGCGAATCCGAAACACCAAGCATTTCCGCGACCTCAAGCTGCGTCCCGCTGTCTGAAATGAGATAGCAGTGCCAGAGAACATTGATCATGCGGTCGTACTGTTTTGCCTTTCCCCGCACTGACTTGTGCAGATCATCTAGAAAGCCGTCAACGTAACCCGCCGCACCGTCTTCGGCCTCATGACGCAGAAAATCTTCTTCCGGAGTCTCGCGGTGGTCCGGTATTTCGAAGGGCACTCGCTCGTCATCTTCGGATTCGCCCGAGCCGCCCACCGGAACCAAATGTATGTCCATTATCGGCAGCCGCGACATTACCATCGACCGAAGGCTCCGGACATCTACGGGCGAATCGATCGCTTTAAAGACACGCACGATCAGCTTTTCGAGCTCGGCGTTGCTGATCACGATCTGTGCATCGCCGGTGCAGCCCACCATCCGAGTATCGCGGCTCTGAAACGAGACCGCCTTTACACGCTCGTCCATTTCCTGAACGTCGCGGCGCATCTTTTGCAAGTCCCAGCTTGCCAGTCCAAAAAGCTTGTCCGCCAGGCGGCGATGAGCCTCCGGATTATCAACGTTATCAAATCGCTTAAAGGTTGGGCTAGATTGGATCAGCGTCGAGATGCGCCGTGCCAACCGATACGATTCCGGATACCGCTTCCTCAGTTCCGAGGTGAGCATGTTCGTGAGCTCGATCTGGCTGATCTCCGCTTCGACCTCGACATCCGTCATCTTGGTCTCGACGTAATGCTGAAACCGGTCTTTGGTCAAGAGTGCTACAAAAAGTTCCTGGGTGAGATCGGTATATGCGTTGTACTTGCCTTCTTCCACCAGAAAGCCTGCCCGGCGTGAGGCTCGGACCAACGGGTGAGACGAGACTATCCGATGCAGCTCGATCCAGATCTGGTTAACGTCCGATGCCTGAAGGTAATCGTTCCATTTACCGACCTTGATAAGCTTGCCTTGATGAGAGCGGGGTTGGCTCTTTTCCTTCTTTTCTGAGTTCATATGCGGCCTTGTGAGACGCCCGCGACGGCCTCGTGTCTATACGGGAAAGGCTCGGCGAGCGGCAGGTATGATCTTGACAGGCGCAGCCGCAGAATCGGCCTTGCCGTGTGAAATGCCTCAAATTATTCGGGTTGATATCGGCCGTTGTCGGGATCGGGCCGAAGGGCGGTGGCAGGCGAGAAGCGTTTTCTCAACTCACCGACATTCATATACTAGCAACTATTCCAGCGTTCGGCAACATCTTTTTTCTATGTTTAATATTGCACAACCACCCAAGAAAGCGGCTTTCGGCGGTAAGTTATTTAGTTTTTGGAAGTTTGCAAAGATTACGGCTTTAGTTTTACTGTATCGGAGAGTGAAAATTTATTTCCTGGCGCACCCGGCTCGGCCTTTGGGGGGCCGTGCGTTCATATCTGACTAATGGGAAACTTTGGTAAGAATGGGGATTGCCCGCCCTCACAAGAACTGCTGGCATTCCAGAACGGGGACATTCCCGTTGGCGAAAGCGCTGAGCTTCGCAGGCATCTCGCCTCATGCGAATTTTGCTCGGCCGAGGTGGCGTTCTATGAACGCTATCCGCAGATCGACGAGCCCGCCGATGCGGCACCGTCACCTGCGATACCTGAACCGCTTCGTGAACTTGCCGAGGCATTGATCGGGAAACGATCGTCGCCGGAACAGTTCGATCGATTGATAAGAGAGGCGGAGATCGCTTCTCCGCAAGGTTAGTTGGTTTCCCCGCTTTGGCTGCCCCTCACCGGCGGCCATTTAACTTCCGCAGATCTCGTCTATCGCTTCCCCGTATTTTTCGTCAATAACATTACGCTTGATCTTAAGCGTCGGCGTCATTTCGCCTTTATCGATCGAAAACTCGCGCGGGAGTAAATATACCCTTTTAACACGCTCGTGGTCGTTCATTTCGCGCGTGAGATCGACCGCGTCACGTTGGACACGCTTGATTACCGCCGGGTTCATGCAAAGCTCCTCGCGCGAGCCGGCAGCGTCGATGCCCTCGGATTCGAGCGTCTCCTTCAGCGCATCCCAATCAGGAACGATCAGTGCCCCGACCTGCTTCCTTCCCGAGCCGACCGCGACGGGCTGCGAGATCAATGGGCTTTGCTTTAACAGGCTCTCGACCTGGAGCGGTGCGACATATTTACCGTTAGAGAGCTTGAACAGATCCTTGATGCGGTCGGTCACATAGAAATGCCCGTCCTCGTCGACATACCCAACGTCGCCCGTGTGATAATAACCCTGGTGGTCGATGACCTTAGCGGTCTCTTCGGGGTTGTTGTAATAGCCCCGCATTACGTTTTCGCCGCGAATTAGGATCTCGCCGGTGCCCTCTTCGATCTTCATCTCGATCCCTTCGAACGGCGTTCCGATCGAGCCTACTTTATTATCATCAGGCCTGTTGGCGCATGTGACGCACGCCTCGGTCATGCCGTAGCCCTGCAGGATCGGGATGCCGGCGGCCCAGAAGGCGTAGGACAATTTTTTCGAGAGCGGTGCTCCGCCCGATACAAAAAATCGCAAGCTGCCCCCGACGCCCGCCCTCCATTTCGAGAACACGAGCTTGCTGGCGAGAGCATGTTTTGCGGCGAGCACCGGCGAAACGCTCTCGTGCATATCCTTCGCATTCCAGTAATCCTGCCCCACCTGCAGCGACCAATCGAAGAGCGATGTCCGCCAGCCGCCCGCGGCCTTACCCTTCTTTACGATCTTGTGGTAGACCTGCTCAAAAAGCCGGGGCACAGCGGTCATTATCGTCGGCCGCACCTCAAGAAGATGTGAAGCAATTTGATCGAAAGCCGCGCAGTAATGAATTGCGACGCCGTTCGCACAGAGCACATAAAAGACGGTGCGTTCGAAAATGTGGGAAAGCGGGAGAACCGCAAGCGAGCGGTCGCTGCTCTTAATGGGCAGCCCTTTGGAGATGGCGACGACATTCGACGCAAAATTGCGGTGCGTGAGCATCACGCCTTTCGGCTCGCCGGTCGTACCTGAGGTGTAAATGATGGTGGCCAGGTCGTCGGTCTTAACTCGCGCGAGTGCCTCGTCAAAATCGCGGTCGCTGCCGTCGCCCTTTTTCTCGAGGTCGGATAGAAGGATGGCGCGTCCCTCGTCCGGCAGGTCACTCTCAAAGAAGACGAGGTGCTCAACAGACTCAACACTTCTAACCGCTTCCTCAGCATGCCGCCAGATCTTCTTGCCCGAGACGAAAAGTACCCGTGCACCTGAGTTTTCCAGGATATATCTGATCTGTTCAGTGGCCTGCGTCGTGTAGATCGGAACATTGACCGCGCCGAGCGATAGGATCGCAATGTCGGTCAGAGACCACTCGGGGCGGTTTTCGCTGATGATCGCGATGCGGTCCCCCGCTCGCACTCCAAGGCTCATCAGCCCGCGGGCGATGCTTTTGATCCGTGCGATCGCATCCTTTCCTGAGATCCGCTGCCAAACGTCATCGATCTTGAATGAGAGTGCATCCGGTTTGTCGTTGCGTCGAAACGATTCGAGGCAAAAGTGAGGAATTGTTTGCGGCAGGGCATCAAAGCCGATTATATTCTCAGCGGGCATCAACTATGCTCCAGATCTTAGGTTTATTGACAACGCAAAGTATCCCGCAATTGTCGCAAATACGCGGTTTCAAGTCCATCGGCCCGCTAATTGGCGCCGCCCGCTACACCCAGTAGTTCCGGTCCAGGGACCGATAGTTTATTGCTTCGCTAAGGTGCGAGGGCTGGATCTGATCGCTGCCTTCGAGATCGGCGATGGTCCGGGCGACCTTCAAGATCCGGTCGTGTGCCCGGGCCGACAGCCCCTGACGCATCATCGCCTTTTCAAGAAGTGATTCGCTCGCAGCGTCGATCGCGCAGAATTTCCGGATCGCACCCGGCGGCATCGCAGCGTTCGAAAAAATGCCTTCACCGCGGAAACGCTCGAGCTGCCGCTCCCTGGCCCTGATCACACGCTCTCTAATCTCACCGGACCGCTCTCCTTCGGGCGTGCCCCGGCCCCTTAGTTCATTGAATTTCACGGCGGGGACGTCAACATGTATGTCGATGCGGTCCATCAGCGGGCCTGAGATCTTGCCGACATACCGCTGTATCTGCATCGCAGAGCATTTACAATCACGGCCCGACGAGCCGAAATAGCCGCACGGGCAAGGATTCATCGATGCCACCAGCGTAAAATTCGCCGGGAAGGTAAGCGACGATGCCGCCCTTGAGATCGTTACCTGCTTGTCTTCCATCGGCTGCCGCAGAACCTCGAGCACGCTTCGGTCAAATTCGGGCAGCTCGTCCAGAAAAAGCACACCGAGATGTGCCAACGAGACCTCTCCGGGCCGCGGTATCGAACCGCCGCCGATCAACCCGGCCTGTGACACAGTGTGGTGCGGCGATTTAAACGGGCGGTCCAGTATTAGCCCTGACTTGCCCGTGAGCCCGGCAACGGAATGTATCTTTGTTATCTCCAGCGCCTCTTCGAACTCTAGCGGCGGCAGGATCGTCGGAAGCCGTTTGGCAAGCATCGTTTTACCCGATCCCGGAGGCCCGATAAATAGAATGTTGTGCCCGCCGGCACTCGCGACCTCAAGAGCCCTTTTTGCCGAGGCTTGCCCGCGCACCTCTGCGAAATCGATCCGATAGCCGTTCTCCGGCAATAGCAGGTCATCATCCGTGAGTTTGAGCGGAGGCATCTTCGGCGGCTGACCGGCCGCAATGTCTTGAGCGAGTGATGCGGCCTCGCGGAGATTCCGAACGGGGAATACGTCCAGCCCCCGGACTACCGCCGCTTCTTTCGCGTTCTCCTCAGGGACGATCAAGTTGCGGACACCCTGTTCGCGGGCGGTCAATGCGATAGAGAGCGCTCCGCGAACCGGACGAACACGGCCGTCAAGAGAAAGTTCGCCCACGCTGAGCGTCCCCTCCAAGCTATCGCCGCCGCCGAGGTCGCTGTTGGCCCCCAGGATGCCGAGCGCGATCGGAAGGTCAAAGCTCGCCCCCTCTTTACGGACGTCCGCGGGTGCAAGATTGACCGTCGTCTTGTGAAACGGGAAAAAGAAACTGCTGTTGTTTATCGCGGCCCTGATCCGCTCGCGCGATTCACGAACGGCGGTATCAGGCAGCCCGACGATTATTACGTTCGGCCCACCGTCCTGCTCATTGCCGGCAGGACTCATATTTACCTCGATATCAACAACAAGGGCATCAATGCCGTACACTGCGGCAGACTGGGTAAGGAACAGCATACTTTGTTTATGGAATGTGAGAACCGAAAGCAGTTTATACCAGAATATCTCGATTCAGGAAATGACCGAAGAAGTTGGCCCTTTAAACAAAATCTTTACCTTTTGTAAATTTATGGCTAAAATTGCTTTTAGTCAGAGCAACCTGTCCTTCGGTGAGTGCATCGTAGGCATCACTGGAGTCTCTGTAACTCTTCTCGCTAAAATTCGTAAACGAAAGTTTTCGGGCCGGTTTAGGAGCACTTATGGGATCTGATTCCGCTGTGGTAGAGCAAGAGTTGGCATTCGCCTTCGACGCCGCTAGTACTAAAACAAAGAAAACAGTTACGCGCCGAAAGGCTGAAGAATCGGTCGTACTGGACGATTCGACACCCGATATAACCCTGTGCCGGCTCGCAGCCGGGGGTGACATCAAGGCATTTGAATATCTATACAAACGATACAACCGCCGAACTTACTCGCTCTGCCTAAGGATGACCTCTAGCCCTACCGAGGCCGAGGATCTGACACAAGAGGTATTCATCCAGCTTTTCCGGAAGGTCGGAAGCTTTCGCGGCGACTCGGCGTTTTCGACATGGCTTCATCGACTGACGGTAAATCAAGTACTGATGCACTTCCGCAGGCGCAGCGTAAAGAATGAGAAAACCTCCGAGGATGGTGAGATCCCGGAACAGACCGTCACTGGCTCGGCCAATCCGAGCAAGATGCAGGTAATTGACCGAATTGCCCTAAAGAACGCCATCGCTGAACTTCCGAACGGATATAAAAACGTGTTCGTGCTTCACGATGTGGAAGGATTCGAACACGAGGAGGTCGCTCGACGCCTTGGAATTTCTGTCGGCACGTCGAAATCTCAGCTCCATAAGGCACGGCTGAAACTACGAGGCCTTTTGGTCCCCGATCAGGGGTAACATCTTGGCAAAATCCCGGAACGCGAATGAGGTCGACACTTGTTCGTGTTCTTTTTTTATATGGCTTGAACGCGGAAACTTCCCTTACGAGGGCAACTTATACGACGCGGCGCTAATCTATTAGTTTGTAAGTTCAAAACCTGCGGCTTAAAGGCTCCACCTTAAATTCCGGGGCATAGTTCCGAACACCGAAATGAATTGCGGGCAGTGTCAAGAATTGATCAGCGTATTTCTCGATGGCGAGCTGGACGAAGCTGCCGCTGCCGGCATCCGCGATCACCTGACTCTCTGTGCGCCATGTGCAAAGGTTTGTGAGGATCTGGCCGCGATCCTCGGTTCATGCAACGAACTTGACGCCGACGCACCTGTCCCCCCTAACCCTGACGCACTCTGGTGCCGGATCAATAATCTAATTGAGACCGAGATCGAGCCCGGCGCCGCAGAGCCGGCCGAGGAACCCGCTCGCCGCTGGAACTTTACATTTTCGCAGGCCGCTGCCGCGCTCGTCGGGGTCGCGGTGATCAGTTCGCTGCTGACCGTGGTCGGCATTCGCAATTATTTTGAGCCGGCAGCAGATGATTTCACAACACGCTCCGCGGAATCGCAGACAACATTTGAGAAAGTGCTGAGCAAGGTCGGGCTCATCGAAACGCCCTATGAGGCTCGGCAACGGCGGATTCAGGAACAGCAGGCGGCCATCGATTATTGGAATAAGCGCGTCCAACAGCGCAAGGCGATGTGGAACGCACGGCTTCGCGATGCGTTCGACCGCAACTTGGCAGAGATCGACCGAGCCGTACACGAATACAGCGTTATCCTTGAGAAGGATCCGAACGATGATCTATCGGGCGAGATGCTCGACGCGGCGCTGAACGATAAAATGAATCTGCTCCGGCAATTCTCTGAACTATAGTTTAAATGTCCTTTCTGCCCAAAACTCCGGCGAAATTTCTGCATGCCGGATCGCTATCGGCGCTCTTCGCGTTGAGCATTTGCTTGACGCTGGCGGCCGATACCGCATCGGCGCAGAAACGATTTTCGAAGACCTTTCCCGCCGGGAATAACGTCCGGCTTCAACTAACGAACCGCTCCGGTACCGTAACCGTCGAGGGCTGGAACCGGCAAGAGGTTCGCCTTGAGGCATATCTGGAAGCTCCGGCCGCGACGCTCACACCACAACTGATCAACGGAACTATCTACGTCAACCTTGTCAAAGAGAATCAAGGCCGTGCCGACGTCGGAAATGTGAACTTCAACGTCCGGGTACCCTACGGTTCGAGCGTCGATATCGAGACCCTCATCGGCAACCTGATCGTGTCGAATGTCCGCGGCGGCCTGGTGCGTGCACATATAACCAGCGAGGGCGACATCACGCTGACAAATATCGCCGCTAATCAGGTCTCTGCGCAAAACGGGATCGGCGACATTTTCTATGACGGCGAGTTGCGGCCGGGCGGCAATTATCGGTTCATCTCAATGCGGGGGAACATCAATCTTCGCATTCCTCTCTCCTCCTCTTTCAAGCTTGTAGCCACGGCTCCGACCACCCGAGACATATCGCTCGGCTCCTTTGCAAATACCAATATGAGCTATATGGGCGACGGCCGCCGGGTTGTAGGCAGGTTCGGCAACGGTGCCTCGACACTGACCGTAACCAACCAACGCGGAAGCATCAGCTTCCTCAACCGCTAACAAAAAAGCGTTGCCCTTTCCGCCCGTAATCGTTACTATTAAAGATGGCTCCCCGCCGAATCGCTCTTCTTTGCCCGACCGGATCCATCAAATGAAAATAACGAAATTATTCCTGCTCGCCGCCGTAATTGCTGCCTTTACCATCGCGGCCTCTGCTCAACAGCCCCGTCAGATCAAACGCACCACATTTAAGGAAGACCGCCTCAGCTTCGGCGTAGGAGGTACGATCTCGCTGATCGGGGCCCCTCAAGGTTCTATCAGGATCGAGGGCTGGCAAAATCGAGAGGTCGAGATAATTGCCGAGATCGAGGTAACGGCGCCGAGCGACGAAGATCTCGAACGCATTTCGAAGGTCACCGGCTTCATCATGGATGAATCGCTCGGCCGCCTCAGCATCACTACCGTCGGCACGCACGACAAAAAGGCGATTCGCAAGTTGGACAAGCGTTTTCCGAAAAAGCTTCTCGGCACTCCTTTCCGTATCAACTATGTCCTTCGCGTTCCACAATATACCGACCTCGTGATCGACGGGGGTGTCGGCGAACTTAACATCTCAGGGGTCGAGGGAACGCTGCGGGTGAACTTCCTCGAAACCGATGCGGATATCGCGCTTGTCGGCGGTGGCCTCCTGGCAAACTTCGGCAAGGGCAAGGTGAACATCTCGATCCCCTCGCATAGCTGGCGTGGCCGTTTCGCCGACGTACAACTTGCGAGCGGTGAGCTTGCGCTGCATCTTCCCCGCGGCCTTAATGCCGACTTTGACGCAACGATACTCCGCTCAGGCAAGATCGATAACGGTTTCGACGGCTTCACGCCGCGCGTTCGAAAGGCGGTCTTCACCGATAGCGTGATCTCCGCAAAGGCAGGCACCGGAAGCGTTCCGCTGAAATTCACCGTCGGCGACGGCAACATTCTGATCACGCAATTCAGCCCCGGCGGATAGCTGTAAGCCCTCCATTTTTAACATCGCATGATTAGTGGTAACGTAATTCGCGTTACCACTTTTTTATGACCATCAAATCAGATATTTGGCTACGCCGAATGGCCGAAGAGCATGAAATGATCTCGCCGTTTCTCCCGGAGCTTCTGCGTGAGGTTAACGGCCACCGGATAATTTCGGCGGGTGCATCGAGCTATGGCTACGACATGCGGCTTGCGGACGACGGTTTCAAGATATTCACGTCCGTCCACGCCAAAGAGATCGACCCAAAACGCTTTAGCGACGAATATTCGTTGATCGAACCCGAAATGCAGACGTCGGAGGACGGCTCTAAATATTATCTCTTGCCTCCGCACCATTACGGCCTTGGCGTCACCGTCGAAACGTTCAAGATGCCCCGCAACGTGACCGGGATAGCTCTCGGAAAATCCACCTATGCCCGTGCCGGGCTGCTGGTCAACACCACACCGCTCGAAGCCGGGTGGACCGGACGGCTTGTTGTCGAGATCGCCAATCTCGCAAATCTGCCGCTGCGGGTATACGTAAATGAGGGCATCGGCCAGATCCTCTTTTTCGAATCCGACGAGGACTGTGCCGTTAGCTACTCAGACCGCGGAGGAAAATACCAGGGCCAGACCGGGCTGACCTATGCTAAGGTGTAGCTCTGCAAAGAGCGATGCGGGAATATTACTTCAGCATTGTCACAGTTTTCTTGGTGGTTCTTACGCTTCTTGCCTTTTCAGACAACTTGATCACAGACGTCCGGCAGGAAAGCAATAGTGATCCCAAGTTCATTGTCCACGGACTTTTTTGTTTGGCGTGGATGATCGTCCTTGCCGTTCAGGCGAATCTCATCCGTACTTGGCGTTACGTCACGCACCGCAACCTAGGGATCGCTTCGATCTTTATAGCTGCTGGCGTAACGGTAAGCACTTTGTATGTCTTTTACGACATTTGGGAAGGTTGGGACAAACTGGTCTTTTACGGCCGCCCAAACCGATTTTTTCTCCCCAGTTTCGCAGTGTTGGTTACGTTGGGCTATTTATTTCGAGACCGGCCTGTCCTCCACAAGCGATTCATGTTCGTCGCCACGCTGCTAATGTTGGAACCGATCCTAAACCGTCTCCCCCTCTTCGGCGTTTCACCATTTATTCGTACCCCGGTGATATGGAACGGGCTGTTCCTGTCACTATTTATCTATGATTGGAAAACACTCGGCCGCGTCCACCCGATCAGCTATATTGTTTTCATTTGGGTATATATTGCCTGGGTGATCGCATTCCTGACGTGATCTGCGCGATCTGCCTGACTGGAATCTATGATAAGAAAATACCTGTTTGCATTTGCACTGTCTCTACTAATGATCACGCCGAATGTTTCACAGACCGCTAATGAACGTCCTCGTGCACGCGACCTCGGGATCACGATCGGCATTCTCCCAACCGGGCCAAACAATGCGATCACGGATGTCATCGGCGTCCGCGTCGGTCATACCACTCTCATTCGGGGCGAAAACGTCCGCACCGGCGTTACCGCGGTCTTGCCGCACGGTGGGAATTTATTCAGTGAGAAGGTACCGGGAGCGGTCTTTGTCGGGAACGGGTTTGGAAAGCTTGCAGGATCTACTCAGGTAAACGAGCTCGGCGAGATCGAGACGCCGATCCTCTTGACCTCCACGCTTAGTGTGCCGAAGACAGCCGATTTTGTGATGGATTACATGCTCGCTTTGCCGGGCAATGAGAATGTTCGATCCATTAACCCGCTCGTCGCCGAAACGAACGACGGCGGCCTCAACGACATCCGCGGCCGACATATAACCCGCGAAGATGTTTTCAACGCGATAAAGGGCGCAAAGGACGGACCGGTAGCTGAAGGCTCGGTCGGCGCGGGCACGGGCACGGTCGCGTTCGGCTGGAAAGGCGGCATCGGAACCGCCTCACGCAAACTTCCCGCCGGCCTCGGCGGCTACACCCTCGGCGTGCTCGTCCAGTCTAATTTCGGCGGGGTTCTCACGATCGACGGCGTCCCGGTTGGTGAGGAACTCGGAAAATATTACCTAAAGGACGCTACCTCGGCGTCTGGAAATAACAGCCGATCGGAATTGGACATTCCAAATTCATCATTCCGCGATCCCCATTCAGCGGACGGTTCGATAATCATCGTCATCGCCACCGATGCCCCGCTCGATCATCGCCAGCTATCGCGTCTTGCATCCCGGTCAATGGTCGGCCTGGGCCGCACAGGTTCCTCTATGACGAACGGCAGCGGCGACTACGCCATCGCATTCTCGACCACAAACCGCATTGACGCCGGCGACCGCCTCCGCAACATCGCTATACTCGGCAACGACGCGATGTCCCCGCTCTTCCAAGCCGTCATCGAGGCCACCGAAGAGGCGATCATCAATTCCCTTTTGAAAGCGACCACCGTCACCGGAAACGGCCGCACGATAGAAGCTCTTCCCGTCGACCGCCTCCGCGAGATAATGCAGAGATTCGGTAAGACCGTCCCGAACAATTAAGTCGCACAAAAAAGCGGGGAAGCCCACTAAGCTCCCCCGCGCATTACTATTTCGCCATTTCTATAGAGTATCGTCCGTTGACGTATCGAACGACGTCGGCGCGGTATCAACCGAGGCGTCGAATCCCGTGTCGATCGCCGATGCATCGTAGCCGCCTCCCGAGTCCACCGCGGACGACGGGTCGCTGTCGTACATAATATTCGTCGGGTCTGCCGCCGTTCCGTAATCATCCGCACTCGCCTGATGGTCATCGGCGCTGGCCGCATAGATCTCGGCCTTTTCAAAGTCGCCCTCCGCCGCATATGCTGTCGCACTATCGGCGTTTTCTTGGGCGATCTCCTCGTTATGAACGGCCCAGTCAAGATTGTCCTGATCGGTCTGGGCCTGTCCCGTATGGTCCTGCCCGCCCGCCGTCATATCGGCATCGCGGGTTGCCCACTCGGCTTGAAACGCCGCCTCGCGGGCACCTTCATAATCCCCCTCGGCGATCTTCTGTGCCTGTTCATCCTGAAACGCAGCCGCTTCTTCCTGTTTCCCGGCGGCGTGCTCATAATCCTGTGCATCGTACGCTCCTAGCATGCTGCTGTCGCCCGATTCGCCTGCAAGTTCTTCGGCCGTCGAGCGGGCCTCCGCGGCCGCTTCATAATCGCCGCTATATGCAAATTCGTCCGCCGCTTCCTGCGCTTCGCGAGCAGCTTCGGCTTGCTCCTGCTGGCGAGCCAACTCACTGTCCGCGGATGTATCGGTTGTACCGGCAGTATCGGGATAACTCGTCATATCGCTCTCCGCAGATGCATATACCCCGCCTTGGTCCTCGACATAGCTCGCCGTTTCGGAAAATCCTTCACTCCCCAAGTTAAATTCAACCGAATTGGTCGCGAGTTCCTCTTCGCTGGGGGTCCCGAATAACTGGTCCACTATCGAAACATCTTCGCCATCCGACGCGGCCGTGTCGTCGCTGATCGCCTCAACGGTCTCAAATTCTCCGTCGCCGTCCTCGTCGCGAATAACAGTATCGGCCTTGCCGTCGCCATCCGTGTCGGCATAACCGGTGTCCAGTTTTCCATCTCCGTCGGTGTCGGCCGCCACTAGGTCAACCTCACCGTCGCCGTCTGTGTCTGCCGCCCCCACATCCAAGTTTCCATCGCCGTCCGAATCCACGAAGACCATATCAATTTCGCCGTCCCCGTCCGTATCAGCGGCTGCCGTGTCCAAGTTACCGTCACCGTCACTGTCAGAAAACTCGGCAACGATCGGATCAGGCTCGCTATCATCGGCCAACGCATTGACGACCGCGTCAACCACGCCCCCTTCGGAGTTCTGCTCGCTCGTCACCTCAAATTCGGTGGTCGAACCATCCGGTCCGGTTTCGGTAACAATAATGGGTTCATTCGGCATAGTTCTGATTCTCCTTTCTTTGTAATGTACGCTCAGCCGATCCTGCCTGCTTCACGTTCTTTTTGATCAATGATGTCTTACCGCACGATGCTGACGGGCACTTTACGGAAAGTTGTGTCTTACCCTCTAAAACGCTCATCGGTATCTTCATCGGGGCGCTGCAAGATGAGCATTTCAGCCGCAGGTCATTTGATCCTTCCGCGGGCTTGGGTTTAGGCGGCGCCGATCTCTTAATCGTTTCGCCAATAGTCCTTAAATAGCCTTGCAGTTCCGGGCTCTTTGCATACTGGCTCAATAATTTTAATCGCGGTCCCAAATACGGTGTCGATGTCGTGGTGAGTTCGGAAAGCCGCAGCATATCTCCGTCATCGACCGATTGCTGCTCGATCCATGCGTCCATATTCAGCTGGCCGTAAATGAATGACGATTTTAATGACCACGCCATCAAAACTCGCCTAGCGATCTCTTCTTTACCAACCGCCAGTAATCCGGCACGGTCTGCCGTGATCTCTGCTTGGCGTGCCCACGCAAGCAGCGGCAACTCTATCGCCCCGCCGATCAATGCGGAGGGGCTTAAGATCGCGTTAAAAATGCCCCCCGCCATGACTCCCTTCTGGGGGCCTTGCTCACCCAGGAAAAAGCGTATGACCGTTTTCCAAAGAGCATGGCCGGCTTTGCAATGCCCAAGCTCCCTAGCCAAAAGGAAGAACATATCGACGCCTTGAAAATTCCCCGCAA
The DNA here is from genome assembly GCA_023391155.1 of Acidobacteriota bacterium. Taxonomy (GTDB): domain Bacteria; phylum Acidobacteriota; class Blastocatellia; order Pyrinomonadales; family Pyrinomonadaceae; genus OLB17. The sequence goes on from JAEWBM010000114.1 coordinate 20,933, forward strand.
GTGCCGACCCGACCACAATGAACGAATCCTTTTCGCTGCCGAAGGTGAGCATGTCCCATGGGCGTTCCCCTGAAAGATATACGTCCGGCATACGGTGCATCCCTAGTACACGGGCTGCGCGGACTGCTTGGCCGTAAACGTGCGGCATCTGTTTTTCACCGAGCCTTACGCCGTTGAATGTAACTTCGACCCATCGCCGCCCCACCTTTTCCGAAACAGCTTTCGCGGCAGCATTGAGCGGCTTCATCGATCGCAGTACCGCCATTGCTTTTGCATCGGCGGCCCAGGCGAACGCCGATGAATCTACCTGATAACCGGGCACAAGCGGCCGAAGCCAGCGGCATTCTCGACAGATCACCTTGCTTTGCTCGAGTCCCGCTCCGGCGCCGCCGCAAGTAGCACAGATCGGCCTCTGTGGTTCAGGCTGCGGGTGCGCGATCACCGGCGAATACTGTGGCTGTTGTGGATAGGAATGCGGATTTGGTGAGACCGGGGGCTGATGCTGTACGGTCGGCGGCCGAAGGTGTTGATCGACCGGTGCAGCCGGGCCGCTTTGAGTATTCGTGGGGCCCTGCGAAGCCGGTGCCTGCCCACTAGCGGAATGCTGGGCACCCTCGGCCGCCAATACCGGGCTCCCGCAATAAATGCAGAACTTCGTACCGGTTACGGGCTGTTCATGCCCATTTGCACATCTGGGGTTTGCCATTAGTTAATGCTTAATAAGGGTAGCCGCCATAGGGGTCCGCGGCTCCCGCCATCGCCGACATCAATACCCATAGAACATACCCTACGCCGTGTATCAGGGTCGCGGCGATGCCGCCCCATAGCCCAACGAGCGCCATCCACCGCCCTCCCTCAGGAGACCTTCCGTTCTTGATCGCATCGAGTTCCATCCAACCCACGATCGCAGCGGGGACGCCGGCAAAAGGACCGCAGCACAGAAACGCAACGATCGCGAGGACGAGTGCGATGGTCGCCTTCTGGCCTGATCCCGGTGCGGCTGATGGCTGACCGGTGGATGCCTGTTGAAAGCCCCCCGCGTTCTGTTGACCCACGAATGGGCCACCTTGCTGTGAATCAAGCGGCGAGGCGCAGTTCAGGCAAAAAGAGGCATCCGAGGGATTAGACTGATTACACTTCGAACAGATCTTTGTCATATGTGAGCATGCCGTGCGGGCGTATCTAACCGCCCGGACTTATTTCTTCCGTCGATCCAATGTTGTTTAAGCGATACCATTGGGAGGTCGGTATTTGCCAGGGTGTTGAGATAATATAGCGTAACTTTCTAATTTCTGAAAACTTTTTTCAGATTTTGGCTTTTTTTGCGGGGTGGACGAACGGAGACTGGCGTTCTACGCGTTTTGCGGGTCGCGGTTGAATAAGAGCGATGAAGATCCAAAATTACATCGGGGGCGAGTTGGTTGAACCGGCTTCAGGCGAATATTTCGATAATTTTGAACCGGCTACCGGCCGGGTGTATGCGCAGATACCGGAATCCGACGATCGCGACGTCGGCCTTGCCGCTGATGCCGCCAAAGCTGCTTTCTCCTCATGGTCCGCAACGCCGCCCGAGGAGCGTTTCGCCAAGATCATGCGTCTGGTCGGGTTGATCGAGCGCGATCTCGAGGATCTTGCCCGTGCTGAATCGAAAGACAATGGCAAGCCCGTCACGCTCGCCCGAACGGTCGATATCCCTCGTGCCATCGCGAACTTTCGTTTTTATGCCACCGCGGCGATGCACTCGGCGAACGAATCGTACGACACCGCTCTGCCGGGCGGCGGTAAGGCGATCAACTACACGCTGCGTCAGCCGATCGGGGTCGCAGGCTGCATCTCGCCCTGGAACCTCCCGCTTTACCTCTTTACCTGGAAGATCGCGCCCGCGATAGCCGCCGGCTGCACCGTCGTCGCAAAGCCGAGCGAGGTCACGCCGATCACGGCATTTTTGCTCTCGAAACTGTGCATCGAGGCCGGGCTGCCCGCCGGGGTGCTGAATATTGTTCACGGGACCGGGCCAAAGGTCGGAGCGGCGATCGTCGCTCACAAAGACATCAAGGCCATTTCATTCACTGGAGGAACAAAGACTGGCGAAGAGATCGCACGCACCGCCGGCCCGATGTTCAAAAAGCTATCGCTCGAACTCGGCGGGAAGAATCCGAACATCATTTTCGCCGATTGTGATTACGAAGAGATGCTCGCTACGACCGTACGCTCGTCGTTTTCGAATCAAGGCGAGATCTGCTTGTGTGGTTCGCGTATCTTTGTCGAACGCCCGATCTACGACCGCTTCAAGGCGGACTTCGTTGAACGCGTCGCGGCTCTCAAAGTCGGCGATCCCGCTGACCCTGAAACCGATGTAGGTGCGATAGTCTCAAAACAGCACTTCGACAAGATAATGTCCTACATCGAGCTCGCCCGCGAGGAGGGCGGAACCATCCTCACCGGCGGCGAGGCCGTGTCAGAACCGGGAGCGGTAGCGACCGGGTCAGGGGCGTCACTTCCATCCGATTTCCACACTCCGAATTCCGAATTCCGAAATCCGCAATCCCACGGTTGGTTCATTCAACCCACCATAATCGAGGGCCTCTCGCACGACTGCCGCACAAATCTCGAAGAGATCTTCGGCCCTGTCGTCACAATCATGCCCTTCGACACAGAGGACGCGGTGCTCGGCTACGCCAACTGCGTCCGGTATGGACTCTCCGCGACCATCTGGACGGAGAACCTTAGCCGTGCACACCGCGTCGCAGCACAACTCGAGGCCGGTATCATCTGGATAAACTGCTGGCTGCTCCGCGATCTCCGCACGCCTTTCGGCGGCGTCAAGGACAGCGGTCTCGGCCGCGAGGGCGGCTTCGAAGCCCTGAAATTCTTTACAGAAGAGAAGAATGTTTGTATAAAGCTTTAAAGTTTTAGTCCCGACTGGAGAACTAAAGGCATGGCTGATCCTGATCCAAATCGTGAAAGCGAATCGTCGGATTATAATCGTGTTCTTTACGTTACGATCGTACTTTCCATATTATTTATAGCCACTGGAATGTGGCTTCTTCCGGAGCATTGTATGATGGTTGAAACGCGTAACGTCGGCTTTCTTTGTGACGGTATCGATCTCACCAGACCAATTGAGCCGTGCCCGATCTGTTCGCATGAGGCAGGGGCTACCGTTGCACGGTTTATATTTTTCTCCGGTTTTGCAATATGGCTGTTACCCGTCTTCTTCTTGAAACTACGGGACAAGGCTTAGTACAGTTTCGAAGCTCATAACAAGCTCTAGATTAGGAACAACCCAATGAAAACGGTATTTCTTTCTTTTGTTCTCATGTCGCTTTTTGCTCTGCCGACCGTCTCCGCTCAAACCAGGTCGAAAGAATCGCCGTCATTTCCCGGCGTCTCGAAAGCACAGATGACCGCGCTCCGCGACATCGAACGAGTGGCCCCGGTCGCACTTCCTACGTGGGTGCCCGATGGCTTCACACTTGAAGAAATTCACTCCCGGCTTGGCTCTGATCTCGAGATATACGAGCGGGAGCTCATCCTTATCTACTCACGGTCCATGCCGAACGGCAGGCTTCAGCGATTCGCACTTGAGGCGGGTTTCGATGGCATTGGCGATCTGCCGTACGACGAGACAAAGATCATCAGGTCGTCCGTCGGTGACATTTATCTGGTCTACGAACCGAACGACCCCGATAACCCCAAAGAAAGGCTCGCCGGTTACGTCATGACCCAATGGTTCACCGTCGGCAATGTCGCCTATCATTATGACGGAATGTTCGGTATCGAGAGTACAAAGAACCTCGAAATGATCTCGTTCGCGGACACCGAAAAGATCCTAGCTTCGCTTCGCGAGTTTTAGAATTGCCTTTGTGATCGAGACCATGGATGAATCTCTGATACGCAATCACGCTACTGTGGGGCAGTTGCTCCAGCTTTTGCGAATGGGCCTTGAGCCTTTCGTACGTGGTAATTTTCCCGACGACCCCACCGACGACTTTCACATTGTTATTAAAAAGTTCGCGTACCAACTCGACAGCTTCAAGGAAGATCTGCCTCGAAAGGTGCGCACTTACAGCCATGAGTTAATGGATGTGCGAAACGAATGGGCACACCAACATTCTTTCTCGAACGACGACACTCTTCGTGCTCTCGATTCAGGAGCAAGGATGATGAAGGAACTTGGGAGGCACGATATCGCGGAGAGGATTGCCGAGATGAAAGAACGCGTAGGCGAACCGGGAAAAATTTCTCCAATGCCCGACACGAGTCCGAGGCCACCCAGAATATTCAAGACTGCGCCAAAGGGGAAGCGGGAGGACTTGCCTGTCTCCAATAAATTGTTGATGGACCTCACCTTTCGTCTACCGGACGAGACGCAACTTTACGCAAGTTTCAAGGATCGTCTGGACGCCATTACGCACCAGGTCATGGGATCCAGCAGAGTATCAAAGGGTCGATATCCCAGAAGGGCGATTCCCCTTGATTTCGACTGGGTACGAGAAGCTCGAATCCAGCCTGCCGTCCGAGATTCCGAGGAAGTGATTCAGATAGTTCTCCACCTAGGCGACACCAAGCAACAAGCTGAACATCTTTTCTCGCTGAATCCTAATGGAATAGACTGGCCTGCAGGTGTCAATGGATTTCCGTTAGAATACAACCCGTATCTGCGAATCGGAGACGCATTTGGCTCGACTATTTTTTGGATCAGACCCACGGTGGATGAAAGTCGCCGAACACACAATCATACGTTCTTCGATAGCGCTGCAGGAAGGCACCATCGTGAGCAATGGAACAGATTTGACACGCTTATGTCGGGTGTCCTTCCCGATTGGAGGAACAAACTCTTTCGATCTGATTCCTACGAAGCAGTGGATTGGGACGAGCGCATGACCGCGAGCAATCGCAGCACGTTTTCATTGTCCATTGGGATGAATATCCTGGTTTCGATTCCTTTCTCAAAGTGCAAAACACTTGACACGGACATCGCTGACTCGGGCGTCGCAAATGTAATCCGTGATGTCCTACATGAAATAAAAGCGATTGTGGAACGAAGTATAGCGACCAGATTACAATAGGACTCGTCCCAAGAAAGAAAGCAATTATCCGCCGTGATGTCGCTCGCGAGGCGATGAATTGGGGCGTCTCCGCGCTAACTGGTATATTTCACCTATGAACAAAATTCTTTCGCTCGTATTCATCGCTCTCCTGACCTCGATCGCAGTGTCTGGCCAATCCAACCCGCCGACCGAAACTGCCATGTCGCGTTTCCTGCGGTATATCAAGATCGACACGCAGGCTGCTGAGGAAGCGGGCAAGGTTCCCAGCACCGACAAACAGCTTGTTCTGGCACGCCTGCTGGAAAAGGAGCTTAAAGCGCTAGGGGTTGAGAACGTCCGCCTGAGCGAATTCGGCATCGTTTACGGAATGGTTCCCGGCAACCTGCCGGACAACAGTAAGGTCCCGACGATCGGTTTCATCTCGCACATGGACACCTCGCCCGCGGTATCGGGTGAAAACGTCAACGCGATCATCCACAAGAATTACCAGGGCGGCGATATTGTCCTGCCCAACGATAAAAGCCAAGTCATCACCGTCGATAAAAACCCGGCGCTCAAGGGCCTAATCGGCGACGAGATCATCACAGCCGACGGCACCACCCTGCTCGGCTCTGACGACAAATCCGGCATCTCCGAGATTATGACGATGATCGACATTCTGCGTCAGAACCCCGATATCAAACACGGCAACATTGCCGTGGCGTTTACGCCTGACGAGGAGGTCGGGGGCGGGATCGATAAGTTCGACATCGAGGGCTTCGGGGCCAAATATGCTTACACGGTCGACGGCGGCGAGCTGGGCGAGATCTCGAACGAAACGTGGTCCGCCCGAACCGCGACGGTTACGTTCCGCGGGCGTTCGACGCATCCAGGCTATGCCAAGGGGATACTGATAAATTCGATGTACGCTGCCGGCGATTTCCTCTCACGCTTCCCCGCCGGCATACCGCACCGTCCTGAGACCACCGAGGGCCGCGTCGGTTTTATTCACCCATACACTTCCTCGATGTCTGAAGAGGTTTCTACGGTCCGCATCCTCCTCCGCGATTTCGACA
>JAEWBM010000120.1:5000-27550 GCA_023391155.1 Acidobacteriota bacterium
GCTCCACCGGCGTTGTCCGAATTGGCTCGGGTCACTTCAAATGCTTGACGAACCACTCCGCAGCCATCTCCGCGACCATCTCTAGGGTCCCGGGCTCTTCAAAGAGGTGTGTCGCATCAGGGACGATCCTGATCTCCTTTTCGCACCCGGTCATCTGGTCATAGGCCAGTTCATTCAGGCCGATCACCGCGTTATCCAGACCGCCGACTATCATCAGAACCGGTGCCTCAACTCGGCCCAGGCGCTTCCCGGCCAGATCCGGGCGGCCACCGCGTGAGACCACAGCCCGAATCGCATCGCCCAACTCGGCCGCTGCTACAAGTGCAGCTCCAGCACCGGTGCTGGAGCCAAAAAGGCCGATCATTAACTGGCGGGTGTCAGGCGCCGTAACCAGTTAACCGCAGCCACGAGCCGTGCGGCCAATAGACCGATATTAAATCGCAGATGCCGCGTACGGATATCGACGGCCTCCTCTTCAGCGGTCAGCAGATCGAAAAGCAGTGTCCCGAGTTTCGCATTCCGCAGGACTTCAGCCACATACTTGTTACGCGGGCTATGCCGGCTGCTGCCCGAGCCATGCGCGAACAGGACGATCCCCTTGGCATCTGCCGGAATTATCAACTCTCCCTCGAGCGTTACAGAATCGGCAGGGATCTTCACCTCCTGTCTTAAATAGTCTTTAGAAACTTTCGTTGCGCCCATAACGGCCACCTCCTTTAGATCCCTGACGGGAATGTTTCCGCTACGTCGCCGGCGTCCCATTCACCTGTCCTCTCAAGCGGTTCTACTGCTCGAGTTTCATCGAAATGAATAACGGCATCAAACTGATCCGAAAGGCTGGCGTGAAAATAATGGCTCGCTCTCTCGGTTTCGGGACGGTAGATGACGCCGATCGCGCGTTCCAGCCGCGGCTCCCTCAGAACCTCTTTGGAACCGCTCCCCGGCGGCATGGGAAGAATGAACCGTCCAATGCCGGCCTCGTGGAATAGATTCTCAAAACTCCCGGTAAGAGCAGGCCGAACGCGTTTGCGCTCGGCGGGGCCGCCCCAGTCTGTCGCCGCAGTTACAGTCCCGGAATACGTCGTCATCCCTATCAGGATCGCCTCTCTCTTCCATTGCTTTCGGGCCAACTGCCCGACATTCCACTCACCTCGCTCTCTCATCTCGGTCGCACTCGCGTCGCCGAGGTGAGAGTTGTGCTCCCAAACGACTATCTTTGCTACGTGGCCCGACTCGGAAAGATGTCCGTCAAGATCGGAAAGGGTCTCGGTCATGTGGCGGTCCCTTAAATTCCAGGATGAAACATCGCTCCGGTACATTGTCCGATAATACCTCTCGGCATTCTTTACCAGCCTGGCATTTTGCTCCGCGAAGAAAAAGTCGTCCCGGGCCACGCGCCCGTCCAGGCGGGCCAACTCCGAGGCACGACCGTGCAATTCAACTAGCTGGCCCACAACCTCATCTTCACACGACTCAGCTAACCCCATTCCGGCGGCGTAACCGTAGGCGGCCGCATCCGGCCCAAAGTGCTCGAAGCACGCATAGCGCTGACGGGCCCGAAGACCGCCTTCGGGATCGATCTTGTCGAGATAGGCCAGCACCGCTTCGATCGAGGCATGCAGGCTATACAGGTCCAGACCGTAAAAGCCGACCCGCTCTCTCGACGGCGGAAGGTGGTCGTTATAGCTACGAAGCCAGCCGACAAAATCCAGCACGTCCGCGTTTCGCCACATCCATTGAGGGAATCACTTGAATCCGTTCAACGCCTCAGACGCGTCCGCGTCGCCCTCGCGGCCGCGAACATATCGGTTTACACGATACGCATCGGGAAAATCCGCCTCCACCGCAACAGCCGAAAAGCCCTTTTCCTCTATAAGGCGTTTCGTGATCTGTGCCCGCTCGCGATAGAACTCGTGCGTCCCATGGGTGGCCTCGCCTATAAGTACGATCCTCGCGTCACCTATAAGTGTGATCAGCGGGTCATAGTCCACCATCTCGTCGTGCCGAAGCGGGAGGGCCTCGCGCTTGACGGTGTTTATAACTAGTTGCGAAGCGGCTTTCTCCATAACGACACTCATGCCAGCTGCCTGGCCTCCATTGAACCGTGATCTGCGCGAGATAGCAGATCGCGGACCTCGTCGTCGGTCGTTTGCGAGAAATCGTGATACCAAAGCCCGACCGCGTAAAACGGTTCGGGAGTCTGGGCGCATACGCATACCGTATCCGCGATTTCCCCGAACTCGTCACATGTTTGTCTGGCCCCCACCGGCACCGCGACCACTATCTTGCCGGGTTCGTGCCGCTTCACCGCGTCAATGGCGACTCGCATCGTCGCTCCGGTCGCGAGACCGTCATCGACGATGATCACGGTCTTTCCCGACAGATCGATCGGCGGCCGGCGTCGCCGGTAAAGCCTATCTCGCTCTGCAAGCACTCCCCTTTCCCTCTCAATGATCTTGTCCACAACCGCGTCACTTAGGCGGAGGCCGTTCACGAGAGCCTTATTGATAAACACCGCTCCGCCTGAAGCGATCGCTCCGAAAGCGAGTTCCTCGTGCCCCGGCACGCCTAGTTTTCGCACCAACAGAACATCGAGCGGAAGGCGTAAGAATTGGGCGACTTCGAATGCGACCGGAACACCCCCGCGCGGCAAGGCCAGTACAATCGTATTTGGCCGCGAAGCGTATTCCATCAATTGTTCCGCCAGAAGCTTTCCGGCTTCTTTTCGATCCTTGAATATAACGGCCATAAGTCCTCCTCCCCCGGATCTGGGAAGCAGCCTACTCCGATCTCAAAAGCGGACACGCCCAAGATCCGATCACGGTTTGCCACGCGCCCTTTTATCTACGTTCTATAGACTTGTTGGGCAATAGACGTGCCAAAAAACCGATATACAAAGAAAGGCTAATTATTAAAGAAATTGAGAGAGAAGCGCGAGTTTTTGAACAACGCGTGGTTTATTACACGCCCTGACCGCGATCGCGAAGGAATAATTGGAAACTGGAGCGGGCGACGAGGATCGAACTCGCAACTTTCAGCTTGGGAAGCTGACACTCTACCATTGAGTTACGCCCGCTTAGGCTGTTGGCATTGAGCAAACGTATTCTGCCATGAAACGATGCTCGGATTCAATCCCCTGAGCGTTGCGCCGCGATCAAAAGATCGGTGACCTCGCGTATCGCGCCGCGGCCCCCGACGGCTTGCGTAACATACTTTGCTGCGTTCCGGACCGGCTCTGCGGCATCGGCCACCGCTATCGGCAGTCCGACGAGTCCCATGACGGGGAGGTCGCCAATGTCATCCCCCACGAAAGCAGTTTCTTCTGCACTCACGCCGGCATCAGCCAAGATGCTCGCCAGGTCCTCGGCTTTGTTCACCGATGCTGTTCGCACATACTGGATACCCAGCTCGCGGGCCCGAGCTTCGACGATCGCCCGCGCATCCCGTCCGGAGATTATCCCAGACCTGCCGCCGGCTGTGTGCCACATGACGATGCCCTGTCCGTCGCGGACGTTAAAAACCTTCATCGTCTCGCCCTGGGCAGTGAAGTAAAGCGATCCGTCCGTCAGTACACCGTCGCAGTCCATCAACAGCAGCTTGACCTTGCTCGCCGCATCGCGAATCTCGTCGGAAAGTTCCATCATTACCGGACCTCAAATATTTCCACTGCGCTCAAACGCCAGCCTGACGGGGTTTGGACCAACCTAAATACAGCCGGGCCCGATTCCGGTTCCCGCGTTAGCAACCGAACCGACAGGTTGGTCTCGACCAGTATATTGTTTTCATCTATTCGATCTGTGTGAAGCACCTCAGTGTTCCATGCAGTCGCCTGGCCTGAGATGCCGTTCACAAAACGATCAACGTCGCCGGTTATGGTGAGCGCCTCAAGTTCGGCCTTTCGATTCGAGATGGCAGCTTTGTCGAATTGAACGAAAAAGGACTTTACGGCTTCGTCGGCATCACCGCCCCGTGAATGGCGGTTCCTCACTGCCCTTGCCAACAGGCCCGCGCCATAATCGCCGCCGGACATGATCGCGTTGTTCGCATGTGCCACCGCCTCCTGTGAGCGGCCGGTTTTCGAGGCCGTCTCAGCAAGGCCATGATATGCCCATGCAATGCTTCTCGCCGACGGAAGCTTTTCAGCCAAGACCGCTTTGAATTCCGATTCGGCCTCGGTCAGCTTGTTCTGAGCCAAGAGCGATCGTGCCAACAGGACCCGCACATCGTCGTACCTGGGCTGGCGAGACAATACCTCCCTGGCGGACTTCTCCGCCGCAGCATATTCCTGCCGGTCAAACTCCTGCTTTACTGCGAGAAGAACGTCGCTCTCCATCGATTCGCGAGGCGCCACGTCGTCCGAATAATCCGCCTGTGGATAGAGCTTATCGGGGTCGATCTCAACGCGACGAATAGGTTGAGCGGTCCTGAATATTATCTCGCCAAAGCTAGCTGCCCTGATCGTCGCGGGTACGGTCATCGTCTCACCGTTCGAAAGCGTTGCCTGGACGTTAACCGTGACATCGGTTTCACCCGTGTTTCGTAACGCGACCTTCGCCTGGCCTCCGGAAACTTGAGGGAGCCCCGCCTGCAGATTCATGTCCGTCACGGAATCCAACATAAAGTCAATGAATTGCTTGTGAGCAGAAAAATCCGATCGCAGTTCCGCCATTCTTAGCGGGGCAGATCCGAGTCTCTCGCGGATGGCTTCATAGAAGGCGTCGCGGCCAACCTTTCGTTCGAGCAGACGCCAGAACATCGCGCCCTTATTTGCGACTGCGGGAAAGTAAAAATCATCCAGCGGCGCGACCATGAATAACGGTGCGTCTCGCTGGGAAACGCTCGCGTATGCAACCCGCTGTCGTACACGCTCCATTTCCGCGATCTCCGCTCCGTACTTTTCACCCAAGAATTGAGTCGCGATGTATCTCGCTAGGCCCTCACGGATTATTCCGCTGCCGTCATCGGTTAACGGTGTCCGGTCGCCGAGCCACATCTTGGCGACCCCCTCAGCAACAGTCAGAGCTGTAAACGAATCGATCTTTGGCCGACGGAAAAGGCCTTCATCAACCAGGATGGTTCCGCCGGACGAGAAACCCGCTCCCCGTCGAACCCCCACTATTCTTAGTTCCGCGCTCGGGGTTGGGCCAAGCAGCTTTTCGATGTATGCACGAGCCTCCGCCGCCAAGGCCCCGATCTCGGCTGCACGCTTTGTGGATTCCCCGGCCGTACCGCTCGGCACATAAACCGCGGTGCCGGAATGCTCAGACCTTTCCCAATTCCCCGTCAAAAAGAACGGCTGCAAGTTGAGGTCACTTTCATATCTGGAACCGTTCACTCGGCCCGGAGCGATCACCGTCCGCCCCGCCGGCCCGGAGACCGTGAGGCGAATAGGTGCGTAATCGGCACCTCGTGCAAAGAACCAACTATTGGGTGTCGGATACCAAAAAGACATTGGCAGAAATTGCGACCCGGCGGGCGAAAGTGCATGAACCCCGGAGTTTTCCTTGACCGAAAAGCGGTACTCGACGACGGCAGTAAGGCTTCCGCCCGACGGTACGCTCGGAACACGAATCGCTGCTCGCTGTAGTTCGAACGCACCCGCTTTCTCGGGCGATCGGGTGGCCTCCACCGAAGAACCGTTGATCGTGACCGAGGTGATCTCGGCGTTCGGACTTAATCGCAGTGTCAAACTCGATGCCGGGCGGTCAGAGATATTCAGCAATTCCAGCGTCGCGCGCATCGGTATAACACGATCACGCTCACCTTGAGGGAGCGTTGCCGCGATATCGTAACGCATCACTTGCCAGGTGGCGGATATGCGCGACGTTTGCGGCTGTCCAAAAACGCCGACGGCACTGAATACAAACAGTGCCGCGATGAGGTATCTAAAAGGTTTTCTCATTTATTGTCTTGCCCGTTTACCAAGCGATGGATCTGCACAAGCATCGTTAAGAGTTTCTCGAGCCGTTCGAGCGGCAATTGATTTGGGCCGTCGCTTGGAGCATTAGCGGGGTCGTTGTGAACTTCCATAAATACCGCGTCCACCCCGCAAGCCACTCCCGCACGTGCAAAGTGTTCGATGTATTCGGCTTGGCCGCCGGTTGCTTTGCCAAGACCGCCCGGGAGCTGCAGCGAGTGCGTCACGTCAAACACAACCGGCACCCCGAACGACCGCATTATGGGAAACGACCGCAGATCCACGACCAGGTTGTTGTAGCCAAAGCTCGCTCCGCGCTCAGTCAACAGGATCTTTTCGCCGCCTGCAGCGCTGAGTTTTTCGACGATATTCTTAGCATCCCACGGAGCTAAAAACTGGCCTTTCTTAACATTTACTGCTCGGCCAGATCTCGCCGCCTCAACCAACAGATCCGTCTGCCGGCACAAAAATGCCGGGATCTGCAGTATATCCGCCACCGCAGCGCTCTTTTCGACCTGCCACGGTTCATGGATGTCGGTTATGACAGGAACGCCGATCTCTTCTTTGATCTGTTTCAGAACTCCGAGGCCGAATTCCATCCCCTCGCCCCGGAAGCTCTCTATCGAGCTGCGATTTGCCTTATCGAAGGAAGACTTATAGACAAATCCCACGCCGACCCGCTCACATATCTCCTTGATCGCTCGAGCCATCATCGAGGCGTGCTCATATGATTCGACAACACACGGCCCCAGGATGAACGAAAGATCCCCGCCGCCGAATCTCACATCATTAACGTCAAATACTTCAGCCATTAGTTCAGTTTTCGCAACCTTTGCATTGCCTTATATCAACTCATCGGAAAACTCGCCGAGACCTATCAGCAGGCGACGCTCCGCGACGCGTTCTTCGTCATTCATCCTGAAAATTCCAATCGTTACCTCGCCGATCTCCGTAACAGGCGAGATCACACCATCCTGTCTCAAACGAAAATGCATTGACCAAACGTCATTTCGGGGATTAAAAAATCGAGTTAGGTTTTGGGATGCCGAAATCGAACCGATGTCCGTTCCTTTATAGCGGTTACAGGGCATGCAGGCTAAAGCAAGATTTGAAAGCTCGTCGCTCCCGCCATGTTTCCTGCTGATTATATGGTCAACCTCACAACCGAAATAGGTGGCCGCTACGGGTATCAGACAGTATTCGCAACGAACACCGGCACGCCGTTCGACCTCGGCGGCCGCCTCCTCGGTTATCCGACCTTTCATTTATGCGAATACTTTCTTGCGAATATTTTGGCCATCCGCATTAAATGTTCGATTTGAAGATAATGATCTAGCTCGATCCGCTCTTCTTCTGATATGCGGGCAGATTTTTCTTTTTCGATAAGAAGAGTGACTCTTTCGACAGTTTCTGTTGAGGGGCGAAACGCAAGAACCTTCGCCGGGTCAGTCTCGGCGATAAAGCTAGCCACCTCTTCAGAAGCCTTGTAATTCTTGAGAGCGATCATCGATTTTTCTCGCGAAATTATATCATACGGGAAGGTATTTCATTTGCTCCGAGGCGTGCACAAGAAAGTGGGCATATCAGTAAAACAGTAAGACCAGAGGGACTCCGATCATTGCAACGACATTTCCAACAAACGACACCCGATAAACTGTAACGCATATCCTATAGGTCTGCTTTTTTGCGACCCATGGCGGTTTTGAGAAAAGTAGAACTCTCCACAACCGAAGTTCCCAAACGAACCGTTCCTCAAAATGCAGACTAGCGTTTTCTAAGAAGAAAAAGTGCCTCAACAATTGAAAGCTGATCAAGCCTGCGAGTGACGAACTAATGATGGATCCAAGTAATACCCAAAAAAGCATAACACTCTAACGGTTAATGAACATAGCACTATTCATCCGAACCCATTTCCGCCCGCTCGGGCATTTCTACCTGTTTGTCGCTTTTTACATCGTGTTCCAGATTTTCGCTGCGAAGCCGGTTCTGCCAAGCGGCGCGGACGAACGCGTCAAACATCGGGTGTGCTGCAAGAGGCTTCGATTTGTATTCCGGATGAAACTGGCATGCGATGAAGAACGGATGTTTCTCACGCGGCAGTTCAACCATCTCGACGAACTTTCCGTCGGGTGACACTCCGCTGAAAACCATGCCCTCACGCTCAAGCACGTCTCTGAACTCGGGGTTGAATTCGTACCTGTGACGGTGCCGCTCGCTGATCTGTTCGGCTCCGTGGTAGATCTGCCGCGCGAGCGAGCCGTCTTTCAATTGACAATCCCACGCCCCCAGTCGCATCGTTCCGCCAAGCTCGTCCACATCCACCAGGTCGCGAAGCTTAAAGATGATCGGAAAAGGGGTCTGCTCATTAAACTCTGTCGAATCCGCGTCCTTAAGGCCGCAAACATCCCTGGCGTAGTCTATGCACGCCGTCTGCATCCCAAGGCAGATCCCGAAGTAAGGCGTACCGCTTTTTCGGGCATACCTGATTGCCCGCAGCATGCCGCTGATACCTCGTTTACCGAAACTGCCCGGAACGAGGATCGCATCGTAATCGCGAAGGTCGTTCTCGTAATTGTCCTTCATCAGATTTTCCGATTCGATCCATGTGACGTTGACCCTCAGGTCATTAGCTACACCCGCGTGGGTGAGTGCCTCTCTTAGCGATTTATAGGAATCCTCTAACTCGACATATTTCCCTACTATCGCGATCTTAACCGACCCGGCACTGGGATCCATGACGGTCGCAACCAACTCCCTCCACTTCTTCAAGTCCGCGTGCGGGAAGCGGTCGTCGAGCCTCAGATCGTTGACGATCAGGTCATCGAGGCCCTGTTCGTGAAATGCCAGCGGGACTTCATAGATCGTCGGAACATCCAAGGCGGAAATTACCGCGTTTTCCTCTACATTACAGAAAAGTGCGATCTTCCGCCTCAGGTCCAGCGAAAGCGGACGGTCGGAACGGCAGAGTAAGATGTCCGGGGCAATACCGATCTCGCGAAGCTCGCGAACGCTGTGCTGCGTGGGCTTCGTTTTCAGTTCGCCGGCCGCTGCGATAAAAGGCACCAGCGTGACATGAACAAAGATCGCGTTGCCACGTCCCTCTTCATTGCCCATTTGCCTGATCGCCTCCATGAAGGGCAGCGATTCGATATCGCCGACGGTCCCGCCGATCTCGACGATCAGGACGTCCGGATCGTGCTGATCGGCGACCGCCCGCACTGCGGCCTTTATCTCGTCGGTAATATGCGGAATAACCTGGATCGTCTTTCCCAAATAATCGCCACGGCGCTCCTTCTCGATGACCGAAAGGTATATCCGCCCGCTCGTCCAGTTATTGGCCTGAGAGAGCCGTGCGTTCGTAAACCGCTCATAATGGCCAAGGTCGAGGTCGGTCTCGGCCCCGTCGTCGGTCACAAAGACCTCGCCGTGCTGGAAAGGCGACATCGTTCCCGGGTCGACATTTATATAAGGATCCAGTTTCATCATCTGGACCTTCATCCCCCGTGCTTCAAGCAAGCAACCGAGTGAACTCGCCGCAAGGCCTTTTCCAAGGCTCGAAACCACTCCGCCTGTTACAAATATATATTTCGTCATTGCCCGTCTCTCCGTCTTCAATCGAGGTCCGCTCCCGCTTTGCCCTCACGCTTCTTCTTTGAGTATCGCCCCTCTTTCATCTGCATTTCAACTTCCTTTGCTTTGGCCTCGGCGGGGTTCATCAGTTCCTGCAGTGCATTCATGCTTGCACCGAGCAGCGATGCACTTTCCGCTGCATTTCGCTCGAACTCCTCATTTGTTCGAGATGCCGGCCGCGAAAGCATTTTCAGCCCGACCGCCGCACCGATGATCAAGATCAAAATAAATCCCAGGCCTATCCAGTCGCCCATCGCTATTCCATCCCGGCATAGGCTGCCTCGCCAAGTATGCGGCGAACCAGTTCAAGATCGTCCACCGTATCGACGCCGATAGACTCGCCCGCTCCGCGGACCACTTTGATAACGGCACCATTTTCTAATGCTCGAAGCTGCTCGAGCATTTCGGCCTGCTCCAAAGGTGTCGGGGCCATCTTCGTAAATTTCAATAGAAACTCCCGCCGATAGACATAAATGCCGGTGTGCTTCTTGAATCTGGATACAAGACCTTCATCTTTGCCGAGAGCCGCTCCGACCGAACCGTGCTTCACCACCGCGTCTCGCGGGTACGGGATCAGAGCACGCGAAAAATAAAGTGCTCGCCCGTTCTCAGTGCCCGCTACTTTGACAATATTCGGGTTGGTCACATCCTCAGCCTTGGTGATCGGCTCATATGCAGTGGCCATGTCGGCGTAGGGATCCTCCGTGAGGGCCCGTACCGCCGCATCGATCGTGCCTGTAGGAATGATCGGTTCATCGCCCTGAACATTTATTATCACCGCGTCGCCGGCAAGCCCCTCGGCCGCTTCGGCGACCCGGTCGCTTCCCGAACGGTGCTCCGGCGAGGTCATCACGGCACGAAAGCCCGCACGTTCGACCACTTCGCCGATCCGCACGTCATCAGTCGCAACGATCACCTCCGAAACCGAGCTCGCGCTAGCGGCCCGCTCAGCGGTATGGAGTATCAGCGCCTTGCCCGAAATATCGAGCAGCATTTTGCCGGGCAATCGGACAGACTCGTACCGTGCCGGGATGATCGCTATCGCTTTTTTTAAGGGATTGTCCCCGTGATGCTCCACGGGCTTTTAGATTATTACGATTGGTGCGCGATTACAAGCAGCCAACGCAAATTGGGAAACGCATTTCGCCTTTGGTAAACTTCGACCGTGGAGAACATCGACCATCTGCCTGCCGTCGGAATCCCGGATCGGACGAAAAAGATCGACCCCAATGACCCTCACTGGGGGATATTTGCGGGCGGCTTCTTCTGGCTCTTAAGCGTTGCCGCGATAATGCTGTTTCCGGCTCTTTTCCTTTTGCCGTACATTGCGGCGTCGGGACTCAATTTTTCTACCGGTGCGGAGATGGGCGAATTCGCGACGACCGACCGGACGGCGGTGATCTTACAGGTCGCG
This sequence comes from Acidobacteriota bacterium, assembly GCA_023391155.1. Taxonomy (GTDB): domain Bacteria; phylum Acidobacteriota; class Blastocatellia; order Pyrinomonadales; family Pyrinomonadaceae; genus OLB17. Next base: position 15,962 of record JAEWBM010000120.1, read on the forward strand.
GCGATAATGCCGGCACATATCTTCACGCTGATCGCCGCTTGGTTTCTTGTCACAAGATTTCGACGGTATCCCTTCTTTGAGAGCCTCGGCTGGGACATGGCCGGCGTTCGCTGGTGGCATTACTTGCTGATGATCGCCATCATCTTCATAGCGGTGCTTGTAGCGAGTAACGTCTTCCCTTTTAAAGAGGATGACATGGACCGCATCATCCGCAGTTCGCAGACCGCTCTTTATCTTGTCGCAGCGATGGCTGTTTTTACAGCTCCTCTGGTGGAGGAGATAGTTTACCGCGGGATCGTTTTCGCTCCACTTTACCGGCGGATGGGAACGATCGGTGCGGTCATTATCGTCACTCTGCTTTTTTCGTTGGTCCACGTCCCGCAATACCTTGAAAACCCCGGAAAGATCGTTCTGCTTACGGGACTGAGCCTATTACTCACAGTGCTTCGCGCGGGTACGGGCAGCCTTCTGCCATGCGTCATACTCCACACGCTCTTCAACGGCCTGAATTCACTGCTCTTGATCGCTGAACCGGCCCTCAAGCGTTATTTCCCCGAACCGGCCCCCGGATTGTTTTTCTTGTTTCAATAAAAAAGCGAAGGCCCTTTCGACCTTCGCTTAGCGTTTTACCTATTTACCGGGTTACGGACGTTTCGTTCCGATCGTCCCCCCGCCACCGTTAAGCGGCGGTGCGGGCGGTGTCCGGGTCACTACCGGCGGGGCATAGACCGGGGTGCGGCTCGGGGCCGACGGGAAGCTGGGGCCATCCCATGTCGTTGCCCTTCTGACCTTCACGCTCGAGTTCCTTTCAAGTTTCTCGAACGGAGGCTGGCCGACCGGCCGACGCTCGATCTTCGTGCCCGTCGTCGGAGGTGCGGGATTTGTAGGCCCGCCTCCGCCGTTACCGGGTGCCTGAACCGGCGGCCTGTAGACATACCACGGCAGTCTATACCGCCAGATGTCCCAGCCGTACCAATACCCATAAGGCGAACTCCATCCTTGCCCAAACGGCAGGAAGCAATATCCGCCGAACATCGGATCATAGACCCATAGGCCGTACGAACCGTACATGTTCCAAACATTGTTACGGAATGAGTTGATCAGCGGCGCCCTTAGATTGTCTGATTTGAGCTTCGAGACGTTCTTTGCGAGCATCTTGCCGCGGTCTTCACTCCACTCTGCCAATGCGTCTTCATCCTTATTGAACTTTTTGACGGCAACGGCACCGTTAGCCACAATGGCCTGCCGGCCGCCTTTGACTTTGGTCTCCTGTTCGCCGAGAACAAGCGCCTGGCCCTTCCAAACTGAAAGGGTGCTTCGGTCACCGGCAACATCCACGCGATAAACGCCCGACTTGATGAGCGAATAGCTCGCTCCGGGAGCGTTGATCTTAACCGCAAAATCGCGGTCCGCAAAAACTTCAAGCATCACGCTGCCGCGCGTCACATCGATCGAAAGGTCGTCCAGTGAGGTCGATTCGAACTCAAAGCTGCTGTTGGGCCCCATTCGAAGATACGAACCCGGGTTTAACAAGATCTCAGCACGTGAGACCCCCTCGGTTGTAACTCTTTCTCCGACCTCAATACTATCGCCCTTAATGAGCGAATGCGTTCTGCCATCGGCACGAACGACTGTCGCCGGCCCTTCAACGAAGTTCACGCCGCCTGCCTTTGCCGAGATAACATACTGATCTCCCAAAGCAGATCCTGCCGAACGGCCCTGACCTGTCGCCATCGACGGAAGAACGATCGCCGCCAGTGCGAACGCTACGATGCGAAAGGCATATTTATTCATAATTTTTCTCCTTCGGGAAGAGTTGTGAGCTTTAAACTTACTATACATTACGCAAAACCTACAATTTATTACTGTCTATCTGATGCAGAAAGCTCTTTCTGCGTTCGCAGCTTTATATTGCGAACAACCATTGCGGGTTAAGCGTAATCATATTAGCGTCGGCCATTCCGACACGAGCTTAACAATGGCAACTTTCAAAGACCCAACGCAATGTTTCGCCCCCCTTGAGGTCATTGATCGTCTTCTCGAGATCAGAGCCGAGCTCGGGTTTCCCGAGACGCTTTATCTTGAAAGTGCAGATGAACTCACAGATTTTCTGGATGCCTACGGCTTCGACATTTATTCGTTTTCCGTAGGTAACGAGAAGATCAATTATGGGGATTACCGTTCTCCGGTCGTACCCGGCGGTGACAGCCATCATCTTTCTATAATGGCTCACTGAAAACTATTCATACCACTTCAACTGAAAGGACCCGGGAGGTAATGGCTGCGAGCAATGAGCCCCTCCCGGGTTCATTCGTTTAAAGTGCTTTCAAGATGAAGAGCGTGCCGTCATCGTCGAGAAATTTTCTCTCCGTAAAATCGGCCACGCCTTTTCTGATATGGTCTATCATCTGCTTGGCCGGCAGCCCGATACACTCGAGCACGCTGTTGGCGAAGCGGTTTTTCCCGTACTCCTCACCCTCTGCATTCGCCGCTTCGGTGATCCCATCGGTATAGATCACCATCACCTGCCCCTGTTCGAACCGGATGAAATGCTGGTGATATCGCGCGTCCCGGAACATGCCAAGCGGCATATCGCCGTACTCGACATAGCGATAATCGCCGTCGGGTTTTATCAGCATCGGTGGATTGTGTCCGGCGTTCGAGAAAACGAACGTCCGGTTGGTACCGTCCAGAATGCCATAGATCGACGTGATAAACTGATGGTCCTCGGTCGAATCCCAAAGCAGATTGTTTACCTTAGACATTGCAATATGCGGGGCATAGCCGACCTGAACCCCTGCTCTTAACGAAGCCCGCAGGAACGACATCAACAGCGCGGCCGGGATTCCCTTCCCCACAGCGTCGGCGACAACTATCCCGATCTGATCCTCGAAGATCCTTACCCAGTCGTAATAATCTCCGGAGACCTCTTCAGTAGGAAAGATATAGGCGCTTATGTCAAAGTTCACCAACTGAGGGTCGTTGTCGGGAAGCAGTTCGAGCTGTACCTGTCTGGCGATCTCGAGCTGCGCCTCGATGCGCTTCTTCTCGATAGCCTGTTCTTGCAGCTCGGCCTTTTCCAGAATGATCGCAACCTGCGAGGCCAGGAGCTGGAGCATCGCCAGGTCGTCCTCGTGATAAGCGTCGAGGCGGTCGGATTCAAGGTCGAACGCCCCGATGACCTTATCATTCGAAATGATGGGCGCGACCATCTCGGACCGCGTTCGCTTTCGAGCGGCGAAATAACGGCTGTCCTTGCTCACGTCGGGACAAATGATCGGCTCGCCCGTTTGTGCCACATAACCGATAAAGCCCTCGCCGAGCCGGAGCTGCGGCTCGATCAGGTCAAAGCTTATCTCGTATCCGCGCACTTCACGTGATCTGAAGACGTACGGGTTCTCGTCATTCTCCGTCGCGTCGATAAGGTAGATCCCCGCCGCGTCATAAGGCAACAGCGAGCCAAGCGTGTCCATCACAAGGTTGAGCACCTGCTCAACGTCGGCGGACCGGCTGATCTTGAGCGTGATGTCGAGCAGCAGCTTGAGCTTTTCCGCAACGGTGAGTGCGGCATCGGGCGTTGAGGCCTGTGTTAGGCGGTTATCCATCTCTATGGGGTGTTGAAAACGGTGTCTTTATAGGTGTCCCAAAGGCGGGAGATCTTGATCCGATACTCGACAAGAGCGCGGCTAACGCCGAAGTGCCCTGCTATCTCCGCCGCCGATCGGCCATTTTCGACCATAGTCTTGAGTGCTCTATATGGTACGAGTGCCGCAGCTCCTGTTCCATACGCCTCTTCCTCGATATCGGGGTTATAATCCCGGGCGATCACCCGACCGTCACGGGTCTTTTTTTCTATCGCAAGCCGGCTCGGTTTATGCCCCAGAAATACGTGGCAGATCTCCTCCATAAGTGTAGCATTATGGCGGTTGCGGCCGTGCGTGGGATTCAAGATGATCAGCCTCCGTCCGTCCGGCAGCGGAAGCGAGGCAGCTCCGCCCGACCACAGGTCCTTGCCGCTACCCAATAGATGCTCGCGGGCGGCATCGCTCAGGCCGGCGATTGACTGAAAATCCGCGACCAGAAGATTCGCATACCGCGCCAGCGTAAACGGATCAAGCCTTTGCTCGTCCCGCCGCAGCCCGGCAAATTCCCGAAGGCCGCGGGCCCTGATCTCGTGATGGCGTCCCTTCTGGGTTGGAGGAAGGTCGGATGTATCCACTGGCGGAGGCAACGGCTCCGGGGGCCGGTGCTATACCTCTTTATATTCGGAATCGACGTCTTCGCTCGACAGAGCGACGCGATAATTCTTTGACTGCTTTTGTCTTGTTATCAGCAGGTCGTCTTTGGTCTTTAGCAGGTCCGCACGGTTATAGACCGATATCTCAAAATTGTAACCGTGCGTGATCGCATCTTTCGGGCAAGCCTCGACGCAAAATCCGCAGAAGATGCATCGCCCGTAGTCGATATTGTAAACTCGCGCGAAACGCTCATCGCGTCCGACGCGTTCGGCATAAGGACGCGGGTCGTCCTCGGCCTCTATATAGATGCAGTCCGAGGGGCAGGCCGCCGCGCACAGATAACAAGCGACGCACTTTTCCTTACCCATTTCATCCACATGGAGCAGGTGCTGGCCGCGATAGCGGGGCTGCACCGTCACCGGCACGTCCGGGTATTGCACGGTCCATTTTTCTCTCGGGATCTCGGAAAGCGTCCGCTTCATTCCCTTGAGCACGGCAACCGTGGATTCGATCACATCTGAGACTATCGACATAAAGATATTCGGGCGAAAGGAAAATTATAACTTAGAAATGCCCGCAACGCTAAGAACGCTGCGGGCGAGATGGAACTATATATTGCCCCGTCAAAGTGGTCTTGCTCGATGGGTTGTCGTAACACGAGGCTGGCTACATGCTCTGCATTATCATCTGGAGTCCGCCGAAAAACATTACAAAGATCAAATAGCCGACGGAGAGCAAAAGCCCGATAACACCGGTGATAATTCCACCCATTGCAAGTCCTGCTCCCTCGTAGTTCGCCGGATCGTTTTTAGCCTTGCCGCGGGCCATTACCCCTGTAATGATAGCTACAAGGCTAGGTACCACCGTTCCGCAGCAAAGCGTAAAACCTAGGATTCCGAGCACAAGCGAAACGAGTGCCAATGTTTTGCTTGGTGCTGCGGCTGTGTTTGCGGGGGGTGCGGCTGCGGACCCGCCCATTTGCGCGACCGGGCCGCCCATAGGCGGGGGGCTTTGCTGCATGCTGGCCGGCGGCGGTGCTGTCGGGGCTTGAGCCTCGAATGGGTCGAACTTGGGTTCGGCCGGCTCCGGCTCGGAAAATTGCGGCTTGGGTGGTTCCGGTTCTTCGAACTTAGGTGCCGGAGACTCTTCCCGTATCGGCTCCGGCGACCCTCCAAAAGGTGAAGGGATCGGCGGGCTTGTCTGCGAAAATTGGTCCGGTGCGGCCTCCCTTGGCGACTGGTCGAAGGGAGACGGCGGCGGCCCGCCCATCTTCGGCGGCGACGGAGGCTCCGGCTCGTTGAACTTAGGCGGCTCGGGCGGCAGGTCCATAACCTCATGGTTGTCGGCCGCGGCCATCTCGTCACGAAGCTCCTTTTCCGAAACGAACTGGGTCTTGTTCGGATCGGGTTCATCGGGAAGTTCGAGCACCGAGTCTTCCTTTGAAGCCTCATCCGCACCCTTGTTGGCAGCCAATGCCGCGGCGATCTCGCCCGGTTTGGCCACCATCGTCTTATACGGATCTAATTCCTCTTCTGCATCGACGAGAGGCGTTCCGTCTGCCTGGCAAAATCGCAGGTTATCGTCAAAGGTCTTTTCACAGGTCGGGCAACGTTTCATAGGTATTTATATGTAAGAACCACCGGCGGAGGCAGGTGGGTCAGGTTCAGGTCTCGTACCGGCGGGAAACGGTTTCGGCGAAAACTCTGAACCTTTATACCTTGACGCCTAAACTAATTCAAGTTTGCTGAAGAAATAGCTTATCTCGATCGCTGCATTCTCGTCCGAATCCGACCCGTGGACCGCGTTTTCGCCGATCGACGATGCGAACTCTTTCCTCAATGTGCCCTCAGCCGCTTCAGCCGGATTGGTCGCGCCCATCAGATCGCGCCACGACTTGACCGCATCGTCCTTCTCGAGAGCGAGAACAACGCAGGGGCCGCTCGACATAAATTCGGTCAGCTCTTCATAGAAACCTTTGCCCGCATGCACCGCGTAAAAACCTTCAGCCTGCTTCTTCGACTGGTGGATCAGCTTCATACCGCGAATCTTAAAACCCGCCTGCAAAATGCGGTCGATGATCTTTCCCTGGTTGCCCGCACGCACCGCGTCCGGCTTGATAATTCCAAATGTTAAAGTGCTCATTTCTTATCTATATCCTCTTGAAGTGGTGTCGAAAACAAACCGTAAGAATACAACAAGATGTCCCGTCGTTAAAATCAAGGACCGCACGATCAGCGGATAAGGTTCGTTTCCCACAGATTGGAAACTGGCGACTGATAACTGCAAATTGGGAACTTCTACTCCACTCAGCTGACCTAATTGAAAGGCTGCCCGCTTTCGCAAGGCAGCCCGGTTTCTATTGAATGTCGAAATATTTATGCTGCTGTTGCTGACCCCAGAGCCTCTGCAACGGCACGGCCGATGTCTGCCGGTGATTCGACAACGCGAATTCCCGCCTCGCTGAGGGCCTTCATCTTCTCGGCTGCGGTTCCCTTTCCGCCTGAGATGATCGCTCCGGCGTGGCCCATGCGGCGTCCGGGAGGTGCGGTTTGTCCGGCGATAAAAGCAACGATTGGCTTGGTTACGTTATTTACGGAATATGCCGCAGCTTCCTCTTCGGCGGTGCCGCCGATCTCGCCGATCATGACGATCGCGTCCGTCTCGTCATCTGCCTCGAACATCCGAAGAGCGTCCGTGTGGGTCGTTCCGATTATCGGGTCGCCGCCGATACCGATCGCCGTCGATTGCCCCAAGCCCAACGCGGTCAACTGGCCGACCGCCTCATAGGTCAAGGTACCGGATCGCGAAACAACACCGATCCGACCTTCCTTATGGATATGGCCGGGCATGATGCCTATTTTGCACTTTCCAGGCGAGATTATCCCGGGACAGTTCGGGCCGATCAGCCTGACCTCGCTTCCGGACCTGCTGTTTATGCCGGCTAAGAACTCGCGGGCCTTGACCATGTCCGCGACCGGGATCCCCTCGGTGATACACACGATGACGGGAATACCGGCGTCCGCAGCTTCCATGATGGCGTCTGCCGCAAATGCCGGCGGCACGTAGATCACCGAAGCATTCGCACCCGTTTCCTTCACGGCTTCGGTTACGGTGTTAAAGACCGGGATTCCCTCGTGGGTGGTGCCGCCCTTGCCGGGCGTTACGCCCCCGACGACATTCGTTCCGTACTCCACCATCTGCAGCGTGTGAAATGTACCCTCTTTTCCCGTGATCCCCTGTACGATCAGACGTGTATCCTTATCGACTAAAACTGCCAAAGCAATATCTCCTCAAATGTTTTTCGGTCAAAAAAGCAAAGTCAGATTGTAGCACGCCTCTATGAAGGAAAGTAAGGCACCCCGAACCGCTCATTTTTTTTGAACATTTCCGTGCCGTGAACCGTTTTAACCTCTGTCTTCCGATTGTGACTCTGCCGACGGGCGGGCCCCAGGCACAGGTTCAAACTCAGCGGCCCGACACGGCCACAGTTTTATGCGGCAGTTATATTCATTCTATTCCGACGCCTTTTGGATCGCACTAAAATCTATCCTCGAACACAAACTGCGCGCTCTCCTTACGCTCATCGGCATAATTATCGGCGTCGCGGCGGTCATTGTGGTTTCAGCATCTATCTCAGGTCTAAAGACCTACGTGATGGATCAGGTGTCGAAGATCCTCGGTTCGAACCACTTCATGATCACCCGCATGGCAAGCACAAGCGACCTATCCGACGAGGAGTGGGAGCGGCGTTCGCGTCTTTATAAGGACGTTACGTGGGAAGAATATGAATACGTTCGCGACAATTGCCGCCTTTGTTCGTTCGTCGGTGCGCAGATGGGTTCGGGCACCGATCTGAAAGAGGGCACGGTTGAAATGCCGTCCGTACGCGTAATGGGCGTTACCTCGAATATGTATGAGGTCGAAGATAAAACGCTTTCAGCGGGGCGCTTCTTCTCTGACGAGGAGGTGAGACGATCGGCAAAGGTGGCAGTCGTCGGCTCGGACATCGTGGAGAAGTTCTTTGAATTCACATCGCCAATCGGGAAAACGATCAAGGTCCGCGGCGTGCCCGTGACGATCGTCGGTGTCGAGCAAAAACGGGGCTCGTTCTTTGGCCAGTCTCAGGACCGGCATATGTACATCCCTATCACGCTTCATAATCAGATCTTTGACCGCCGCGGCGGCATCCAGATCCACGGCAAGACGCTGACGAAGGAAAATTTCCTGCCCGCCATCGAGGAGGCACACCTGCTGGTCCGCAACAAACGGCAATTGCTCGGGAGCGATGAAGACACCTTTTCAGTCGTAAATGTCGACGAATTTAACACCACAATGGACCAGATTACGGGAGCCATCGCCGTTGTAGTCATACCTATAACGATGATCATTCTGGTTGTCGGCGGGATCGTCGTGATGAATATTATGCTGGTGTCCGTCACTGAACGAACATTCGAGGTCGGATTGAGAAAAGCGATCGGGGCGACGCGGGCACAGATAATGCTGCAGTTTTTGATCGAGTCTGCTCTGTTGTGCGTCGTCGGCGGAATATTGGGGCTGATACTGGCTGTCGGTGCCACACAGCTTATCGGCTTCCTTCTCGGGATGACAATGACGATCACGGTCTTTTACGTTTTTATCTCGCTATTCGTGTCGAGTTTTATCGGCATAATCGCGGGGCTTTATCCGGCATGGAAGGCGTCGCGGCTTGATCCGATCGTCGCCCTTACCCAGAGTTAACGTTATGCGGTTCACAACATCGTTACCGATCGAAGTATTGAAGATGGCGTATGACAGCGTCGTCTCGCACAAATTCCGGTCGTTCCTGACGATCCTAGGAATTGTTGTCGGGATCTTAACCGCGGTCGTCGTTGCATCGCTTCTGACCGGAATGCGTCAGAGCATCGTGGCAATGTTTGAGGAGTACGGTACGAATAACGTTTATCTCTTTCATCTTTCGACGGGTTTCGGCCCGCCAAACCGTGACGAACGCAATCGCAAACCGCTCACGCAGGATGACGCACGGGCGATTCTGCAGCAGTCATCGTATGTACAGGATGTTGCAACGGTCGCCGTGAACATCGGCTCATGGGGCACAGGCTTTGACGATAATATGATCTATAAAGAGAAAAATTATCGTTGGGCGCTGACAGACGGCGTGACACCGAATTATGCCGGGATGACCAATCTCGTCGTCCGCGAAGGCCGCTGGCTGACGGAGATGGACGACTTTGAACGGAGAAAGGTGCTGGTCATCGGCGTGAACGCCGTGGAGGCTCTGTTCGGGGGAGACTCGGCCGAGGCGATCGGCAAGGTCATCCGCATGAACGGAATGAGTTGGCAGATCGTCGGTGTTATAGAAAAACGCCAGGCCGGATTTTTTGGTGAGAACGAGGAGGACCGGAAGATCTTCATGCCGTTCCGAACCGCCAGAAAGGTAGCCCCCACGCGGGATGCCGTCCTCAATATTGCACAAGCCCGCGACGGACACCTGGGCGAAGCCGTCCAGGAGATCGAGGGCATTCTTCGTCAGCGTCGCGGCGTGAAATATGGTGACCCGAACGATTTCGACGTAAAAACAGCGGATGATTTTATGTCGCAGTTCGACAGCGTCATCGGCGGTATCGGCCTTGCCGCGATCGCGATCTCGTGCCTCGGACTGCTGGTCGGAGGGATCGGCGTTATGAACATCATGCTCGTTTCCGTTACCGAGCGGACCAAGGAGATCGGCATTCGAAAAGCGATCGGAGCTACACGCTCCGCCATCGTTTTTCAATTCCTCGCGGAAGCAATGGCTCTCACATTTCTGGGAGGGCTGATCGGGATCATACTCTCGGTCGGGATCAGTAATCTTCTGATGTTCCTGATACCCTCGATGCCCGCCCAGATCGAGCTGTGGATGATCCTCCTCTCCCTCGGCATCTCTATCGGCATCGGCCTGGTCTTCGGCGTCCTCCCCGCCCGCAAGGCAGCAAAACTCGACCCGATCGAGTGTTTGAGATATGAGTAGCAGGCCGTTATATAGGTTTAAAGGCCCGGTGGAAACGCCGGGCCTTTTGATTTGGAATTAAAATTATTCGAGGTCGAACGTCTGATGATACTGCGGGACCATGACATTCCAGCCGAAGCGGTCTTTTATGTGGCCGGCCATGGCTTGGGCCGCGTCGGGCTCGCCGTGCGTCGTGAAAACCATTTTGGGTTTGGATTTCAGTCCCTCTAGCCATTTCAGCACATCTTTCCAATCTGCGTGTGCCGAGAATCCGTCGACCTTTTCGATATGACAGTTGACCGGAACCCATCCCTTCATGATCTTGACTTCCCTTTCACCATCTTGAATACGCCGGCCGGTCGTGCCCGCCGCTTGAAAACCGACGAAGACGACCGTGGCTCGCGGGTCAGGCAGCATACGTACAGCGTGATGCAGAACACGGCCGCCGGTAAGCATGCCGGACGCGGAGATGATTATCCTGGTGCCCCTCATATCGTTCAACGCTTTAGATTCGTCACGGCTAGAGGCCGTCCGCATCGACCCGGTTCGCAGCGGATGGCGCTTTTCGGCGAGTATCGATGCGTATTCCTCGTCGTGCTCCTCGTTCCAGTGACTGTAAACTCGAGTGGCCTGTGCGGCCATCGGCGAATCGACCGCTACAGGGAGGATGGGTATACGACCATCGTCTTCCAATTCTCGTATCAGATAGAGCAGTTCTTGAGTTCGGCCCACGGCGAAAGCGGGTATAAGCACAGGCCCCTTTCGTTCAACAGCCTCGAGAATTATTCGTTCAAGCTGATCCGCAGCCGACACATCTCCGTGGAGCCGATCGCCGTAGGTCGATTCGACCATAAGGTAATCGCAATCCGGCGGTGCCGCAGGGTCCTTTACGATCGGTTGATCATAGTGGCCAAGGTCCCCTGAAAATAGAAACCTTATCGGCGATTCCGATCCGTTATCGAGCTCCAATAGAACGAGGCTGGCACCTATAATATGTCCCGCCACAATAAAAGACGCTCGGATCCCCGGCGCGACCTCTACCGGATCGCCGCCGTTCCGCATAGGCTCGATCAACTTCAATGCCTCTTTGGCATCCTTCTCGTCGTAGAGCGGAAGCGCGGGGTTATGCGAGGTCAACCCGTGGCGGTTGCGGTAGTCGGCATCTTCTTCCTGAATGCGGCCCGAATCCGGCAGAAGGATCTTGAGCAGGTCGTTCGTCGCCCCCGATGTATATACCGGGCCTGAATAGCCTAATCGAACGACACGCGGCAGGTAGCCCGTATGATCGATGTGTGCGTGAGTAATCACGACCGCGTCGAGCTGACCCGGATCGAACGGAGGCGGGTCCCAGTTCCGCTGCCTCAG
>JAEWBM010000161.1 GCA_023391155.1 Acidobacteriota bacterium
GATCTACACCGCGAACGACGAATTCAAACTAAAGATATATTCCGCATAATTCTCCCGCGTAAGAGTTTTCAATTCCGTAGTGAAAGGCCATACTGGCATTTTCGCGTCCGCATAAATGGCTGCGAAAGGAAGTGCCTTGTGTTCCGGGGTGTTCGGACGGGTTCGTCATGTTGCTGGATATCACGCCATTAAAGATATCGAGGGATTACCGCCTGCTCTTTTTCGGGCAGATGCTGTCGTTCTTCGGGTCGATGGTCACCTTCATTGTGGTGCCGGTGCATATGTATGCCCTGACGGGCTCGACGCTGTATGTCGGGCTATTGGGCGTGGCGGAGTTCATCCCGATGTTTGCGCTGGCGTTTATCGGCGGGACGCTTGCCGACGCGATCGATCGGAGAAAGATATTGCGGTGGACCGAGATCGGGCAGGCATTCACAACCGTGATCCTGCTGCTCAACGCGTTGTTGGCCGAGCCGCAGGTGTGGGTGTTGTTCGTTGCGGTCGGGATACACGCGGGGCTCGCGGGGCTGCAGCGTCCGGCGTTTGAGGCGTTGATCCCAAAGATCGTGCCGCTCGAGTATATGTCGGCGGTCGCGGCGCTGAATGCACTGCGATTTGAGATCGGATTTATCGTTGCCCCGATCGCCGGCGGGCTTATCGCGACCCAATGGGGATTCACGTGGGCCTATGCGATAGACCTGTTCACATTTGTTGGTACATTGACGGCGGTGCTGCTGATCAGCGCCGTACCGCCGCCCGCGAATGCGGACAGGCCCGGGTGGGAATCGATCAAAAAGGGATTCAGGTACGCGGTCAGCCGTCAGGAACTGCTGGGAACATACGTCGTGGATATTAACGCGATGTTCTTCGGTATGCCCAAGGCTTTGTTCCCGGCGCTGGCGGTCGGATTTATGGCGGGGAGTTCGGTGGGGTTCTTTTATGCAGCGATCGCGGTGGGAGCGCTTGTTGCGACACTGACCTCAGGATGGACAAAGTGGGTCCACCGGCATGGGCTGATGGTGGCGCTCGCGGCAGGGGGATGGGGAGCGGCGATCGTGCTCTTTGGGCTTATGGACGGGCTGTATCTGGCTCTGTTCTTTTTGGCCGTTGCGGGCTTTTTTGACATGATCAGCGGAATCTTTCGGCAGACGATCTGGAACCAGACGGTGCCGGAGCATTACCGCGGGCGGCTGGCGGGGATCGAGATGATCAGCTTTTTGACGGGGCCGATGCTCGGCGATGCGGAATCGGGAATAGTCGCGCATTTCTTTTCTCTTAAATTCTCGATCATATCGGGCGGCGCTCTGACGATCGTGGGGACGATCGCGCTGGCTTTACTGCTGCCGAAATTCATCATGTACGACGGTAGGGAGGGCCTGAAGCGAAAACGCGAGGAAGAGGAAGAGCGGGCCCGGCAAATGGAGGCGGCGAAAATCTGATAACATCAAGTTATGCCGATCGTAAAGAAACGCCAGATCGAAAATCTCGAACAGTTGAGCGGGGAAGAGCTTGAGGCTTTTCTCGACACCTTGCCTGCGGGGCAGACGACCATAAGCGGGCTACTGGATTTTATCGAGGACGAGCTGTATGAGAACGAGTGTGACCACAGCCTGAAATACGCGATGAAGTTCATGATGGATTCCAAGCTGGACTTCCCGAAGATCACGAGTTGGCTGAGCAGCAACGGCGGCTATTGCGACTGTAAGGTGATGGAGCAGATCGCACCGATCTGGCGGCGGAAGTTCGGCGACGATTAAGCTATTTCAGGGCGTTTTTTAAGTAGCGGCCGGTGTACGAGGCCGCGACCTTTGCTATTGCTTCGGGCGTCCCTTTTGCAACCAATTGCCCCCCGCCGACGCCCCCGTCCGGGCCGAGGTCGATAACGTAATCGGCGGTCTTGATCACATCCAAATTGTGCTCGATGACGACTATGCTTGCGCCATTGTCGATCAGGGCGCGAAACGCTCCGAGCAATTTACTAATATCGTCAAAGTGAAGGCCGGTGGTCGGCTCGTCAAAGATGAAGAGCGTGCTGTCATTTGTCTTCTGGGCGAGGTGGGTCGCGAGTTTTACGCGTTGGGCCTCGCCACCGGAAAGCGTCGTCGCCGATTGGCCCAGCCGTAAGTAGCCGAGGCCGACGGCATCGAGCACCTTGAGCTTTGTGACGAGCTTTTTGACGTCGCGGAAGAATACGATAGCCTCGCGGACGGTCATTTCGAGCACGTCGGCAATGCTCCGGCCCTTGTATTTAACGGCGAGTATCTCGTCGCGAAACCGCGTGCCGCGGCAGTCTTCGCAGGTAAGTTCGACGTCGGCGAGGAACTGCATCTCGATCGTGACGGTGCCGCTGCCCTGGCAGGTCTCGCACCGGCCACCGGGAACGTTGAACGAGAAATGCGAAGAATTGAAGCCCTTCGTCTTTGCGCCCTGGGTTCCGGCAAAGACCTCGCGGATGGCGTCGTAGGCCTTGATGTAAGTGACCGGGTTTGACCGCGGCGTGCGGCCGATGGGGGACTGGTCGACGAGGATGACGTCGTCGATATTGTCACCGCCCTTGATCTCTTTGAAAACACCGACGTGAGCGCTCCAATCACCACGCTGCTTTTTGAGGCCGGCGTAGAGCACGTCGTGAACGAGGGTAGACTTGCCTGAGCCGGAGACGCCGGTGACGCAGACGAGCATACCGAGCGGGATCTTTACGCCGATATTCTTCAAATTGTGCTCACGGGCGCCGGTGATCTCGATCGCGGCTTTCCCAGGTTTTTTACGCTTTTGGGGCACCTTGATCTCGAGATCGCGGCGGAGATAGCGGCCGGTGAGCGAATCGCCGCTGTTGAGCAGGCCTGCAAAATCGCCCTCGTAGATCACCTCGCCGCCGGCCTCGCCCGCAAACGGGCCTATATCGATGATGTGGTCGGCAATATGGATCGTATCCTCGTCGTGCTCGACAACCAGCAGCGTATTGCCGATGTCCCGCAGGTTTTGCAGTATCGAGATCAAACGGTCGTTGTCACGCGGGTGAAGGCCGATGCTCGGTTCATCGAGGACATATAGCGTTCCGACAAGTAGCGAACCGAGATTTGTCGCGAGCTGAATGCGCTGGGCCTCGCCGCCGGAGAGTGTCGCGGCCAGGCGGTCGAGCGTGAGGTAATCGAGGCCGACATCGACGAGGAACTTCAGCCGGCGGCGTATTTCGAGCAGGAGCTTTTCCGCGATCTTCTCACGCTCTTCGCTCAGCGTGAGCTGATCGAAAAACGCGGCGGCGTCGGTGATCGACATCTCGAGCACTTCAGGGAGGGAGCGGCCGCCGATCTTTACGTCGCGTGCCTCTTGCCGCAGACGTGCGCCGTCGCACTCCGGGCAGCGGGTGTAGCCGCGGTATTTAGCCAGAAAGACTCGGACGTGGAGCTTGTATTTCTTTGGTTCCAGCCACTGGAAAAAGCCCTTGATACCGCGCCAGCCCTTGGTGCCGTAGATGACGACCTTCTGCTGATCGGGTTCAAGATCGGCGAACGGGACGGTGACATCGATGCCGGCGCCGGGGGCGAATTTGAGCAGCTCCTTTTGCGCCCAGGCGTGCTGAGGACGCGTAAACGGTTCGATCGCACCCTCTTTAATCGAGAGAAGGCGGTTGGGGATGACGAGGCCGTAATCGACGCCGATCGTGTTGCCGAATCCCTGACAGACAGGGCATGCGCCATAGGGCGAGTTGTAGCTGAAGAGCTGCGGCTCGGGCTCGTCATACACAGTTCCGTCGTACTTGCAGACGTAGCTTTCTGAGAACTTGAGCTCGACATCGGCTGTCGTGCGGATGACGGCCTCGCCGCTTTCGCGGAAACAGGTCTCGAGAGAATCGACGAGCCGCTGGCGAATGTCGGCTCCCGCCTTGAGGCGGTCGATGAGGACGAAGGTTTCATCAAAATCGGAAAAGGTGTAATCGTCCGGAGAATTTAGCTCGATCACCTCGCCTGCACGGAAGAGCCGCGAGAAGCCCTGTTGGAGCAGCAGTATCAGGTGAGCGGAGACGCTGAGCGGTTCGGATGTGTCAGCGGTTTTACCGCTTTTCTTGCGCTTACCTTTCTCGGGTGCGGATACGTGATGGATGGGGAAAAGGACGTAGAAACGCGTGCCTTCATCGAGAGCCGCAAGTGTCTCATCGGCGGCGGACTCGGGCGAATCTTTGATCACCTCGCGGCCACAGACGTGGCAAAAGGTTTGTCCGGCACGGGCATACAGCAGGCGGAGATAGTCATAGATCTCGGTCTGAGTTGCGACGGTCGAGCGAGGATTTTTCGTGGCATTTTTCTGCCGGATGGCGATGGCCGGCGCGATGCCGGTGATCTCGTCGACATCGGGCTTGTCCATCCGCTCGAGGAACTGGCGGGCATAGGCGGAGAGCGATTCGACGAAGCGACGCTGGCCCTCCGCATAGATCGTGTCGAATGCAAGGCTCGACTTTCCGGAGCCCGAGACACCCGTGATGACCGTGAGTTGGTTATGCGGCAGCGAGACGGAAACGTTCTTGAGATTGTGAACACGGGCACCGCGTACCTCGATGGCTTCGTCTTTCTTGAGTGCCGGTTTCATAGACAGGAATTGAGCCGAAAGGGAAAAACTCAATTCTATCAAACGTAGGCGGGGTTACAAACGGGAGGGGATCACCAGCGGCGGTCGAGGAACGAGAAGTTTTCGCGCCATGTGTCGGGATGCTCGGTTTCGAGGCAGGGGATCATTCCATCGAGCGTTACCGACATATCGAGCGGTTTGCGGAGCCGATAACTGTAACCGCTGGGCGAGGCGATGGAAAGCGTCGCCTGGTCTTCGGCAAGACGTGAGATGACGGCGACGCGCCAGTCCTTACGGCTGCGGACGATTAGCCTGCCGCCGAGCGGCAGATCGCGAAGGGTTATTTTATTTTGGGTAGCCGCCACGAGCCTCTGAGCCTTTTATATTCTGCTTCGGGGAGCTGAACGAGGTACGGTGTTTTCTCGGCCTCAAGCCACGAAAGAACCATTTCAACGTTGCGGCGAGACATTGAGGTGCAGCCGCTTGTCGGCGTCTCTTCGTCCTTCCACACGTGGAGAAAGATGCACGAGCCCTCCGATCTTTTGACCGGATAAGAATTATAACCGACGAACATCCCGAGGCCATACTCCTCGCCGACATCGAGCATCTTTTCGGAACTTTTCCAGTCGAAATTACCGACCTTGAAACGATCGACGATGGTGTTGTAGTGGGACGAAGCCAGGTCGTCGACACACTCGGTGGAGGATTCAAGCTTGGTGTAAGGGAAGTCGAGGTGTTCAGGCTTAGAGGCCGAGCCGAATGCCGATGTGATCGGGAACGCACCGGCAGGCGAGCGGCCGTCGCCCTCGGCTTTGGAGGGGGCATTATCGGGACGCTTTAATGGCAAGGGGCCCGTATCGGAGCCATAGCCCATTCCGCTGCGTCCAAGGAGGACGGGAAAGGATTCGCCGACCATCTTCCAACGGGCACGCGGCCCGCCGCGTTCATATCGGCGCGCGGTGGCGGCGGTGTTGGCCCAATCCGCCGAAGTCACAACGATCATTTGCCGCGAAGCGGAGAACGAGGCCCGCTTTGCCGGCAGCTGTGGGGTTTTTATTTGTGAATGTACGCTCGCGGACAACAGTGCCACAGCGAAGAAAAGGGGGATAAGTTTTTTCACGAATTTTAATCTTCGAAAACGGTGTCGGTGGCTCGGTTCTTGTTCACGGCATAGACGCGGAGTCCGACCGAAATGAGCACGAGCGACAGCAGCATCCAGATAAAGACCCAGGCGACCGCCGGAATGCCGGTGGCCGATGCCATATTTGCAGCGTCGGAATGTCCCGTCGTGGCTGCAGTTATGAAGAACAGATCGATCAGGCTGAAGACGGCATTTAGGAGCGTCTGCACGGCGAGGAATGCAAGTGCGAAGTTTGCCCACTTTGGCTGTGCATAGCGAGCCACGGCAAACAGGGCCGCGGCGATGACCGCACCTGACAAGATCGTGAATAAAAAGCCGCCGAAAGTGACGGTCGCGAAAAGATTTGTGACCGGCGCGAGAATGCCGAAAACGAAGGTCAGTATGCCGATCAGGGCCGAACACACATAAAGAGCCGTTCGCGATGAATAGCCGTAACGCATCCAGGCGAGCATACCCGCACCGAATGCGGTTGTGCCGAGATAGCCGGAGCTGGAGATCAGAAGCGATGAGAACCAGCCGGAGCCCTGTGACCAAACGGCACCGCTGGCGTCGGGATTAACGGCAAGGCTCTGGACGGAGTGGCCGGTGAGCACCGCGGCGAGAGCGTGTCCGCCCTCGTGAATAAATGTTGCGAAGAGCTGCAATGGATAAAACACGAGCCCGACGAACGGGATAAACCACGATGCGATCCACAGGCCGATGCTCAAAAGCGTAGCGATGAGCAACAGGGTGAATTGCGGTTCGGCTTCACGGGCGACTTTATATCTCATGTTTAACTCCTTCCGTTATTAGTAACGAATATTCTAGCGTAAAGTTCGCGGTTCGAGAAGGTTTAGCCGTCATGCGGACGTGTGTAATCTTCCTTTCCGCCGGTCTTGCTCTCGAGGCGGACGGCCGTGATAACGATGTCGCGCTGGACGGCTTTGCACATATCGTAGATGGTGAGGGCGGCGACGGAAACGGCAGTGAGTGCCTCCATTTCGACCCCGGTCTGCGAGGTTGTGATGGCCTCAGCGGTTAGTTCGATGCCCGAATCGGTGATGCGGGCGTCGACGTTCACCTTGGATAAGGGGAGCTGATGACAGAGGGGGATCAGGTCGCTAGTGCGTTTCGCGGCCATTATCCCGGCGATGCGCGCGATCTCGAGCGGGTCGCCCTTGGGATTGGTTTGCGTTCGCAGAGCTTCAAGGGTCTTTTCGGACAGCAGCACCTTTGCGGAGGCGACAGCGACACGTTTTGTCGCGGGTTTGTCTGAGACATCGACCATGCGGGCGCGGCCCGATTCATCGTAGTGAGATAGTTCGCTCATGTGTTCGACGATTTTTACCTAAAGCGGCGGGGAACGCAAAGGCTATCAGGGCAGGAAGAGGATCGGTGCGGAGTCCCCGGCTTTGAAATTTGACCCGGCGGGGATCCGGACAAGGGCATCGGCCCCGGCGAATCCGACGAGATCGGACGATCCGTGCCATTTGATGGGTAACGCGATCAGCCGGCCCCGGGAATCGGTGGCGAGACGGGCGGGGAGGAACGACTCGCGCTCTTTTGTGCCTTTGATGTCGGATTCGAGGACAGCGAAGCCGCTCGGCAGGTCCGTCTCGGCCGCATCCTGCATCAGCAGTAAAGCCTTTCGCACGAACAGATAGAATGTGGCCGCGGCCGAGACCGGATTACCGGGGAGGCCGAAAAAAGTGGTCTTCTTAAGCCGTGCGAAAACGGTGGGCTTACCGGGTTTGATGCGGATGCGTTCGAAGAAGATCTGGGCGCCGAGCTCGGAGAGGGCGGCCTTCGTTAGATCATATTTCCCTACGGAGACGCCGCCGGTGGTGATCAGCATATCGGAATCGCGTGAGGCCTCGGATATGCGTGCCTTCAAGGTCGCAAGATCGTCGCCGGCTGTCGGGAGAATCTCGACGACCGCCCCGGCGGTGCGGCACATTTCGGCGAGCATTATGGAATTCGAGTTGCGGATCTGGTCGGGTTTGGGCTTGCTGGCGATGTCGACGATCTCGGAGCCGGTCGAGAGAACGGCGACGCGGGGGCGTTTCGCCACCTTAAGCGGTGCATAGCCGAAAGCGGCGGGGACAGCGATGGAGTTTGGCGTAAGAGCCTGGCCGGCACGCATCATGACGTCGCCCTTTTTCGCTTCGGAGCCGCGGCGAACTATGTATCGGCCCTTTGCGGTGGGCTCGTGGAACGTTACCTCGCCGTTCTCTTCCCGAGCCAGTTCGATCTTTTGGACCGCGTCGGCCCCTTTGGGAAGCGGGGCGCCGGTCATGATGCGAACGGCCTCGCCTTTTTTAAGTGTGCCCGGCCAACCGCGGCCGGCGGCGGCTTCGCCGACGATCGTCAGGGTTACGGGGGCTGCCTCCGTGTCGACTGCTTTTACTGCGTAGCCGTCCATTTGCGATCGGTGGAAAGGCGGAAGATCGGAATCGGCAATGATGTCCTCGGCAAGGACGCGGCCGGAAGCATCAGCGATCGCGATCCGCTCGCTGCGTAGAGGGGTTATCTCGCGTTCTATGATCTTGATGGCTTTTGCTACAGGAATCATTCTCACAACAATCTTACACTATTCAACGGCCGAATTAGGCGGCATAATAACGCTTTACAATACTAACGTAATGCGTTAGTATTCACTATGCCGATCCGTTCCTTCCGATGTGCTGACACCGAAAAGCTATTTGCTGGTAAAAGGGTCAGGCGATTTATGAGTTTCGAGGCGGTCGCGATGCGAAAATTGGCGATCTTAAATCGAGCGGGGCGGCTTGATGACCTTAAAGTGCCACCGGGGAACCGGCTTGAAGCACTGAAAGGGGATCGCACCGGGCAATTCAGCATCCGGATCAACGACCGTTACCGCATTTGTTTTGTCTGGACGGCGGCCGGACCGGAAGAGGTCGAGATAGTGGATTACCACTGAGGTGTAAGCATGACAGTACGCAAAGTCCCATATCCGCATCCCGGAGAGATACTTCTTGAGGAGTTTCTTAAACCGATGGGGATAACACAATATCGATTAGCTAAGGAGATCGGCGTGCCGCAGCGGCGTATTGGCGAGATCGTCGCCGGAAATCGATCGGTCACCGCCGACACGGGACTTCGGCTCTCGCGATTTTTTGGAATGTCGGACGAATTTTGGATCGGTCTGCAGATGGATTTCGACGCGGCCAATGCAAAGGACAAGATCAAGGCGACTCTCGCAAAGATCAGACCTTGGAACAGACCGGAGATCGTAAAGGATTAGACTTGACTTGCGAGGCCTACGCGGTTCCGTTCAATGAAACTTAGATGTTTCTCCGAAATTGCGATACAAAATGCTGATCTGCCATATCAAAACAATGAAAATAAACAGGCACGCAACGAGATCAAAGGGGTGGGATTTGTCGTAAAACTCGAGTAGTTTTCGTCCGTCGTAGATCCCTTCGCCGCCCAAGAAACCTTCCCCATTGAGTCGAACGAAATAGCTAGCAGTAAGAAAGAGCCCATATAAACTCGTGAGTACTGTAGAAATTATAAATTTGCGAGCAAAAAACAGAGCGGCAAACACAATCGGAGTCATAAGGTGGAATCCTGCTAGAAAATTTCTGGGCGCGTGTACCGCAAATGTGATTCCGCCTGGTTCGGGTTTGGGAGTAGACGCATAGCGATAAAATTCGTACGATAACGCTCCAACGAAAAGAGCCAAAGCGATGCCTGTAAATCCGAGCAGAAGTTTTCTCTCTCTCGTAGATTCCATGTGAAATTACTCGCCAGGCTCCGAACCGGCGCGCGATAACCTATCTGATCAAATACAGTTCCGTCTGTCGGGGGCGGATGAACTCGTAGCCTTTTTCATTGAGGACGGCGTCGTCCTCGGCCATCATGGTTACCTTTTGGCCTCCCCACTCGGCAACGGGCGTTGAGGTGTTGAGCTCGATGGACATGTAAGAGCCGGGGATCAGCTTGTTGCCGCCGCCGCCGATGTTGCCGCGGAAATCGATCGAGGGCCCGAGGCCGTGGCCGTGCGTGCCGATCGGGTGGGAATAGATCATGCACTCGAGGTTCTGTCGCTTACACTCGGCCATCGAGCGCTCGTAGACCTCGGTGCCCGTCATCCCTGGCCGGGCGACGGAGAAGATAATATCCTGCAATTTGTTGGTATTTGTGAGCGCGGCCTTTAATCCGGCGGGAGCTTCGCGTTCGCCTTCGTTTAGGACATAGGCGTGCTTTTGCCAATCGGTCGAAAGGCCCATGTAATCGAGGCCAAAATCCAAATGGAGCAGATCGCCGCGGCGAATGACCTCGGATTCTGATGCGGTGCTTAGAAACGGCCCGGTCGTTTCCGTCGAAGCTCGCCGGCGTTGGATGCGGAGATCCGGCTGGAACCAGATGGTCAGGCCGAGTTTGTTGACCTGTTCCATCATCCACCAGCGGACATCGCCGACAGTGGTCTTACCGGGTGTGATGACCTCGTTTGAGAATGCGCGACGGGCGATGATCTCGGTGGCTGCGACGGCGTTGCGGAAGTGCTCAAGCTCCTCGGGCAAGCGGGTATCGAAAAACTCTACGAGAAGATCTGCGGCCGAAACGAAATTCTTTTCATTCTCGGGGCCGAGTGACTGGGCCAGGAATCGGTAAGAGTCGTACGAAAGTCCGCTTTGCTGGCCGCGGCTGCCGCCAATGTTCAGGGCGATCGTTTTCGGGTTTCGTTCGTCGACTATCTTTTTCAGCTCTTCGCCAAATTTATCGCGGGCGGGCATGACCATTCGGTAATGGTTCTTTAGCCGCTCTTCGTCGTAGCGGACCATTGCGATCCGTTCAAGAGAGTCACCGCGATCGATGAAGAGAAAGATATCTCGGCGTCCGACGATGGGGATCGGCGGCGTGATGTGAGGAGTAACCGGGTCGCTGTTGAACTCCTCGTTAACAACGATCCACATTTCGATGCCATGCCGCTTCATCATCGCAGGCAGCAGCGTGCCCAGGCGCTTCTTCAACCATGCCTCGCGGACGTCCATTTGCTCGCGCTGGGTGAGGAGCTGCGGCAGGGACTCCGGCGTGCTCTGAGCAAGAAACGACAGGGATAGAATGGAAACGAGGAAGATGAAAACTGCAGCTTGAAGGAATAAGCGTTTCGAATAAGGCATACTTCGCTTGTATCGGGGTTCGGTGATATCCTTTTAAGTTGTTTCTAGCCTGATATTAGCATAATAAGATTTTCGAGAAGGAGCAGTCGTGATCGATCTTGAATTGACTGAAGAACAAATTGCATTGCGGAATACGGTTCGCGAGTTTGTGCAGGGCGAGGTGGCCCCGCACATTAAAGAGTGGGATGAGAAGGCCCATTTTGAGCGGAGCGTTTTTGACAAGATGGCGGACCTCGGCCTGTTGGGCGTCTGCATTCCGGAGCAGTACGGCGGAGCGGGGTTTGACTATATTTCGTTGGGGCTTGTGTGCGAAGAGCTTGAGGCTTGTGACACGTTTCTGCGGGTGGCGATGAGCGTCCACGTGGGCCTGAACAGCTTGAGCCTGTATAGCTGGGGCACCGAGGAACAAAAGCAGAAGTATCTTGTTCCGCAGGCGAAGGGCGAAAAGCTCGCGACCTTTGGACTGACCGAGCCTAATGCCGGTTCGGATGTTGTCGGAATGCGGTCGTACGCGAAACGTGACGGCGACGATTGGATACTAAACGGCGAGAAGATGTGGATATCGCTCGGCAACACAGCGGATCATTTCCTATTCTTTTGCTGGACCGATCTTGAAAAGCAGAAGGCACGGGACCACAGCGGCATTAGCTGCTTTATAGTCGAGCGTTCGATGCCCGGATTCTCGAGCGGTACGCTGCACGGGAAGATGGGTATCCGCGCGGGTGATACCGGATATTTCTCGCTTCAGGATGTACGCGTCCCGAAAGAGAATATGCTCGGGAACGAAGGGGAAGGATTTAAGATCGCGATGTTCTCGCTCGAGAACGGCCGCTATACCGTCGCCTCGGGAGCAACCGGCGTTATCAGGGCAGCACGAGATGCATCGGTCGCATATGCGAACACGCGCGAAGTGCAAGGCCAGACGATAGGGAACTACCAACTGGTCAAGCAGAAGATCGCCGAAATGGAAGCCGATTACCAGATGTCACATCTGCTGTGGCTTAAATGCGGCTATTTGAAGAACCAGGGTAAGCCCTCGGCAAAGGCCGCGAGCCTGGCCAAGTGGCAGGCGACGATCCGATCGGAAAAGGCGGCGTCGATGGCGATCGAGGTACACGGGGCAAACGGATATACGAACGATTACCCGGTCGAGCGTTACCTAAGGAACTGCAAAGCAGCGGTGATCTATGAGGGAACTCGTGATATCCACACGCTGATGCAGGCGGATTGGGCGCTGGGGATGAAGAAAGAGAAACAGGCGAGAGTTATCTTGCCGCCGTATGAGGCCGAGGCCAAGGCGGCGTAACCGGGCAGAAGTTGATAATTAAAATGAGCCTGTCCGTTGCGGGGCAGGCTCATTGCTTTCTAGTTAGAGAACTCAGGCAGCTTTGTGGACATCTTCCATTCGCCGCCTTCTTTTACGAATAGCACCTCACCGCCTTGCGGCATGCTTTCAGTCCGGAGGATCGCGGTGGCTTGGTTGTCGTCGATAAACTTTTCATTCCAGAGTTCGCAATTCGCGGTCGTTACACGATCGAGCGAAAGAAATTCGACCAGACTGTCGATGCCGTCGGCATCCATTTGCTTCTCGAGATCTTGAAGCGAATCCGAATCGAAAACCCTTCGAAGAGCCGCCTCATCACCCTTTTCTTTTGCTGCGCAATATGCCTCGGCGACCGGTTTTAACGTCGGGGCATCATTGGTCTTGCCGGCCGGCGTCGGCGTCGTTGCCGTCAGCGTTCCTGAATTTGTATTAGCTGTGTTCGAAACTGTCGAATTTGCGTTCGTGTTCGCCGGCGTCGTGTTGGTCTCGGTCCCGCCGCAGCCGGCAAGGACGACTGAGAGGCTGACGATCGCGATGTAAAAAGTTTTTCTCATCTCTAGTTAAAAATACCCTCCGTTTATAGTTCGATTGTCGAGTATAATTAAAGCCAAAGCGATGGACAACCAGTACAAAACCGAATTATTGCGGTCCTTTATAATTGACACCCTGCCGGAGCCCCTGACTCCCGCGAGCCGCCATATCCAGATATTCGATAATTATATTCCGAATACGAACATTCGGCTGCGCTCGATACGCGTCCCGGAGACGAAAGAATGGGAACATTGCCTGCAAAAGCTTGAGTACGATGCCGCGAGGCCGTTCGAGCGCGTGGTGCAAGAGATGTTTCTCGATGAGGGTGAATATGCGCAGTTTCAGATATTCGAGGGGGAAGAGATCCGCAAGAACCGTTATTTTTCCGAAGGCAGCGAGCAGCCGTTTACCTTCGATATTTACCTCGGCGACCTCTGGGGGCTGAATATCGCGACGGCCCGCATCGAGGGCACGGCGTCGGCGGAAGAGATCATCGTTCCCGATTTTGCCGTATTTGAAACGTCAGGCGTTCGAGAATTTCACGGATCGCGGCTGGTAGCTTCGACCATCGATGACATCCGCGAGTCGGTGGCAAAGCTCACCCGGCTAAATGCCGCAGGCGCATAAAAAAAACGCCGCAAGAGGTCGACTCTCTCGCGGCGCTCCTTTCGAGTAGGCTTTGGTTAACGGCTTCGCGGCGTCATCGGGACCAGACGGTCGACCGACTCATAGATCTGCAGATACATCTGCGTTTCTTTCGGGATAAGGTTTGCCCAGCCCGCGCCGCCGCGGTTGATGTACCCGGCAAGCCGCGCCGGATTTGAATTGTAACCGGCTGCCATGATCTGTTCCTGGGTTGCGATGCCGCTGAGGATCGCGCCGCTGATGGCCGAGCGGCTGCGAAGGTCATCCCACGTCCACTGCATATACAGAAGCATTGCCTGCGCGGCGTTTACGTGGTCACGCATTCCGACGACAAAATTCGGGGTGAGCGGCACCTGCGGAAACTGGGCCCGGACCATTCGATATGTTGACGGGATCATCTGTACCATCCCACCAGCGCCTGCCGTACTGACCGCGTATTTATATGTCTCGCCCTCGTTCAACGCGAACAGAGTGAAGACGTCGTTATAAATATCGTTGTGGGGTTCGGTCTTGAACCGCATATGGTCGACGTGCTCGACGACGGCAAGCCGCTCGGCAATATCGGCAACTTTGGGCTGAATAGTAACGCCGCGTTCGCGGAGCTTTTCACGGGCGATCTCGATAACGTTGTGCACATAAATGCGGCCTGCACCGACCACCTCGGGCGTGACGAGGCCCGGATGTGTCGACATATAATACGCGGTTTCCTGATAGGTACCGCGGTCCACGCGGGGATACTGAACGAGCAGCGGCAGATGTTGAACGCCGCGTTCGTCGGTAAGCGTTATCGGGGTGTTCACACCGTTGCCGCGGATGGTTTTGGCTACCAGGCGTCTGCCGTTTTCGGAGGTGACGGCGGTCTCGTATTTGGTGGAGAGGAAATCTTCTTTGGTCATCACGACGTAATCGATCTCGTTTCGATCCCAGTCGTGGAATGCCACCCGCACTGCCTCGATCCCTTGATAGGGCGTGCCGACGGACGCGATGGTCAGCGGCCGCGTTTTCATTACGCGGGTCGCTTCGGCGATCTTGCTTTTGATCTCGCGAAAACTAAGTGTGCGTGCGGCTGACGACGCGGGTGCACTAGGCACCGAACGCGGTGCTTCGACCGGAGCAGAACGCACGGGTTCCGCATCCGCCACGCGAGGCCTGCCGACAATTATCGGTGTAGGGGTCGCTCTTGGTGAAGGGGTACGGTCGGTGACGACAAGCTCTACGCGGGGCGACGGCCCTTGCGCAAACACGGCCCCGGCCGAACCCGAAACGAGCGTAACACTTAGAAGCGCGAGACAAGATCTAATTTTCATAAGATGGTACTACAGGTAAAAAACTCAGCGGAGAGAAACAAATTTTCGCGATTCAGCAGGGTGAACACCTGCATTTGTATAGATTCGCTTATTTGCGTGGAGGTTGTCAACGTAAATCGGAAAAATTATGGCAGCCACAATAAAAGGTTATAGGTCGCTGGCAGTTTACGGGTCGATACTATTACGCTATAACTGGAACTTTTAGAGAAATGCAGCAATTAAAAGAAACCTCACAAGCACCCAAACTTTTCGGTACCGACGGCATTCGCGGCGTTGCCGGCGATTTCCCTTTGAATGAAGCAACGGTTCGATTGATCGGAGCCTCTCTCGCACGAAACCTGGCGTCGCAATCAGGGTCTGTAAAGATACTGATCGGCAGGGACACCAGGGAATCGGGTGCAGCGATAGAACGAGCCTTTTGCGAGGGGGCCGCCAAAGAGGGGGCCGAGTGCGTGTCGGCGGGAGTGATCACCACTCCGGGCGTCGCGTTTCTTACGGGCAGATTTGGATTTACCGCAGGGGTGGTTATCAGCGCATCGCACAATCCTTTTGAGGATAACGGCATCAAGATCTTCTCCCCGGACGGCAGCAAGCTGAACGGCGATGTTGAAAGAGCGATCGAGCGCGACGTGCACGAGGGAGAAACGGTTCCCGAAAATGGGGCTCTTGCGGTGACCGTTGAGCCGGAATTTCGAGAGGCCTATCTCGACAGCCTCAAGGAGCGGTTTGCGGGCCTGGATCTCGGCGGAATGCGATTGGTGATAGATTGCGCTAACGGGGCCGCGTCGGAACTTGCGCCGGAGCTTTTTGCATCATTCGGAGCAGAGGTCACCGCACTGCACTGCAGCCCCAACGGGCGGAACATTAATAAAGATTGCGGGTCGCTTCATCTGGAGGGCCTTCAGCGGGCGGTTATCGATGCGGGAGCTATTGCAGGGATCGCATTTGACGGCGACGCGGACAGGGCATTACTGGTCGATGAGCGCGGAAACGTGGTGGACGGCGATTCGATCCTATGGATAATGAGCCGATATTTGCGTTCGGTCGGCAGGCTGAAAACGGCGAAAGTGATCGGGACAGTGATGAGCAATTTCGGTCTGGAATCTGCCCTGGCGGCTGACGGGATCGAACTCGTGCGAACGCCGGTGGGAGACAAGTATGTGCTCGAAGAGCTTTTGCGAAGCGGTGCGGAACTCGGCGGCGAACAGTCGGGCCACATTATCTTCCCAAAGCGAAGCCTGGTCGGCGACGGCATGGCGACGGCCCTCGCCGTGCTGCGGGCCATAACCGAGCGGGGCGTTTCGCTGGCCGAAGCGGCCGGCGGATTCGAACGAACGCCGCAGATCCTGGTGAACGTTAAGGTGCTAAGAAAGGTGCCGTTCGAGGAATCGCCCGAGATCAGCTCTGCGGCCCGCGAAGTGGAGGAGGAGCTTGGCGATGAGGGCCGGCTGCTGCTGAGATACTCGGGCACGGAAAATTTGGCACGAGTGATGGTCGAGGGCCGGGACGGTCAAATGATAGAGAATGCCGCGAACCGTTTGGCCGAGGTGATCCGCCGAAATCTTGCATGAAAAAGAACGAGGCAGGAAAGATCGAAGTGCCCGTTCGCCTGCGTGGCCGAGCTTCCGAATACAGCGTTCGGGTGGGCAGCGGCCTGCTTGCTGTTACAGGCGGCATTCTCTCGGAGGCCTTGCCCACAGCAAAACGCATCCTTCTCGTCAGCAATAAAAAGGTGTTCGGGCTATATGGCGACTTGGTCCGGAAATCAATAACGCCGGCCGGGTATCGCCCTGAAGTGCATTTAATCGGCG
>JAEWBM010000030.1 GCA_023391155.1 Acidobacteriota bacterium
AAGAGGCTGAAACGGCGAACTCCGAATTTTGGCTCGGCATAGTTGGGCCCATCACAAGTGCTGTGATCGGAGCGGTTTGCCTTGGCATGGCCGTCGCTTTCGGATGGCCTGCCGGCGAGATGCCGACCACCCCGCTTATGGCAGTAATCGTTTGGCTGGGGACGGTAAATATCGCCCTTGCGATCTTCAATATGATCCCCGGTTTTCCGATGGACGGCGGCCGAGTCCTACGGGCCGCGGCATGGAAATTCACCGGCGACAAGACCCGGGCGACAAGGATCGCCTCGGTCATCGGCCAGGTCTTCGCTTTCGGATTTATCGTGCTCGGCGTTTTTGCTTTCTTTGGCGGATCGGGGATCGGCGGACTATGGATAGCGTTTATCGGATGGTTTCTGCTAAATGCAGCCAAGGCTACGTACTCGCAATTGGAGATCACTGAAGGCCTGAAGAACGTGACCGTCGGCGACCTGATGTCGCTCGACTGCCCCATCCTCGACCCGCGAATGAACGTGCAGACGATGGTCGAGGAGCACATGCTGCGTTCGGGCCGGCGGTGCTATTTGGTCGGTGACGGCGAGGAACCCGAAGGGCTGATCACCCCGCACGAGATAAAGGGTATTTCACGTGAAATGTGGCCAATGACGCTTGTGGGCGACATCATGAAACCGATAGACCAGGTGCACACGATCGCGCGTTCGGCGCCGGTGATGGAGGCTCTGGATAAGATGGGACGGGAGGACGTGAATCAGTTGCCCGTGATGGAAGGCGGAAAGCTCGCGGGAATAATCTCCCGCGACCGGATCGTGAAATATCTCTACACGCGAAAAGAGTTGGACACGTAACTAGCCTCACTCCGCGGCGGCTAGGCGTTCGTCATCCGCAAAGCGGCATTCCTCGCACAGGAACGATTGCTCGATGTTCTCTTCGGCTTTGCGAAGAAACTCAGCATGGTCGTCGTTTCCTAGAAACAGCGAACGGTTACATTGCTCGCATTTGACCTCGTGCGGCTGCTCGGCCGTTCGCACGGTCGAAAATGCCGAGGGCTCCTCGTAACGGTCTGCGTCAAATTGTGCTCTGCTTCCGGTCATAATATTTACCCCCTGTCGGTTAAACACTTTCAGTATAACAAAAAAGACGTCGCGGTATCGGCGTCTTTTTCGCAGTCCGTGGTGGCCAGGGGGACGAGAACGGGCCGCTACTAACGCGAATAATTCAATTTCACGAGTGATGGTATCAATCGCGGGACAGTTCTTCGAGGGCCCTGGCGATCGTATATGGAACAACTGCGAGAGCAATGGCGACTATGAAATATGTGGACTGCACCGGAGCCCACCTCGGCCCATCAACGAAACCTAGGAAAATAAGCAAGAGGCCAAAGCCAGCAAGAAATAGATGTATGATCCATGCCGCTTTTGCGATGCCGCGGGCGGTGGACGATGAGCGGGTTAGGTTCGGGATCTTATCGGTATCTGGGTTCATGGCCTTCTCCTGTTTATTCAATGGATTTGATTGACGTCAACTTCTGCGCCGCCTCTCATCTACTCTAATCATAGCCCCGCGTCGTTCAAGCGGACAGATGGTCATTCTATTTCCACCACCGGAGATCAAAAAGGGCGAATCGGAATAGATTCGCCCTTTGAATATTCTGATTTTAATGGTGGCCAGGGACGGGATCGAACCGCCGACACGCGGATTTTCAGTCCGCTGCTCTACCAACTGAGCTACCTGGCCGTTTTGCCCCTGATGATAGGGCGAATCCCTGATTCTAAATAAGGCTGGAACGGTTGTCAAATGCGACCCGGCAAGAGCGAGAGCTCGGTTAACATCGTGTTCAAATTGTGTTGACAAGCACAAAAATGAGCCTATAATTACGATTTAGCAGTTGCTTACCTAATGGCGTCTGCTTCACCTTCCGAATTCCGTTTGAAACCTGCCCGTGCCGGTTTGAACGCCGTCGCTGCCCCCCGGGGACGCAACCTTCAAGCCGGCACAGCTATTTTTAAAGTGTAAGATTATGTATAAAGCCGGTCTTATTTTTCTTAGTATCTTTGTCGTCGCCGGGGCAGGATGCGGTTCCGTTCCCGAAAATGCGAATGCTAATTCGGCGAACGCGAACGCCGCCGTAAACGTTGCTCCAGAGGATCTGCCCGAGGGGCTTTCGCCGAAGCCGATCGAGCCGGAAGGAAACATTCCGGGTATCTCAAACGCTAACAAGCTGGAAAAGGTCCCTTCCAACGTCTCGCCTGCGCCGGGCATTCCGTCGGCCGACGAGCTGAAAAAGCCTCGTAAGCCGGGTGCGACCCCGACGCCGGGGATCCCTTCGGAAGAAGAACTTCGCAAGCAAATGAGTAAGCCCCCCGTAAACGCCAATGCGAATACGGGAGGCCGATAAAAGATCGCCGTGCGGGATTAGGCCGGGGCAGCCTCGGCCTTTACGAAGCCGAGAGCCGTCTTAACCTCATCCTCGATGCGGCCGCGAAGCTCATCGTTTTCCTTAAGGAGCGTCTTCACATTCTCACGCCCCTGGCCGAGCCTTTCGCCCTTATAGGAGAACCAGGCACCGCTCTTTTCAACAACATCGTTCGCCGTAGCCAGATCGATAAGGTCGCCGGCGTGCGAGATGCCCTCGCCATACATAATATCGAACTCGCATTCGCGGAAAGGCGGAGCCACTTTGTTCTTGACCACTTTAACGCGGGTGCGGTTGCCGACCACCCTGTCCCCGTCCTTTATCGCGCCGATGCGGCGGATATCAAGCCGCACGCTGGCATAAAACTTAAGGGCCTTGCCGCCAGTCGTCGTCTCCGGCGAGCCAAAGAATACGCCGATCTTTTCACGAAGCTGATTGATAAAGATAAAGGTCGTTCGCGAATTCGAGACTATCGCAGTGATCTTTCTCAGTGCTTGCGACATCAGCCGTGCCTGAAGGCCCGGGAGCGAATCGCCCATCTCGCCGTCAAGCTCAGCCCGCGGGACGAGAGCGGCGACGGAGTCGATGACGATAACGTCCACGCTGTTCGAACGGACCAGCGTCTCCGCGATCTCGAGCGCCTGTTCGCCGGAATCGGGCTGGGAAATAAGAAGGTCGTCGATATTCACGCCGAGCTTGCCGGCATATTCCGGGTCCATCGCGTGTTCCGCATCGATGTATGCCGCAATGCCGCCTGTGCGTTGGGCCGAGGCGACGACCTGCAGGGCAAGCGTCGTTTTACCCGAGCTTTCCGGGCCGTAGATCTCGACAATGCGGCCGCGCGGGACTCCGCCGACACCGATCGCGGCGTCAAGGCTTAGGCAATTGGTCGAGATGGAGCCGATATCTTCGTGGGGCCTTTCGCCCAAACGCATTATCGAGCCCTTGCCGAATTTTTTCTCGATCTGCGAAAGGGCAGATTCGATGGCTTTGCTTTTGTCCAAACTCATTTCTTAGTTTCTCCGTGGTTTAAGATGCGGACACCAAGACTGTATCACCGATGAAACAAGAATGCAACTATGTATCGCAGGAGTCACAGGCGGGTCCGTGAGGAAATTCTTATGCTGCTTCACTAAAGTTGGTCGAGGCCCCACTCAGTGCCGTCGATGCGGCCGATGAGCGATATGGACTTTTCCTTTCCGTCGAAGACACGGATGAGCCACTGCAGCCCGTCCGACGTCTTTTTCACCCACTGCACGTCGTAAAAATAGTATTCATCATCCGCTTTACGAAAATCGGCCCCCTCGCCAAATTTCTTCAGAGCGTAGCCTCTCAAGTCGAATGACGGGTCAAATTCGATCTCCATAATATAGATAATGCCCGCGTCCGGTATCTTTTCGGGATCCAGACGGACCACGCGTTTTTCCCATCCATCGGGCTCGCGGACCTTGTCTTCCTTTGTGGCGGCCTCGATCTGTTCAGGAGTTAGGCCATGTACTTTGAAATGAACCGTTCTGATCGGGCCTTTATTATGCTGCACCTTTGCAGGCAGCCAACCGAATCGGGTGTCGCCGACCTCAGACTCGACGAGATCAAAGTTGGCGGCGAACTCTTTAAAAGGCATCCCCAAATAAACCCTACCGAGTTCTTCGGGAATAAACGCGGATTGGGCTTCGTAGGAGTATTTCGACTCGTCCTGGCCAAAGGCTGCCAGGGCTAGAGCGGCCACAAAAACTAGAGTTGAAATGATCTTTTTCATTGTGAGCATCCTTTCGTAATAGTTGAACCTAGGGCGATCGCCTGTTCCTGGGCCCGGATAGCGGTGAGCAGCAGGCCCTGCTTACAGGCCGCTTTGCCCATCATAATAAAGCTGTCGGCCGACCGCGGATCGAGCTCGGCGGCCTTGGCAAAATCGGCATACGCGGCTTGCCATTTGCTGAGGCCATCGTTCGCCATGCCGCGGTTAAAATATTGCGACGAACCCGCATTGCCGAGCTGTATCGCCATGTTCAGGTCAGCCAAGGCAGCAGTGAAGTTCTTTTTATCGAGTTGCAGTGTGCCGCGATTATAGTACGCCAACGGCATATTGCCCTTGAGGATTATCATCTGCGTATAGTCCGCTATGGCGGCATCGATCCGGCCGAGTGCCTCGAGCGATTTGGCACGCTGATGAAACGCATTGGGTTCCGCGTTGTTCAGGGCTATGCTCTGATCGAAATAGTTGACCGCCGACGCATGGTCACCGCTCTCGGCATATCCGCGGCCGATGTAGTATTTCTCCCGTGCAAGTGTCGGGTTCGCGGCTGCGGCTTTGGCTGCGGGTGTTGCTGGGGCGGTCCCGGTCACCATTGTCGAACCTGCCGCTGTGGGCGTCGGACGAGGCTGGGGGGCGGTCGCCGTTCGAACCGGGGAGGTGACCGCCGGCGCTGCGGGTGCGGCGATCTGCTTTCCTGCCGCCGGGAGCGTGTCTTTAACATCCGTGATCGCGACCGACGCCAGCATCGCTTCCCTTAGGTCCGCCGCGAGTGCGAGTCTTTCTGCAGGTGTGAACCGAGTCTTTTCTCCGTGGGGCGCAAGGGCCTTGATCTTTGCCAGCATCGACGCCGGAATTCCGGGCGGGGCCGCCTCCGCCTGTTTCACCGCACCGCGAATATTCTTGGCGATCTGGCCGTCAAAGGTCGCGGCGTTACCTACCTTCCACCACATCGTGACGTACGCCCCGAGCTCGCCCATGGCGATGCCCATCATGTATTTCCATTGATAGACCGGGTCACGTTCCTCGGCCACTTCGAAAAGCCCGAATGCCTTTTGGCCGTGGCGGATCTTAACGAACCGGTTGATCTCACCCTTTTCCGCTTCGGTCAGGTCGATCTCCTTTGCCGACGTCTTTGCACGGGACTCGACGTTTACAAATACCGCCGGCATTTCGGGATCAAAAACCTGCATCGTCAGCCTGCACAGCCCGATCTGGGCTCCGTCATATTTGCCCATGCTGAAGTGCGTCATAGTCAGCGTCCGCCATCCGCAAAAGGCAATGGCGAACGGCTTCGCATTTTCGAGCCGCTCTTCGCTGCCGCCGATCCGGCCGAGCAGCGCCTGAGCGAAGGGGCCGGCTCCGTCATTAGGAACGGCGTTCGAGCCTTGGGCAAAGCTGCCGGCGACCGCCAGTGCCGATAGAAGGGTAACCGCCGCGATCCTTCGCGAAAATCGTGAAATATTTGCTGTCATGTTTCGGAATCGTGTGTTCCGCCCCGGATAGGGTGATACCGGGCCGATACACTGAAGTCGAATGCATTATAGATCGAATCTTTCCGGCGGCCAAACATAATTGGTTACCGACATCGCTTGCTCTATAATGTCCGGGTAAGGACCCATCGCTCCGATAATGAAATTCGCCGACATGGTCGGGCAGACGCTCGACGGAAAATACTTGATCGACCGCGAGCTTGGCCGCGGTGGAATGGGTAACGTCTATCTTGCGACCCACCTGGGTACCGAAAGGCCGGTGGCCGTGAAGGTGATCGCCCCACAGTTTATGCAGCGGCAGGAATTCGTGGAGCGGTTTCGCCGCGAGGCCCGTGCCGCGGGCCGGCTGCGGCACCCGAACGTCGTTGATGTGACGGATTTCGGCTTTGCCGAAACCGAAGATGGGCGGGTGGCTTATCTGGTGATGGAATATCTCGACGGCTGCACGCTGGGGGAGATACTGGATGAGGAACGAAACCTGCCGGTCGGCTGGACGCTCGATATTCTTGAACAGGTCTGTTCGGCAGTTCACGAGGCCCACTCGCAGGGCATCATTCACCGCGACCTCAAACCCGACAATATCTGGCTCGAACCGAACCAGCGCGGCGGTTATACCGTAAAAGTACTCGATTTCGGCATCGCAAAGGTCGACGGGCATAGCCAGTTTGTGCCGCCGACCGGTGCCTTTGGGCCTACCGCCACGCCGACACAGGCGATCGGTGCCGAAGCGACGATGGGCGGCGCTGAGGGCTCCACCGCCATTCACGACAGTATTTCGCCGACAATGCTGATGGGCGGCGGCACGGCGGTGAACCAGGAAACTAGGCCGTCCGAATCCGAGACAATGCTGCAGCCGTCTGAAGGCTCGGAATCAGCCACGATCTTACAGCCCGTCGCAGATGCCGATGGAGAAGATGGAGTTCGGACGCAGCTCCTCGGCGGCAACGGCGCGGCAGACTCGGCCCCGGCTTCCGATCCGCAGACCGCACCGCTACGATCTCGAGACCTGACAAAGGTCGGGTCGGTACTCGGCACACCGCTTTATATGTCGCCGGAGCAATGCCGCGGCGAGCCGCTCGACGCTCGCTCGGATGTGTATAGCATCGGGGTGATCGCCTATCAAATGCTTTCCGGCGGGCCGCCTTTTACCGGCGATTTTACAAAGGTGATGGAGGCCCATATGCACACGCCTCCTCCGCCGCTGAAAGTAAAAAAGGTCCGGAAAAGGCTGCAGGACGTTATTGCATCTGCCTTGGCGAAAGACCCCGCTGACCGGCCGGAGTCAGCCGAGGCATTCGCAACCAAATTGCGCGCTCGATCTGAGGGCATCTTCGGTCTGCTTCGCCGTGCGGGACAGATCTATACGGAGCACATCGGGAAGTTCCTGCTGCTGTCGGCGGTGTTTCACATCCCGATGCTTCTGTTGACCGCGGCTTTGATCGGTATCAATTTTCTTCGCGTCGGTGAATTTATCACCCGGCCCTGGTTCAATCTTTGGACCAGTGTGACGGCATTTTTGCTGACGCTCGCGACCGCGATATTTACCTATATGATCACCGGTACCATCACGTGGGTGGTGATCCAGTCGTTCGCGGTACCGCTTCGGCCGATCAGGCTAAAAGCGGCTCTCGCACGGGCCCGGTCGAAGTGGAAGCGTTTTGCAGGTGCGGGCCTATTGAGCACGTTCGCGGCATTTTTCATCGCGGGAACCCTGGGCGCCGCCGGCTTCGTTGTACCGTTCCTGGTTCTGTGGCTGACGGTCAACCTGGGCGTCGGCGTGGGAGCCGGGATCGGCATTGCGGCACTGCTCGGAATATTGGGATTTTTCTTCACGAGCGTGATGCTGATGCTCGCCGTTCCCGTCGTAATGATGGAGGACGCGGGGGTCATAACGTCGCTTCGCCGATCTACGGAACTGGTCCGGCGGTCGCTTAGAACATCGTTCGCCGCCTTTCTCCTGATGTTCCTGATCCCGGCGATCATGGCCGGCTTCCTCTCGAGCTATATCAATTTCGCGGCTCGCGCGATCGACCCTGAAAGCTTCGGCTCGAAACCGGCCGCGGAGAAAGAACAGGAACCGACCGCTGAACAGGCTGAGGGGGAGATGCCGAATATCAGCATCTCGGTCGGTGACCAGCGCATCGAAACCTCTGACGCTCCCGAAGAGACACAGGACACTCGCCAGCAGATCAAGGTCACTTTGGTTGAAACGATGCTGCAGATCCTGCTCTTGCCGCTGCAGATCATCGCTACCTCGATCACGGCGATCATCGTCGCGTTGCTCTATCTAAAGACAAGGCAGGCAGGCGGGGAATCGTTCAGAGATCTGCTGGCTGCCTTTGAAGAATCGGATCAGCCGGGCAAGAAATGGCAGCAGCGCGTTAGGAAGCGGCTGTTGCGGTCGGGCAGGATCTCCGGCTCGGTGCGTTCGCAGTAAATGTTCGCAAGATCAGTACAACTCCTATTAGTAATTGCGGCTATCGTGATGTCCGATGCGGCTGCCCGCGCCCAGACCGCATCTCGCGAGTTCGCCGCCGAACCCGGTGCTTGGATCGAGATCACGAATCCGAACGGCCGTGTGGATGCGTCAGCCGCGGCAGATGCAACAGGCGGAAGCGTCACCGTCACGGGTGATATCGCGGGGGACGAGATCCTAAAGATAGATCCGAGCCGGGGCCGTACGCGGATAACCGTTGAGGCGGCAAGAGGCCGACGCATCGATATATCGGTCAAGGTCCCCGAGCGTTCTCGCGTACGGATAACCACCGGCGAGGGCGAGATCATGGCGGTCGGCAATTTTGAGCGGCTTGAGGCTGAATCCAATACCGGCACTATCGCCGTCGATGTGCCCACCGGCGACCTAAAATATGACCTGCAGTGGCTTTCGTCGCGTCCGCGATTCGTTGCCGATATCGAGCTCGAACGCGTGAAAGAGGGCTCCGGTGGGCGGTTCAGCATCAAGGGCCGGCACCGCGGCGAAGAGGAACCTGCCGCTGAGGGAAACGGGGAAGTGGCGGGTAATGTCGAGCTTCGAACGCGAACCCAGCGGGGTATCGTCCTAATAAATGTTCCGCCCAACGAGGTTACCTCTGATCTTCGGGAGCGGCCGCTGACGATGGCTGCCAAGGCGATCATCCGCAGCGGCGATAAGGTGATGATGGATGCCATCCGGCGTGCCGCACCAAAATATTACGGCGATTTCGAGCGATCCTTACCTCCTGCAGAATTCGAGCCCCGGCTCACAACCGTTACCGGTTCTGAACGGCCCGGCGGGATGACCAGGGCGACCGTGCACGTGACGGACAACCTCAATCGAGCGATCGCTGATATCGGCGCCGATGAATTTGAGCTATTCGAGGGGACCCAACCGCGTGAGATCGTTTCGGTTCTCCCGGTCGAGGCACCGGTGAATCTGGTGCTCCTGCTCGACGTTTCCGGGAGCATCGAAAATTACGTCACTTTCATACGCAAGGCTGCGCGGGCATTTGTCGAGACGGTGGATGACCGCGACCGCGTCTCGATAGTGATATTCAACGACGATGTAAAGGTGCTTGCCGATTTCACCACCGACAAGCGGAGTCTTTCGGAGAGCCTCGATACATTCGATGCGGGCGGTGCGACGGCATATTACGATTCCCTCGGATACACGATCGCCGAGAGCCTTCGGCCCTTGAGGGGCGAACGCACCGCGATCGTGGCGTTGACCGATGGCGATGATAACCGCTCGTTCCTTGCCTTCGATTCGCTGATCGGCGCCATCGAGGAGAGTGGTGCATTGGTATATCCGCTCTATGTGCCGTCCTCGCTGATCGCGGCCTCGGCAGCCTCGGGATTTCAGGATATCGACCCGCTCAGGAACCGCCATCTGACGCTGACCTCAAAGGCGGATGAAGAAGGCCGGGAGCTGGCACGCGTCTCCGGCGGAAAATATTATCCGATCTCACAGCTTTCGCAGATACAGACGGCCTATGAGGACATAGTGCTGCAGCTTCGCACTGCATATGACATCACGTTTCGATCGACAGCCGTGCCCGGAAGGCCCGCTCCCCCGGTCAGAGTGCGCGTAAAACGCGAGAACGCATTTCCGCAGATCGGACCGATCGTCTCGGTCGAAAGACGTTAATTCGCTCGGCTAAAATCCGCACCTGCCGCATGCTACAATCGGAACCGAATGGATCATCCCCTGCTCGAAGCCCTATTCAGTGAAGAGGAACGCCGGCCCGTGTCGGTTTCAGAGCTCAATGCCGAAATAAGATCGGTGCTCGAGCGGAGCTTTGCCGGCGTGTGGGTCGAGGGGGAGATCCGCGGGTTCAAAGATGCTGCATCGGGCCACTGGTATTTCTCGCTGAGCGACGGCACTGCTTCGATAAAAGCGGTTTGCTTTCGCAACACCAACTTTAGGATCAGGTTTCGCCCGGCGGACGGGATGCAGGTCCGCATCCGCGGGCGGGTAACGACATACGAGGTCCGCGGCGAATATCAGCTTCTGGTGGATTCCATCGAGCCCGTCGGTGCCGGTGCCCTTGCCGTGGCACTGGAACAGATAAAGGCACGGCTTTCGGCCGAGGGGCTATTTGATCAGGCGTTGAAACGGCCGCTGCCGATGTTCCCGCGGCGGGTGGGCATCGTCACATCCAAGACGGGAGCGGCGCTGCATGACATCCTCCAGGTAATGGGACGGCGGGCCAGGTCGATCCACGTAGTGGTGATCCCAACCTTGGTCCAGGGTGAGGCGGCCGCGACTCAGATAGCTCGCGCCATTGCCCTTGCAAATGAGTTTTGCGACGGCTGTCTCGAAGACGAAAAGATCGACGTCCTCATTGTGGGCCGCGGCGGCGGCTCGGCCGAAGATCTTTGGGCATTTAATGAGGAGCAGGTCGCAAGGGCAATTCGTGCATCAAAGATACCGGTGATCTCTGCCGTGGGCCACGAGGTCGATTTCACGATCGCGGACCTCGCGGCCGATCACCGGGCTCCGACACCGTCGGCCGCGGCGGAGATAGTTGCCCGGGCGGAGGAGGAGATCTGTGACAAGGTGGACCGTCGGTATGCGGAACTTCGCCAGCTGATGAACTTTAAGCTGATGGCTCTCGGCAATGAGGTGCAGGGGCTTGCGACATCTCCGGCATTGACCGGTTTTCCGGCTGAGGTCGCGGAAATGCGTTACCGGGTGAACGAGCTTACCTCGCGGAGCGAAGATGCCGTCGAGGATACGGTTATGGGGTTAGATGCTCGGTTCCGCTCATTGCGGGAGCGTCTTTCGCCAGTGTCGCTTGCGAACATAGTCGGCGACAACAAACGCCGGCTGGCAACGCTCGGCCATCGGGCGGCGACCGCCGGAACCGCCATGGTCGGCAAGCGCGAACGACGGCTCGAGCGTGCGATGGCGGGGCTTGATGCGATGTCGCCCCTTCGTGTTCTTGACCGCGGTTATTCGATCACGAAAACGGCCGGCGGAAAGATCCTCCGTGACGCGGCGGACATAGGGACGGGAGATGAGATCAAGGTCACGCTGGCTCGCGGCGAACTTGATGCGACGGTGAACGCCGTCAGAAACGAATAGAGGGAAGCGATTTGAAGAGAGTTTTCAAGATAGCAGCAGCCGTTGTGGCGGTGGCCGCGGTGATCGCGGGGTTTGCGGGATATTTGTTTTGGCGAGGCTTACAGCAGACGCCCGAATACTCGCTCGCGTTGCTGATCGATGCCGCTAAGCGCGACGATCAGGCGGCGGTTGACCGGCTGGTGGACACCAACGCGGTGGTCGAGAATTTTGTCCCTCAGGTCACCGAACAAGCAGTCGAGCTTTATGGCCGCAATCAACCGGCGTCGGTCATAGACAAGGCGGCAAGGGTCGCCGCGCCGCTGATGCCCGCGGTTAAAGAGCGGGCACGAGCCGAACTGCCGGGGATCATTCGCCGGGAGACGGAGCGTTTTGGGGATGTCCCATTTGCCGCCATGGCGGTTTTGGCAGACCGATATTTTGAGGCAGATGTAAAAGGCGATAAGGCTGAGATGCGGTCGCTTGTGCCGGGCAGGGAATTTCAAGTGAGCATGCGGCGGCAGGGGGACGGGTGGCAGGTCGTCGAGGTCAGGGACGAATCCCTCGCTCGTCAGATCGCAGAGACAATTGGGCAGCAGCTTATTGCGATCGCGGCGAATGGCGGCCGGCCCGATTCAGCGGCCGAACTGGGCGGGGCGAACCTGCAGCAGCTGTTAAAACAGGCGGAAGAGGCATTTGAATAGATCGTATGGCAAACACTTTTGAGCAGTCGTTGGATCAGCTTGAGGCGGTCGTAAAGAAGCTTGAAGAGGGCGACATGCCCCTCGAAGAGAGCCTTGAACTTTTTGAAAAGGGCGTGAGGCTCTCGCGCGATTGCCGCGAACGGCTGGCGAAAGCCGAACGGCGGATCGAGGTCCTGCTAAAGGACGCTAACGGCGAGCTCAAGCTCGAGCCAATAGGAGAAGCGGACGATGACGAACCGTTCTAGCGGAGATGAGAAATGAGAAATGCTAGATGATAAATTGCGGCTCATTCGGGGCATTTCGGCGAAAGCAAGCAACATTCGAACCTGAAGGCAAAGAGAAAGGGCTTATCACCCATCACTCGGTTCCGCGTGGACGATCGCGGGCCAAACG
Organism: Acidobacteriota bacterium; assembly: GCA_023391155.1. GTDB lineage: Bacteria > Acidobacteriota > Blastocatellia > Pyrinomonadales > Pyrinomonadaceae > OLB17. The sequence continues at coordinate 12,293 of JAEWBM010000030.1, forward strand.
AGAAGCAGGTTTCTCATCTCTCATTTCTCATCTTTCATCCTGATTTTTCATCTCCCGCTTTTTCTGCAGAAGATCGCAGACCTGATAGGCTCCCGTCGGGTCGATAGCCGTTCTGCCGGTCTCGACGTGCTGGATCTTGCCCTCTTTGTCGATGACGAAAGTTCCGCGGGTACCGTAACCCGACCCCTCGTTATATAGCCCGTAGGCTTTGGTGGTTTCCCCCTTCCAATCGGAGAGCAGCGGGAAAGTCACGCCGAGCTGTTTGCCGAACTCCTTGTTCGATGCAAAGCTGTCCATCGAAATGCCGAGTACCTGGGTTTCTGTTTCGTCGAATTTTGCGATATCAGCCTGATACGCTTTAAGCTCGGCCGCTCAGCCGCCTGTGAATGCGAGCACATAAAAGGCCAGCACCACATTCTTCTTACCGCGAAAATCGCTCAGCTTAACGTCATTGCCTGTAGTGTCGCGGAGCACAAAATCCGGCGCTGTATCGCCGACCTTTAAATGCGTTTGCGGTGCGGCGGGCGTCTGGGCGATGCCTGCGGCTACCGTCACCGCCAGGATGAAAAAGAGAAGTACCGTTCGTTTCATTAGATCATCTCCAAAAATAAGATCCGCTGAGTGCAAACGATATCACACTCAGCGGACCAATAGTCAGATTTAATTAGCCGTTATTCCCGCGAGCTGAAGATCGTCAGGATATACCAGAACAGGAGTGCAATACCTGCAAATAGGGTCAACGACGCCGCAACGTGCTGCTTCGTGTTGTATTGGTGAAGCACCTGCGATGTGTTGTAAAGGATCGCCGTGCCCGCAAACGCGACCATCACGAATGCGAAAACGCTGCCGAGCGTAAAGCCGAAGATCGCGCTTGCGACGATGAAGCCGAGAGCCGCGAAACCGCCGATCGCAACGATGGGCCCGAGGAACGAGAAATCGCTTCGGGTGATAAAGACCGTCGCCGTGATGCCGAGGAACAGGCCGATCGTGGTGATCCCTGCTTTTATCAGAACAGAGCCATCGTCCGAATAGTATGTCGCCAAAAAGATCAGCGGCACAAATATCACGGCCTCAGCCAGGACGAATACGCCTAGCCCGAGATACTGCGTGATCGGCGATGTGTCCGACAAGGCCCAGCGGTTCGCCAGGTAAGACACGCCCATAAACAGGCCGAGCACCAGCAGCCAGCCCATCGACCCGCCGCTGAAGATGACGCTTGCGATCATGTTTGCCGCGCCGCTCTGAAAGAGCGCAAATTCAACGCCGATAAACGCCAGTATCGCCGCTGCCAGCAGCATATACGTGTTGCGGATAAATCGTGCGCGCTCTGCAGGTAACGCGTTCGCCGCCGTGTTGCCGAAACTTGTAGTGTATTCGTTCATATTGTCTCGAAACTTAGATTATCTTTCGGTGAAAAAGTTTGTCCGGAACCGTATTTCGTAGAGCTATTGTAACCCATTTTTCGGAACCTGAGTACTGCTGAAATTGCCACGCTCCGCGGCCGACTGCGGAAAAATCCACGCCTAAATCCGTCCGATGCCCCGTTTTTACAAGGATCGTATGCGGAATGCCTGTTGCATTGTTCTGATGCAAGGGAAGTGACCGGGCAAACCGCTCGCTAAGTTCTTTGAAAAGCCAGAGCGGCAACGGCGAACCGGAGTTCTCGCCGACGGGCTTTCCCGATAACGAAAAATTTGATCGATCGACCGTACACCTGCAGATCGGCCTGATCCGAGTGAGGTGGATCATGAAACGAAATATCTTAAAACTTACGTCTCTTGCCCTAACGGGCCTAATTTCTATTACAGCTTATAGCGGGGCGGCAAACGCCCAACGGACCTCCCGAACCACTTCCACCGAAAAGGTAGAAACCGCAGTGCCGGCACCTCAGATTCCCGGCATCTGGAATTTTATGTGGCAAACCGTTGCGAACAACGCAACGGTCATCCCGGGCCCGGGCAACCGAACCCTGAGCAGCTACGGCCATCCCTCGGTCAATACGAAGGGCCAGGTCGTATTTCGGGGCCGAACCACAATGGGCGGCCAGCGTGTAAGCGGCATTTTCTATCAGCGATCATTGTATCAACCACTTCAAGTGATGGCTGATAACCGAATGGAAGTGCCGTTTCCAAATAATCTCGCCGCCGAATTTACCGAATTCTCCGCCTTCCCACGCATCGCGATGAATTCCGACTTTATGTCCATACGCGGCCTTCACTCCCCGGTATACAGATATATTCTCGAAACCGGTGAAGAAACGCGTATCGGCAACACTGGTATTTATTTCAAGTTCGGCGACGGCCTGTTGGTAACGGCGGCCTCCCGACTCGGGGCAGTGCCGGAATTTGACTATTTCGGCGTGCCGAACAAGAAGGCACTTGCATTCGACGTATTCCCCGGCCCGCAAGCGGTCACCGATGAGGGGTACGTGGTCTTCAAAGGCAACTTCACGATCAACGATGAGGAGAACACGGGCATTTTCTACCGGCAGGTCCTTGAAACCCCCGGCGGCGGCATCGGCTCTCTCCAAATGATCGCAAGTTCGGAAATGTTTATGCCGGATGTACCGTACCCGGTGAAGTTTGATTCCACCTCACCTCCGACGGCGGTGGGAAACAAGGTTCTTTTCCTTGGTTTGGACAATGAAGAGGACCCCACCTACGGCGGAATATATATGGCCGACCTTGCTCCGGAACCAGTTCTGGAAAACATCGCGGGAATAGGCCGGACATTTGCCGGCACTCCCGAACCGCTAACAAGACTCGGTGAGACCATCGCTTTTGACGGCCGCTACGTAGCCTTTTGGGGAGCGTGGGGGACGGATATGATGCACGTCAAGATGTTTTGCCCCGAGGACGGCAACCGCGAAATTCTGGCTTACTGTAATGGAGTAGATCCCAAGAGCATGTACGACGAAGAGGCCGACCGCTGGTATCAGTTCAATTTGGTCCCGGAAAATCAAGGCATCTTTGTTTATGACGTACAAACCGGAATGAGCTACATGGCCGCCGACAATAAAGGGTACCTGAAAGACTTTACATTTTGGGTCTATTCAGGACATGTTCCCGGCGACCATGAGGAGGATTCAGAGCCCCCGCGATGGCGTGGTGCAGCATTTGTAGCACTCTCGGACGGATGGGTCGCCTTTAAGGGACGGGCCAGCGAACTAACAGGCGACAAAACATATGTCGACCCGGTTGACGGCATCTACTTGGCGAACCCGATCATCGGTGACGGCCTCAAGATCGTCATTGAAACAGGAATGGACGGTGCCTACCTCGACACGTCGATACCGGAACACTTCCGAGCGACGCTTCCGATCACCAACGTTGGGATCGAGCGAGACGGTTTCCGCGGTAACAATCTGGCGATCACCGCCACTATGGATGATGGAGAAAACAGCTGGGGCGGCGTATATGTTATGAGCTATAACTTCAACGCTCCGGGTGCGTTAAGAAATGATTCCAGGATCAAGAGATAACCACTCACTGACCTGACCCTGAAAAAGGCTCGGCCAACTCGGCCGGGCCTTTTTCTATTCTTCAGGCGAAAGGTCGAGGCTCAGAATGATCTCATCTTCCAGGATGTCGCCGGTAGGTACGAAGCCGAACTTCATATAAAAGTTTCTCGGGCCCTCGTCTCCGGGTACGCACGATGTCAGAAAAACGTCGAGCTTCGTTCGATCCCGAACGTGTTCCACGATCAGCTCAAGGGCCCGTTTGCCGAATCCAAGCCCCTGATACCGGTGGTCCAGCATAAAGCGCCAAAGGCAGATGGGGTTTTCGGTATCGGGGTCGATCTGCGTGTGGTCCTCGATCATTACAAAGCCCACCGGCGTTTCATCCGCATAGATCGCCCGATACCACGCCTCCGGGTGAAAGAGTGCCTGGGCAAGAGACTCGGAGTTCGTTGCCACAAAGGTGCGCTGGCTCTCCGCAACGCTGAGGCTGCAGATCGCCCTCACGGTATCCTTGGTGATCTCGCGCAATGTGATCTCAGATGCACGGGTAGGCAGCGGGTGCTCCGTAGTGTTCATAGTGCTAAGAATAGCGCCTTGCAGGCCCGAGGTCACAATGCTTCCCGTTCGTGGGCCATCTGTATCGTGCGCTCCGCGTCGACCACTTCCTCTGCCTCGGGCTCGAGCTCCTCCTGTTCTAACGGAGCGTCCCACTCGAGCGAAAGCTCGATATAGACCGGAAAGTGATCGGAGCCTATGTTCCGCAGCCGCCGAAAATCGGCAACGCGGAAATGCTTGGAATGAAAAAAGTGATCAAGGGGAAACCGAAGGAGCGGGATCCCGGCATGGAACGTGTGATAGAAACCCCGGCCAACTCGCGGGTCCAGCAAGCCGCTGATGTTTTGGAACAGATAGTTGGTGCGCGACCATGCAACATCGTTCAGATCCCCGAAAACTATGAACGGGCGGGGGTCCTCGCGATTCTCCTTTCCGACTATCAGGATCTCGGCGTCTCGCGGGAGCGAATCGGATTCCTCTGTTGGAACAGGCGGCCGGGGATGGAGGCATCGGATCTCGATCCGGGTGCCGTTCGCAAGCCTCACGCCCGAATGGATCGAGGGGATGTCATCCTGAATGAGGAACTTGACCTCCGGGTCGATCAGGTCAAGCCTTGAATAGAGCAGCATCCCGTAGGTGTTCTCCAGCGGGTGAAGTACGCGGTGCGGGTACCGGCATTCAAGCTCGGCCATCTGCTCCTGCCACCACTGATCGGTCTCGACCAGCAGCACGACATCCGGGTCGCGTGCTTCGATGAGGTCGCGAAGCCGGCCGGCATCGCGATTTGTCATCAGGACATTGGAAAATAAGATCTTTATCCGCGGGGCATCCGGACTCTTCGCAGCCTGCACCTGCTTTGATGCCAGCCGCGTGTACGGGAACATCATATACGCCTGATATGCCAGGCTCGCGGCCAGGGCGGCGGCAAAGGCAACGCTGAACCAGGAATCAAGACCCGTTAAAAGAACATAAGCGATAAGAACAGCGGCAGCAATAAAAACGATCTGGAGCCGAGGGAAATCAAAGATCCTGATCCACCAAGCTTCGTGCTTGATTATCGGGACGAGCGTCATCACGATCATGACAGCACCGATGATCTCGAGAGCTAACTCCATAGTTTAGAAGAATATAATAAAGGCGGCCCCGACCGGAACCGCCTTTCACAGTAGGTTAGCGCTAAGCAGCTATTCGCCCTTTGCCGCTGCCATCGGCTCTTCATGCTCGCCCGGACGGGGAGCGGCGAGGCCAAGCTCGGGAGCACGCCAAAGATTTGAAACCAACAGCTCGCGGATAAATGTCAGTTCACGCGGCAGCCGGTCATAGAGCGCAAAGAAAAGATCGTCGTGAGTCGATATCTCTTTGATCCAAAGATCGCGGTGAATTTTCATCACGGCATCGAACTGTTCCTTTGTGTAATCCAGCCCGCGCCAGTCGATATCCTCATAACGCGGCATCCAGCCGAGCGGGGTTTCAAAGCCCTTGGACTTACCGCGCGAACGTTCGACGATCCATTTCAGGACACGCATATTTTCGCCAAAGCCGGGCCACATAAACTTGCCGTTCTCATCCTTGCGGAACCAGTTGACCGAAAAGATCGGCGGCGGCTCGGGGATCTGGCGGCCGAAATCGAGCCATTGTGCGAAGTAATCGCCCATGTGATATCCGGCGAAAGGAAGCATTGCAAAAGGGTCGCGGCGGACCTCGCCGATATTGCCGAAGGCTGCAGCCGTCATTTCTGAGCCCATCGTCGCAGCCTGGTAGACTCCGAACGCCCAGTTAAATGACTGCTGAATCAGCGGCACCACCGTGTTGCGGCGTCCGCCGAAAACGAACGCTGAAACCGGTACTCCCGCGGGATTATCAAAGTCCTCATCCACACTCGGGCACTGCGTTATCGAGGCTGTAAAGCGGGCATTCGGATGAGCAGCGGGTTTGTCGCTGTCGGGGGTCCAATCGTTGCCCTGCCAGTCTATGAGGTGTGAAGGTTTGTCACCGTCAATGCCCTCCCACCACACGTCACCGTCGTCGGTGAGGGCGACGTTTGTGAAGATGGTGTTCCCCTTGATCGTCTCCATCGCGTTGGGGTTGGTGGCGTAGTTGGTTCCCGGGGCTACTCCAAAGAAGCCCGCTTCCGGGTTGATCGCCCGCAGCCGGCGGTTCTCGTCCGGCTTGATCCAGGCGATGTCGTCACCGACGGTCGTGACCTCCCAGCCCTCTTCCTGGAAAGCCTTTGGCGGAATCAGCATTGCAAAGTTCGTCTTGCCGCAGGCCGACGGGAAAGCGGCGCAGACATAATCCTTGCGGCCGTCGGGCGATTTCACGCCGACGATAAGCATATGCTCGGCGAGCCAGCCCTCGTCGCGGCCGATGTTCGACGCGATACGAAGTGCGAGGCATTTTTTACCTAGCAGTGCGTTACCGCCGTAACCCGAGCCATAGGAAACGATCGATCTTTCCTCGGGATAGTGAACGATATATTTGTCTTTCGGATCCGGCGAGCAGGGCCAGGGTACATCCTGCTGCCCTTCGGCGAGGGGCATGCCGACAGAGTGGAGACACTTTACGAATTCGCCGTTGCCCAACGCATCAAGGGCCTTCGTTCCCATGCGGGTCATGATCCGCATACTTACCGCTACATAAGGCGAGTCTGTGAGCTGCACTCCGAACTGCGAGATCGGCGAGCCGATCGGGCCCATACAGAAGGGGACGACATACATCGTGCGGCCCTTCATCGATCCCCGAAACTTCGGATCGAGGACCGCTTTCATCTCACGCGGCGCCATCCAATTGTTGGTGGGGCCGGCATCGGCTTTCGAAAGCGAGCAGATATAGGTTCGGTCTTCGACGCGAGCGACGTCTGATGGGTGCGAGCGGGCAAGAAAGCTGTCGGGGCGTTTTTCGGGATTCAATTTGATAAAGGTCCCCGCCTCGACCATCTCGTTGCAGAGACGGTCATACTCTTCCTGCGAGCCGTCACACCAATAGACAGCATCCGGCTGACACTGTTCCACCATCTGGGTGACCCACTTGATCAGCTTTTCATTAGTTACATTACCTGGAATATTCAGATCCGGCATAAAAGGTCTCCAAAAAAATTGAGCTTAAAGTTTTCCGTAAATGATAAAAGCGGGCCAAACCCGCAAGAAATAGAAATTATCTCACAAGCTTAGCACAATCTGTCTAAATTGTAACGATTCAGGAGGTTGTTGCGGCCATACGACGAGCATATTGCCGGAGGGTGTGCACCGCGACCGCGGCTATGATAACTATTCCGCCCGCGACCGCCCAAAATGAGGGCCGTTCCCCAACGAAAAGGAAAACCCAGATCGGGTTCAGCAGCGGCTCGATAAAGCCGATAATACTGGCATCGAGCGATCGCACGCCCGCCGCAACTCCTTTCGTAAAGAGAATGTAAGCGATGCCGATCTGAAAGATACCGAGAAAGGCGAGGGCTGCAAGGTCCGCTGCGCCAAGTGCTATCGGCATCGACGGAGCTATCAACGTGATCATCACAAACACGATGATCAAGTTGCCGTAAAATACCGAAACTGCCGGATTCCGCTGCAGCGTCCGCGGGTGGCGGAGAAAGATGAAATATAGGCCGAACGCGACACCTGAAAGCAGCCCGGCGATGTTTCCTGCAAAGACGTTCGGAGCGGTCGCGGACGACTGGTCCTCTAAAAAGAAAAGAGACATCCCGACAAAGCAGAATACGCCCGTAACAACGTCGCGAATGCGAAACGGCTCTTTCAATATGAAGGGGGCGAGCAGCAGGATGTAGACCGGTGCCGTCTACTGCAAAAATATCGCGTTCGCGGCCGTCGTGTTCTTTGTTGGGTAGACGAAAAGCGTGAGGGTGATGGGGTTAAGCGACGAAGTGAAAAGCGTTAAGAGGTCGAGCCTGAGGCCCTTTTTATAGGTGAAAA
>JAEWBM010000034.1 GCA_023391155.1 Acidobacteriota bacterium
TGTTCGACGCGGCATAGCTAGCTAAACTGACAATTATACAGAAATCGCAGTCGCACGCTAACCCGCGCCGAACGATGTCGCTCGGCGCCTAATACGGAAAGCCCCTGATCGGGATCTTGTTCCGTATTTTCCGCTTTGCCTCATCGAGCACGATCTTGCCGGAAAGCACGTTGTCGAGCTTCGACGCAAGAGTCGGATCCAGAGCATTTAGCCGATTCCGGATCTTGCGGGCCTCGGCCTTGTTGCCCGTGAGGAAGTAAACCTCGCCGAGGCTGTATAGGCCGAATAGATTTGAATCATCCAGGGTCGATGCTCGCTTGAAATAAGTCAGCGCCGTTGCCAGGTCATCCGAGCCGCGGAAGGCGACGCCGAGCTGGTTGAGTGCGATGACCCAATCGCCGCGCAGCGAAAGAGCACGGTTGAGAGCATTGACCGCAGCCTCAAAGTCGCCGAGGGCGTTGTTCGTCACCCCGAGATTGAAATGTGCCGCCTCGAACTGAGGGTCGGCCTCGACAGCGGCCTGCAATGCCGCCTTCCCGGTCGCGAGCTTTTGATCAGCCGCTTCCTTGTTGTTCGCGGCGAGATCGGCCCGAGCGGCATTATAAAGGCCCCACCCTACGTTATTCAGGTCGAGAGCAACGGGGCTAAGCTCACGGGCACGATCGAGCCGGGCAACCGCCTTGTCCCACTCATTGACCTTGCCGAGGCAGTATCCCCACTCGCTGTAAAGGTCCGGGTTCGACTTGTAACCGGGCTCGGCAAGCCGATAGTGTACGTTTGCGTCCGCGTAACGCATTAGCTGGCGATAAACGCTGGCAAGGTTTTTATGCGCCTCAGTATTGTCGGGCTCGAGCTTGACCGTTTCCTGATACGCGACCAGAGCGTTGTCGTAATCGCCCTGATTGTAGTAAATGGTGCCCATGTCGAGCCAAGCATCTGTATTCGTGGGTGCCGCGGCGATCGACCGCTTATATGCCGCGACGGCCTCGCCGGGCTTTTCCATCCGGTCATAGATCGCGGCTTTCTGATACTCGACCTCGCCGGCCGCGGGGCCGGACGCCGGTGCCTGCTCAAGCATGGCGAGAGCGTCGTCATACCGCTCCTGGCCGACCAGAGCGAGCAATCTCGCATTGCGGAATTCAGTGGTGTCGACGCCATCGGCCTCGGCCTTAGCAAGCATCGCTTCCGACTTTGCAGGGTCGCCCTTTTCCTGATAAGCGAGGGCCATCGGTAGATAGAGTGCGGTAAACGAATCGTCGAGCGCCACGGCCTTTTCGTAATTGACCAGCGCTTCGGCGCTTCGGCCGTGAGCATCGTGGATCTCACCGATCTTGGCGAACGCGGCGGCGTTTGTCGGGTCGTGTTCGACGGCCTCATTCAAAAAGACCAGTGCGTCTTCTTTCAGATCGCTGCCGGCGACCTCTAGCCCCTTGGCGGTGAGTGCCTCGCTTAAACCTTGGATCGCCTCGTTGTTCTTCGGGTTCAGCTCGATCGCCGTACGGAATTCTGTTGCTGCAGTTTCATAGTGCTGCCTGTCGAGCAGAGACCTGCCGCGGACGGCCGCCTCGTCAGATTGGCGGATTCGCGCCGCTCGGCGTGCACGCTGACGGGCTGCAATGGCGGCCTGCGCTCTCGCGGCACGGCGTTTACGAGCAGCGGCGATCTGTGAATTGCCCTTGGCGGACGACCTGCCGGAGCGAGCAGACTTTGACCGAAAGGCGCGCCTGCCAATGGGCTTTTTGGCGGAGCCGCGAAAGACGAAGACACTGGCACCGCCGGTCAGATCCTCCGACGGGACGAGGTCGTTACCTCGCGCAAGCGGAGCCGCTGTGGCAATAAATGATGAAAGAACGACGAGTGAAACTAGCTTTCGGAGAAAAATGCTGCGATCCATCTAAAATACCTCTTACTAGACTAAACGCGAAAAACGAGGCAGATTTGCCTAACTAAATGACGTGAAAGTTTATTTTATTTGCCCGCACCCTCAAATCCAAGGAAAACCGGTTCCGGCACAAGCTCGATCTCAAATCGGGAAAAGACCGAGTGGCGGATCATATCTTTTAGGGCGACAATGTCGTCAGCGGTCGCACCTCCGCGATTGATTATCGCGAGAGAGTGGTTTTGCGAAATGCCGGCGTTCCCTAGTATATACCCCTTCGAAAAACCGGCCCATTCAATGAGCCACGCAGCAGGGATCTTGATAGATCCATCGGTCATTGTGAAGTATGGCACCGTTTCGCCGATCGCCTCCGCGATCTCGTCGGCCCGTTCCCGGCTGACGATCGGGTTCTTGAAAAACGATCCCGCACTCCGTGAATTCGAGTCCGCGGTGTCGATGACCATCGACTTTGCCCTGCGTATCTCGAGAACCGCACGCCGGACCTGAACAAGGGAGGGCGTTTTCCCTTTGAACCGCTTTTTCAGGTCCCGATAGTCCAGATAAGGGGCTCCACCCTCCGTAAGCTGATACGTGACTCCCGTGACAATATAGCGGCCGCGGCGGGTGGTATTAAAGATCGAGGTGCGGTATGCAAATCCGCATTCGGAATTTGCAAGCGTGACGGGTTCCAAAGAGTCGCGGTCGATGCACCTCACTTCAACGATGGTTTGCGAGACCTCCTGCCCGTAGGCCCCTACGTTCTGGATGGGAGTCGCTCCGACAAGTCCGGGGATGCCGCTGAGGCATTCGAATCCGGCGAGTCCGCGATCGACGCACATTGCTACGAGAGGATCCCACTCCTCACCGGCAGCCGCTTCTACTATCACTTTCCCACGGGAGGGCGGTGAGACGTCGACGCCCCGCAGCGCCATTTTGATCACAAGGCCATCAAAACCGTCATCTGAAACCAGAAGATTGCTGCCGCCGCCAAGGATGAAGATCTCAAGGCCCTGCTCGCGGGCAAATCCGATCGCGTCAAGTAGCTCTTCCTCGGACGCCGCTTCGGTGAAGTAGCGTGCCGGGCCGCCGACCCCGAGCGTGGTCAGCGGAGCAAGCGGTATATTTTCACTGATCTCTATCGACATCGTGTCTATCTGCAAACGCAAAATTAGCACGAAAAGGGCAAAAGCCCCTTCCGTGCCGAATGGTTAGTTCAATTGTTTCTAGCTGGACAATACGGCCGCGTTGGTTTCGCGGACCAGGTCGTTTGCCAGGTCCTTTCTCCCGATGGAGATCAGCTTGGAATACGCCTTTTTGGCCTCTTTCAGATTGCCGTTCTTAAACTCCGCCCGGCCCAGATTGTAATGGGCATCGGCAAACTTGTCGTCCTGCTTGATCGCCTTTTTGAACTGGCTGACAGCCTCGCGATAATTGTTGTCGTTGTAATAGGCTAGGCCCAGTTCATTGACGGCATAGGTCCATTTGGGCTCTTTGTCAACGACCTTCTTAAATGCATCGATGGCACCTTTTCTGTCGCCAAGATCGCTGTAGACCATGCCGAGGTTCATAAGCGGCCCCGAAACGAATTCCGGGTTGGTGTTGACGGCCTTAACTAAATTTTCACGGGCCTTTTCCATCTTGGTCCGCCCTTCGGCGGCGCGTCCCGCTTTGATATCGGCACGCCCCGCGTTGTAATAGGCCCAGCCCAGATTCGCGTAATCCAGGCCGGTCGTGCTGAGTTTCGCAGCGTTCTCAAGCGAGCGGACAGCAACGTCCCACTTGCATGCCAAACCCCGCGGCTGATTGATTTCGCATTGGCGGCCGATCATATACGCGATCTTTGTATAAAGATCGGCGGTCAGAGCTTTCATCTCGGCATTCTGATCAAAGCCGGGCGTACGCGTCAAAAACGTGACCGCGAGATTGTAGTTGCTCTCGGCCTGATAGTTATTACGGTTATCGTTGGGGGTGCCCAACGCCAATTGGCGGTAAGCATCTCCCAAGTTCGCCACGACCTCAGCATTGTTATTGCGTAGTGTCTTAGCCTTTTCGAAAGCGGTCACGGCTTCCTGATACCGTTCCTGCTCAAAAAGCGCCGAACCTTTTCCGTACCACGCCTCGAAATAATCCGGCCTGAGGTCGATCGCCTTCTGCAGATCGACGAGGGCCGCATCGAGCTTGCCGAGACGTGTCAAGGCCTCGCCCGAATAATAGAACGTCTCGGCGTTTGTCGGGTCAGCGACTTTCGCTTTCTCAAGAAGTTCGGACGCCACCTTGTCATTGCCTTGCTGCAGTTTCACAAGGCCCAGATAGTGCAGCGACATCGCATCCTGCGCATTTATCGCAACGGCCTTTGTGAGCAGCTCATCAGCCTTGTCGAAGTTCGCCTTGCGGTAATAAAGGATGCCAAGAGGAACGTAGATCTCGGTCAACTCCTTATCGAATTCGAGGGAACGCTCATAATTGACAGTCGCGCCGTCATCGTCACCCTCTTCGGACAGCACTTCAGCCAAGCCGTAATATGCCGGAGCGTTGCGATCGTTGTAAGAAAGAGCCTCTTCAAAGAATTTTCGCGCAACATCCAGGCTGTCATCCGCCAACAGCGCGTTACCCTTCAGGGCAAGGGCTTCACTAAGTCCGGCCTTTGAGATCGCGTTCGATTCGCTGAGCGTCAGCGACTCGCGGAAGAAATCGATCGCGCGGTCATAATCGTCGCGGTCCATGTAATACTCGCCGACACCGGCAAACAGTTTTGATGCCTCTTCCTTAGGCATGGTCGCGATCTGCGGCGGCAGGGCGTTCGGGTTGACCGCGGCCGTTCGTGTACGCCGCGGAGCAGCCTTCGATAATTTTGAATACTGGTTCGATACGCGTCTGGCGTTCGATGACCGCTGGGCCTTTGTCCGCCGCGACTTGTTCTGCGACACATATTTCTTGGAAACAGATTTTGTGCCCCCGCGAAATACAAATACGCCGCCCGTCAGGTCGGCAACCGGGACGATCTCTTGCGCCGCAACGAACGAAACGAATATTGCCGCTGCCATCAACGTAGCGCCGGCGGCCGGATACCTTCGAAAAACTGCTGTCTTTATCATCATGTCCTCGTGGGCCCGGATATCCGGGCGTAATTTGGCGCCAACTCGGGTACGCCGTCTTAGGGAGATGGACGATACGCGGCCGGGCATTTTGCCTTAGCCGCCTGACTTCCCTGTCTCGTATTTGCTAGATCGGGTGCGTTCTAAACAGTCTATAGGATACCACTGAATGCGGTTTCCGTTGCATCAGCGGCTGGTATTGCCGTTTTTAATTCGGGCGTAAAAATTTCGGGCGACGCGGAACGGATATCGGTTTGCAAATCGGCGATATCGGTCGTTTTCGCGAAGCGAATGGAGATAGCCGGCGTAATTATTCACCAGCAGTTCGTTGATCGCCGGGTGTCGATGCATCGGAAATTCGCCGACCTCGATGACGAATACGACATGCGGCAGATTGTATGCTTTGAAAGGGACGCCATCGCGTTTTAAATCCTCGATCGCGTCATAGATGCCGTTATAAGTGATTTGGGCGTCGTGGAACATTATCGCTCCGCCGGCCGGGACGAGCACCTTGCGGCAGAAATCGAAATCGCGTTTCATCGCCGCGTCGGTGTGCTCGCCGTCGATCAGGCACAGATGGACGGGATCGCCGGCCCGTTCGGGTGAGATCTCATCGGTGCCGCCGTCGATAGTGGTGATCTTGGCGACAGCATCGGCATCCAAGGCCCTAAGATTCTCAAGCATCCGCTCGGTCGAATTGTTCAGATAGGTGTAGTCAAAACCCCGCTCGTCGGGCTGCTTTTGCGGACGCTTGTCGATAGAAACTATTGCCTTGCAGCGCGGATCAAGCAGATGGGGCTGGATGCTGCCGCCGAGATGCGAGCCTATCTCGAGATAACGGTAGCCGCCGGGGAGCAGCTCGCGGACGGCCAACTGGCATGCGAGAAGCGACTGTTTGTCCTCGGGGGTCGACTGGCTCTCGATCGCTTTGAACAGCGTCAGATCGCGGGCCGCAATAGCGTCTTCAAAATTCACCATTTCTAAAGGCTCTCTGAGATTAACAATAAGATAATCGAGCGGGCGAGGAAAGCGGGGGACGCGGTTAACTTTCTCTAATTCTTGCCCTTTTGGGCCGCGTAATATAGATTTATTTTAACCAACCATTCATTTTTCCTGTCCCTAAGGCCGAGACACTCGTCCCATCGTTAGCCGAGGGGCACTAACAATGGAGCTTGGAATCCATCCAAAAGGAGATCTTGCCGAAAATGAAAGCATTCGCAACTGAGAACATCAGGAATCTGGCTGTCATTGGTCACGGCGACGCGGGTAAAACCCAGCTCGTCTCGTCCCTGCTCTACGTCGCCGGAACAACACCACGCTGGGGAAAGGTCGATGAGGGAACGACCGTAACCGATTTTGAAGACGATTCGATCGAAAGAAAGGTCTCGCTCAACAATAATTTTGCCCACTTGGAATACAAAGATATTAAGATCAACCTGATCGACACCCCCGGATACGCGGCGTTCGTTTCCCATGCCCGGCCGGCGCTGCGGGTGGCCGACTGCGCCCTTGTGGTGGTTGACGGCGTTCACGGCATAGAGGTCCAAACGGAAAAGACCTGGCAATACGCGAACGAGTTTCTGCTGCCCCGGTTCATGGTGATCAACAAGCTGGATAAAGAAAATTCTGATTTCGGACACGCCATCGAAACCGCAACCTCAAGTTTTGCACGGTCGATAGTACCGTTCACCCTGCCCATCGGGAGCGAAGAGAATTTTAAAGGCGTCGTCGATGTCGTTCATCAAAAGGCTTACGAATTTAACGATCGCGGCAAGGCAAAAGAGATACCGATGCCCGAAGAGGGGCGGGACGTTTTCGACCGCACGCGCGAACGCCTGATCGAGCTGGTCGCCGAATCGGACGACGCTCTGATGGAGAAATATTTTGAGGACGGCACGCTTCCAGAGGAAGACATCTATCCGAACCTCGCCAAGGCGATCGCAAAGAGCAAACTGTGCCCGGTATATGCGGTTTCATCTAGTACGCTTTGCGGGCTTCAGATATTGCTTGACCACATCGAGGAATTCGGCCCGAACCCTGCGACGCACGAGGCCGAATACGGATTCAACGACTCAGAAATGTCGGGCGACCGTGTGACGCGAAAATACTCATCAGACGAGCCTTTTTCGGCATATGTGTTCCGGACGATCGCCGACCCCTTCGCGGGGCGCATCAATGTGATGAAGGTCGTCAGCGGCAAGATCGCGTCCGATGCGACGGTGCTTAATTCAAATCGCGAGACTGCGGAGCGGCTCGGCGCGCTTCACGTGATATCGGGCAAGACGCTCGATAAGGTGAACGAGGCTCAGGTCGGCGACATCATTGCGGTGGTAAAGCTGAAAGAGACCCAAACCGGAGACACGCTTTGCGACAAAGCCAGCCCGATCGTTTATCCGCCGGTAGAGTATCCCGAGGCGGCAATTGCTTTTGCGATCGAACCCAAATCTCGCAACGACGAAGAAAAGATCTCGGTCGCTTTGCATAAAATACTCGAGGAGGATCCTTCCCTCCATTTTGAACGCGATTCGCAGACCAAGGAATTCATCCTGTCGGGCAGCGGACAGCTTCACATCGAAACGGTAGTCGACAAACTAAAGGACCGCTATCACGTCGAGGTCGCGCTGCATCCGCCCAAGGTTCCCTACAAAGAAACGATCTCTCAAACTGCCGAGGTTCAGGGCCGTCACAAGAAACAATCGGGCGGCCGAGGCCAGTTCGGCGACTGCAAGGTGATATTTGAACCGCTGGAACGCGGCGGGGGCTTCGAGTGGGTGGACAAGATCTTTGGCGGCTCCATACCGCAGAACTTCAGGCCGGCGATCGAGAAAGGGATACTGGAGGCGGCCGCGGGCGGCGCCGTTGCCGGTTACCCGCTTGTCGATTTTAAGGTAACGCTTGTCGACGGCAGCTATCACACGGTCGATTCGGACGAGCATTCTTTTAAGGCGGCCGG
>JAEWBM010000045.1 GCA_023391155.1 Acidobacteriota bacterium
CGACAGGGTGGCTGGCGACGTTCTTTGTGATCGAGGCGGTGCTGGTCTTTTTCATCATCCGCATGATCATGGGCTGGCAACGGGGCACCCCTATCTATTTTTTGCTGGCATCGGCGTGTGCGGCACTCCTGTTCGCGACCAAGGAAACGACCTTTATAACATTGGGGACGATGCTGATCGCCGCGGGAATGATATGGGTTTGGCGGAGGGTCTATAAAGAACGCGGATCGGCAGAAGGCGAGATCGCGGACGCGTATTTGAACTGGGCGAACTTTCGATCCGCGATGGGGAGGGGCATCGACCTGTGGCTGCTGCTGATCGCGGCGGCGGCGGTGTTCATCTATCTCACGGTCCTGTTTTTCTCATCGTTCTTCACATATCCGGAGGGTGTAAGAAAGGCGTTTGAAGCATACACGATCTGGACGGAGACGGGCGGACGCGACCATACGATGAATGGCCGGTGGGCGTATCTATGGTGGGGGCTCGACATTGAGGCACCGATCGTCATTCTCTCGGCACTGGGGACGGCGATAGCGTTCTTTGTTGCCCGCCATCGATTCGCGATGTTCGCTGGATTGTGGACGCTCGGGCTGTTCCTCGCCTACACGATCATTCCGTATAAGACGCCGTGGCTGGCACTCTCGTTTTTGCTGCCGGCATGCATCATCGGCGGCTATGCGATAAATGAGATAGCGAAACGGCGTCCGGCCGCGGGGCGTTTTGTTGCGGGCGGATTAATGCTGGCCGCATTCGGGGTGCTCGCATATCAGATGTATGAGTTGAATTTCGTGCGCTACGACGACGAAGAGATGCCCTATGTCTATGCTCATACACGGCGAGAGTTTCTTGATCTAGTGGCCGACATCGAGCGGTATGCGGAGGCGAGCGGCGGCAAGGAAGCGGCCGTCGACGTCGTCTCGCCGGATTACTGGCCGTTGGTCTGGTACACGCGCGAATACCCGAAGGCGATATTCCACGGGAAGATGATCGACGTTTCGAATGCCGAGATGATCGTGGCGAAGAAACGAACGCAGGACAACGACGTGATCAAACGGTTTTCCGCAAATTACGAATATGTCGGCTCTTACGGCTTGAGGCCAGGGGTGGAGCTTATTTTGCTTGTGCGGAAGGATGTTGCGGGAGCCGCGGGAACGGAATTGTACCGGCTGCGAGAACAATAGACGCTAGATGCGGATCTTGCCGATCTTTTCCGGCGGCTTATCGGACGAGGGTTTTAGGTACGGGGCCTCTTGAAGTTCGCGGTGGCCGCGTGCGGAATCAGAATGCCACGCCATCCACTCGGATGGAGCGTCGATGGTTTCGCCGCCGTGTTGGGTCAGCCGCGGCCGGATGCGGCACATAACGGGGGTATTGGTTGCGACACCGGAAATTATCGCCTGACCCTTGGTGAGAGCGGGCAGCTCGGCGAGCAATGCACGTCCGGCCCCCTCGACCGACTGAGCTACGGTCTGTTGGTCGATCGGGTTAACGATACGCATGATGATCTGTGTCATGCATTGGGAAACGACGTCCTGGTCCAGCTTCCCCGGCCGCTGAGTAATGAGGCCTATCCCGACGCCGAACTTGCGTCCCTCGCTAAGTATCTGCTTCAGAACATTTGTCGAGACAACGCTCGCGCCTGCGGGCGCGAAACGGTGAGCCTCTTCCAGAAGCGTGAAGACCGGGTAATCAAGAAAGTTCTCGCCTTTGTCGGCGTCCCCGCGGATGGTCATCATACGGGCCTTATTCACGCGGCGAAGCATGGTGCCGACGATCACCTGCTGCTCGTGCTGTTCAATGTCGCTCAGGTCGAGGATCGTCACACGGCCCGGGCGATAAAGGTCCGAGAGCTCAAGGTGTTCGTGCGCGTGAAAGAGGCTGTCTTGTCGGTCAAAGCGGGAATCCAGACGCCAAAGCAAGCCCTGGATGGAGGAGACATTCCCGCCGTCGCCGGCATCGCGGTCGTCCTTTCCATACTGCTGCCGCTGGACCTCGTCGCGGAGATCGAAGTAGCTGTAGAGGTGCTCGCGGCGGCCTTCTGCCCGGAGCCGGTCAATGAGGCTGCGGTAGGCTTGGCGGAGGAAATGGAGCATCTTTTCAGACGTGCCCTCGGGCAGAAGGTACTTGATATCCGCCTCGGTAAGTGTCGAGAAACGGACGCGGATCTTGTCGGGGGTAAAGATGCGGACCTCGGGCCGATAGCCGTCGGTGCCGGTGAAATGCTCGCTGCCTTGAATCGATGAAAGCGTGTGATATTCACCATGCGGATCGATGATGAGCACCGCCGCGCGGTTGTAGGGCTGCATCAGTTCCTCGATGAGGACGCCGGCCGTGTAGGATTTGCCCGACCCCGTCGAAGCCAGGATGGCGAGATGTGTCGAGACGACGTCCTTTACAGACACCGCAACGGGCACCTCGCCGGGCTCGCGAGTAAGGAGGCTGCCTAGGTGGGCCGAGCCTGCCTCGCCGGGCTGGCGGGTGCTTAACATCTGAGCGAGAGTTTCGCTGCCCGCGAGAAACACGGGATCGCCGGGTTCGGGAGGAATGCGGGGGTTGACGAAATCTCCGAGCTCGCGGCTGAAGTAACCGATCACTTCGACCGAGATCTCGTAGAGCTCGGTATCGTCCGACCGGAGCCCGATCATCGAAGCGACCGACGCTGGCGACACGCCGGGCTCCGCCAGGAAAGCATCGGGCAAAGAGCGGACGAGCTTGTGCGAGGTGACGGTGCCGACAATGCGACGCTGTTCGCCGGTGACGGCGGCTTCAAAAAAGACGAATTCACCGATGCGTGCCCGCGAGATATCACGGGCGATGAAAAGGTATTCGTGCGGAAGCTTGCCCGGGCCCTTTACCGTTCCGGTAAGTTCATCTTCGCGTGGCTTCGGTTGCATAGGACGGGATAAAACTCGACAATGCACGCAAGTATATCAGACGATGCCGAACGACCGGAACGAAACAGGAACGCATGTGATCGCAAGCCTTGGAGGGGAGGAGACCGGGCCGACGCTGATCGTTTTCGGAAGCCTGCACGGAAACGAAGCGGCGGGAGCAGAAGCACTGCGGCGGGTCGGTGCGGACCTCGATGCGACGCCCGTGGAGCTGCAGGGCCGTGTCTATTTCCTGGCGGGGAACGTGCGGGCGCTCGCGGCGGGAGTTCGGTTCATCGACGCGGACCTCAACAGGCACTGGACCCCCGAGAACGTGGTGCGAAATCTGCCCGATACGGCGATACCGCCGCAACTATCGGAAGACAAGGAGCAAGCAGAGCTACTGGAGATATTGCTGCCGCTGCTGGAGTCGGCTCGCGACGAGGTCTATGCTCTCGACCTGCACTCGACATCGGCCGAGGGCGTTCCTTTCGCGACGGTAGGCGACACACTGCGAAATCGAGCGTTCGCTCAGAAGTTTCCGATCACGGTGCTGCTCGGCATAGAGGAACAGCTCGAGG
Organism: Acidobacteriota bacterium; assembly: GCA_023391155.1. Lineage (GTDB taxonomy): Bacteria > Acidobacteriota > Blastocatellia > Pyrinomonadales > Pyrinomonadaceae > OLB17. The sequence goes on from JAEWBM010000045.1 coordinate 3,452, forward strand.
GCACCTTGCTTGAATATCTGAACAACATGGGGGTTGTCACCCTCGGTTTTGAAGGCGGGCAGCATTATGCCGAGTCAACCGTGGAGACGCACGCCGCGCTGGTGAAGCTGGCGCTGGTACACTCGGGCATCGCCGATCGGTCCGCGATCGACGTTGCTGAGGCAGAAGAGGCCTTAGGGCGGGCGACGGGGCGGCGTCGGATAGTCGAGGTGCGGTACCGCCAGCCGATAGACGAGGGCGACGATTTCGAGATGCGGCCCGGTTTTGAGAATTTTGATCCTGTTAAGAAGGGGCAGGTGCTGGCGACGCAGAACGGCCTGGATGTAAAAGCGGTCGAGTCGGGAATGGTGATGATGCCGCTTTACCAAAAGCTAGGGGAGGACGGATTCTTCCTGGCACGTGAGGTGGCAGGGTTTTGGATATGGCTCTCCGGCGTGCTGCGGAGGCTAAGGATCGGGGACCTGATGCCGATCCTGCCCGGCGTGAGGCGAAGCGAGAAGCGTTTCGACATTCTTGAGATCGACACGAGCATCGCAAGATTCTTTCCGCTCCAGATCTTTCACCTGTTGGGATTTAGAAAGCTCAGGTGGTCAGAGGACCGGCTGGTGGTGAGCCGACGAAAGTACGACCGGAAGGGGCCCTTCGTGGAGCGGGGGAAATAAAGCTTTCCGAATCCGGCAAAAGGGGTGTATGCTAGGGCTACCGCCTTTATGGGTGAAAAGCGAGTTGCCCCAGGATCAGATGCATCCAACCTGCGCTCCTTTACCCGCGCCGTTTTAAATGATCTACATGCACTGGAAAAGATGCTGTCGACAGGCAGCATGGAGGCCGATGCGCGCCGAATAGGAGCCGAGCAGGAGATCTTCCTGATCGATTCATCGATGCACCCGGCACCGCTTGCGGTCGAGGTGATGGAGGCTGCGGGGGACAAGCGTCTCACGACCGAGATCGGTAAATTCAATCTAGAGGCCAACCTTACACCGAGAGAGTTGGGCGGCAAGGCCCTTAGGGAAATGGAGCACGAGCTTGAGGATGTGCTCCTGATCGTGCGGCAGACCATGGCAGGGTTTTTCGGTGACGCATTGCTCTGCGGAATACTGCCGACGATACAAAAATCAGATCTGGTGGAACGAAACCTCACGCCCGGCCCCAGATATACGGAACTCAACCGCATCCTGACGGCGCTCCACGGCCATGACCGCATCGTTCACATCAAGGGGCTTGATGAGTTGCGCCTGCACCTGGCCGACACCTTTATCGAATTTTGCAACACCAGCTTTCAGGTGCATCTGCAGGTGCCGATCGAGGAGTTTACGGATGCATATAACTGGGCCCAGGCGATAACGGCACCGGTGCTCGCCTCGGCGGTGAATTCGCCTTTGCTGTTGGGTCACCGACTGTGGCACGAGACGCGCCTGGCACTGTTTCAACACGCCGTGGATGAGAGGTCGCCGACTCAGCACGAGCGAAACCGGCCGGCACGCGTGACGTTCGGCCGTGGGTGGCTGGATAATTCGATCCTCGATGTTTTTCACGAAGACGTGGCTAGATTTCGGATCATTCTTACCCGCGAGCTTGAGGAGAATTCGCTCGCTACGTTGGCGGCCGGCGGCGTTCCTAAGCTCGATGCGTGGCGTATGCATAACGGGACCGTGTGGCGTTGGAACCGTGCGTGCTACGGGATAATGGACGGGAAGCCGGGGCTAAGGATCGAGGCCCGCTATCTGCCGGCGGGGCCGTCGATACTGGACCAAATGGCGAATGCGGCGTTTCTGATCGGGCTGATGCACTGTCTGCCGCAAAGGCACGGCGATGTGCGGGGCAAGTTGAATTTCGACGATGCGAAATCGAACTTTTTCAGCGCGGCGCGGCATGGGCTGCGGTCTCAGCTATGTTGGCTTGGCGGCAGTGAGATGCCGGCACACGAGCTGATCCTAAAAGAGCTGCTGCCGCAGGCGCGCGAGGGGCTTGCCGCGGCGGGGATAGATCAAAATGACTCGGACCGTTACCTTAATGTGCTCGAAGAGCGGGTGCGGCGGCAGGCGACCGGTTCCAAATGGATGCTCGATTCGCTTGCATCAATGGACAAACTTGCTAAGACGAACGTGCGGATGCGTGCCCTTACCCATGCGATGCTCGAGCATCAAAAGACGGGCGAGCCTGTCCATCAGTGGCCGCTGGCGAAGATCGAGGAGAGGAGTGATTGGGTGGACAATTACCGGACAGTGGAACAATTTATGTCGCGAGACCTGTTTACCGTGCGGCCTACGGATGTGCTTGACCTTGCTGCAAGCCTGATGGAATGGAAGCATGTGAGGCACGTGCCGGTCGAGAACGACGACGGCGAACTGGTAGGGTTGATCTCGCACCGGGACCTGCTTGCGTTCATAGCAGACGAGAATTTCCGGGCGCAGGGCGAATTGATCGTGGGCGAGATGATGAAGACGGACCTGATAACGATCGAACCGGAGACTCCGACGCTCGAGGCGCTTTATCTGATGCGTGAGCGAAACATCGGATGCCTGCCGGTGGTCTCGGGCGGCAAACTGGTCGGTATATTAACTGCACAGGATTTCCTGACGGTCTCAACACGGCTGCTCGAGGAACGGCTCAAAGAGGAGCAGCCGGCTGCGGCAAGAAACGCTTCATCCCCGTGAAGCGACGCCTCGTCACGCGACGCTTGCCACCCGGCAGGTTTTGTCGGAATCTAGCAGTGCAATGGAACCTTCCCGAGAAAAGCACCGCCGGCTAATAAAATGGGCCGGGATCTGGGCGGTATGGACGCTGTTCGGATTTTTCTTTGCCAGCCAATTCGCGCTTCAAAACCAATTCTCACGCAATCCGGTGCCGTTCTGGCAGATACTCTCGTGGCAAATGGTGTCGGGCTATATTTGGTTCGCTATGAGCCCGGCGATCCTCTTTCTTGCAAGGCGGTACACTTTTGACGAAGGCAAGTGGAAGCGGTCGGTGCCGGTGCACATCGTGAGCAGTGTGGTTATCGCATTGATCGTGCAGGCGGCCGATGCGTTTCTGCTGACGAGGCTGGGATATCCGCCGGGGCGGAACTTTGTGACATTTGGCGAGGCGTATCAATTCTTTCTCTTCATCAATCTTCACCTGAGCATCCTGATCTATTGGGGCGTGGTCGGGATCTGGTCGGCGTATAGTTATTATCAGAAATATCGGCAGCGGGAACTTGCGACATCGCAGCTTGAGGCGAGGCTTGCACAGTCGCGGCTTCAGGTGTTGAAGATGCAGCTTCACCCGCATTTTTTGTTCAATACGCTCAACGCGATCTCGGAACTAACGCATCGCGACCCGGAGGCTGCCGACCGAATGCTTACGGATTTGAGCGATCTGCTGCGTCTTTCGTTTGAGAATCTCGAGGTGCAGGAGGTCTCGCTAAAACGCGAGCTTGAATTTTTAAGGAAGTACGTCGAGATCGAACAGATGCGTTTTGACGATCGGCTCAAGGTCCATATGGACATCGCGGATGAAGCACTGGATGCAAGCGTGCCGAACATGATCCTGCAGCCGCTCGTCGAGAACGCTATCAAGCACGGGATCGGGCCGCGGGCCGGCGGAGGCTCAATCGCGGTAAGTGCCGTCCGAAACAATGGCGAGCTGCGGATCCGGGTGAAGGACGACGGCATCGGGACGCTGGCGACGGGCGACGGTTCGATGCGCGAAGGCGTTGGGCTATCGAACACCCGGCGGCGGCTGAAGCATCTCTACGGCGATCGCCACAGGTTCGAATTCTCGTCGAACGGCAACGGCGTGACCGTGGAACTCGACATACCGTTCCGTGAGGCGGAGGGGAACGGCGGGAAATGAACATCCGAACGCTGATCGTTGATGACGAGCCGCTGGCCCGTGCACGGCTGCGCCGATTTCTGACCGAACATTCTGAGGTCGAGGTGATCGGTGAATGCGGGAACGGAAAGGACGCTGTCGAGGCGATCAGGAAGGATGCGCCGGACCTAGTGTTCATGGACATTCAAATGCCGGAGATGACCGGGTTTGACGCGATCGGCAAACTCAAGAGCAGTGAGATGCCGACGGTGATCTTTGTAACCGCGTATGACCAATATGCGCTGCAGGCGTTTGAAGTGCACGCTCTCGATTATCTGCTTAAACCTTTCACGCGGGAGCGGCTTGCGAGCGCCGTCGAGCGCGCAAAGCAGCAGATCAGGCACCGACAGCGCGGGGAGCTCGATGAGCGGCTAGAATCGCTGCTGAGCGATCTGCGTACCGAGCGAAAGTATCTGGACCGGCTGGTCGTTAAGACGGTCGGGCGGGTCTACTTTTTGAAGACCGACGAGATCGACTGGATCGAAGCCGCGGGAAACTATCTGAAGCTCCACATCGGACGCGAGGCCCATATGATCCGAGAGACGATGAACTCGATCGAGGCAAAGCTGGACCCGGACAAGTTTCTGCGCATCCACCGGTCGACGATCGTTAATATAGACCGGATAAAAGAACTGCACCCGATGTTCAGCGGAGACTATTCGGTCATCCTGAAAAACGGTGCGGAACTGTCGCTGAGCCGCAACTATCGCGACCGATTTCTCGAGATGTTCGAGCGGCAATGACCCGCTCACGGCCGGATCACTCATCCCTCGTCACTCCTCATTTATCACTCCTCCAAACCGTTCGTCACATTTTTGTTCGAAGATCGGATCTTTCTTTATAAATTCGTTGTCCGTAGATCAACGCGAGGAAAATATGAAAAGACAGCTAATCAGGGCCGCGGTTTTTGTCACGTTGGGAATAATCTTTGTCTTCAAGGGCTATATCATCGCGATCGGGCAAAAGCCGGTGCTCGTCGTCCTGAACAAAACGGACAACGACATGGTGACGGTCGACCCCGCGACGATGAAGGTGACGGGACGTGTCGCGGTTGGCGACGGGCCGCACGAGGTCGTTCTTTCGGCGGACGGCAAAACCGCCTATGTCGCCAATTATGGAGCTCAGATGCCGGGATCGTCGCTTTCGGTCATCGATCTCGAGACGATGAAAGAGCCGCGGCGGGTCGACCTGCTGCCGCTGATGAGGCCGCACGGGCTGCAGATGATCGGGGGGCGAATATATTTCACCGCCGAGACGAACCGCGCGATCGCTCGATATGACCCGGCAAAGGACAAGGTCGATTGGGTGATGGGAACGGGACAGAATGGGTCGCACATGATCGTCGGGACAAACGATGAAAAGCGGTTCTATACTGCAAATATCGGTTCAGACAATGTGACGGCATTTGAGCTCACGGCGGCCCCGCCGGCCGGCTCCCGAGTGATTCAGATACCGGTGGGCAAACAGCCCGAGGCGATCGATATGTCGCCGGACGGAAAGGAGATCTGGACGGGGCTGAACGCCGAGGGTGCGATCGATATCGTGGACACGGCGGCACACAAGTTTATTGAGAAGGTGCAGATCGGCGGGCGTCCTTACCGGGTGCGCTTCACACCCGACGGCAAGTGGGTGGTAAATACGATCCTCCCGACCAGGGAGATCGTCATCGTTGAAGCAGCGACGCGAAAAGAGGTGCGCCGGATAAAGCTTGAGAGCGTGCCGATGGGTATCACCTTTTCACGCGACGGGCGTACCGCATTCGTGAGCGCGGGCGACCCCGACATTGTATTGAGGATAGATCTCGAAAAAGGCGAGGTCACGGGCCGAGTCGAGACCGGCAGAGTGCCAGATGGTATAGCCGTGGCGGGATATTGAAACGGAGGCCGAGGTAAGTGTTATGGCAAACCAGCAATTGACAGAAGCTAAGGGCATCGACCCTGAAAAG
>JAEWBM010000068.1 GCA_023391155.1 Acidobacteriota bacterium
AGGTGCTTGTAAAGCGCATACGCGTGGCCCCGGGCTATACGCCGCAGATCGGCGAGCTGCTCGGCATAGAAAAGCCGACGCCTCCGCCGCCCGATCCGATGCTGATCACGCCGACCATCACGGCCGTTCCGATGCCGGACGGCAAGATGCAGTTCAAGTGCAGCAAGATGGGCATGGACGCCGTTCGGGTGGAATATAAACTGCCGAACGTCGAAGGCTGGTCTGTTGCCGGAGAGTTTACGACAGCGAGGACTGTGGTTTCGCTGCCGGATAACCTGAAGGCACATCCCGAACGAGTGCTCTACCGGGCACGGCTGCTGAAAAAGAACGAGCCCGTCGGGCAATATTCTTCGGTCATCACCGTGATAACCAACCCGTAAGGCCCTCCACTTGACGGATCCCGAATCGAGGAACAAAGGAAACCGATCTAGCCGCCGCTGCCCAAGTCTCTCAACGCCTCATTGCAAGGCAAAAGCGATTCTCTCGCACACCGACGAGCCAGACCCCAAGCACAGGTGAAAGAACTCTCAAAGTCTCATTCCCAACGGCAATCATAAATTTCCACAGATCCCGCCTTCAGGCTCCCTACAATTAAATAACAAAACAAACACGGCCCCCGCCGAGTGCACAAACGCTCCGGCGGGGACGGTGTTTTGGAATCGAGAACTTAAAATTGAAAGCAGATGCGCCGCAACGGGCCCCGCGTACAGCTCAGGCAGGGACGAAGCCTTTGCCGATCTGCGAAAATGCGTCGCGGCGGAGGGCATCAGATAGGCGATTCAAAAATACGGTACCATCAGGCTCGCAATGCCGCAGGCGAATGAGGAATCCGTGCTCGGTGGCCTCGGCCTCGCATTCGCAGTTGTTCGAAGAGCACCATTCCCTGGCGGCCCGGTCAACGATCTCTAGCTCTTCAGGCGTGAGGTTCGGGTCCAGCATCATAAGATTGAAGTGAAATTCGGTGACGCGGGAGAACTCGGGACCGCGGCCTTCATTACCGCGCCCGCTTTCGGGGGCCGGTGGTTCCTCGCGCTCAGAACCGGGTAGCTTAGCCATATTGCAGGTGACCAACGGCTAAATTAATACTCCTTTTATATACCCCAGTCAAGGTATATGGGGAATATGTACGGCGTAAGCGTCGGACGCATTTAGATCGTTTGCGAGTAGGGGGCCGGCCGTGTGGGAATGCGCGTAATTTCCGTCATCAAACGCCCAGGCTTCGGCAGCGGCTGGTCACCCCAGCGGCGGCGAAGGCCCGGTCCGCATCCGTACAAAGATCACTCCGGCGGAAAAGGTGGTAAGGGCCGCCACTACGAAAACGGATGTCGCCATTCCCAGCGTGTCGGCGATGATCCCGGTAAGTATCGCGCCGACGGCGTACCCAAGATCGCGCCAAAGGCGAAAGACGCCGAGGCTTGCGGCCCGGTCGGTGGGGTGTGTGTTTTCGGCGATGGTCGCCAGGAACGTGGGATACACCATCGCGGTCCCCCAGCCGAGAACCGCAGCAAGAGCGATCAGAGCTGTGAGGGAATCCACGAAGGGAAATGAAAATAGCGCAGCCCCCTGCAGCAGCATCCCGACGACCAGAATGTGGCGCTTGTTGAAATGGTCGGCCATCTTGCCGGTAACGAGTTGGCCCATCCCCCAAACCGCCGGATAAACCCCCGTCACTATACCGATCTCCGCGATGCCGTACCCGCGTACGGCCATCAGTATCGGGAAAAGGCCCCACATCATCCCGTCGTTCAGGTTGTTGACCAGGCCCGCCTGGGTTACGGAACCGAGCACGCGGTCGCGCCACGTCGTGTCCCAAAAGATGCTCTTAAGACGGCGAACCGCATGGCCTGCGGCCTCGGCCGCGACATGGTGGCGGGTGTCTTTGATAAAAAGAACGGTCGTCAGCAGTCCGGCAACCGCGAGAACAACGCCGATATAAAAAGGATATGGCCGCAGACCGTACTCCGCCGCCACCCATCCGGTAAAAAATGCCACGAAAGCGACGGAAATGTATCCGGCAAACTCGTTCAGGCCCATTGCGAGTCCGCGATTGCGTTCGCCGACCAGGTCTATCTTCATCACCACGGTCGTCGACCACGCAAATCCCTGATGTATGCCGAGCAAAACGTTGGTCGCGACGACCCAATTCCACGTCGGCGCCCACATCAGCAGGAAAGGTACCGGCAGGGCCAGGGCCCAGCCTACAATCAGCAGGTTTCGCCGCCCGATGCGATTGGAAAGAGCCCCGGCGTAGTAATTCGTTATCGCCTTTGTGACACCGAAGACGACGATAAAGGAAAGAATGGCCGTGCGGGCGGCGATTCCGAACTCGCCCTCGGCGATCTGCGGCAAGATGCTGCGCTCAAGGCCCACCATCCCGCCGACAAACGCATTCGCGATGACGAGCAGCGTAAACTGTCCGGCATTTTCACGAAGCCCGAGCTGGACTTTATGTTCCATACCGATAAAGACGCGTAAACACCCGGAGATGTGGAATCATACGACAAAGTATTCGGTGAGGAAAACGTGGGTATAGTTCGCAGGTCGGGCAGGCCCAGGCCCGGGGAGGGGAGGTATGATGATGGGAAGTTGGTCGTTAGGAAGGGCGCTGATTTAAAAGGCCCCGGCTCGTATGATCGGCGGAATTGTTCTCTCCGAAATAAGTGATAGGTGATAAATGATAGGTGATAAGTGGCCCCGATTTGGCCCGAGGCGGATATATTCCAGTCGCCAACGGGCGATTGGCGGGCTAAAGCCCGCCTTGGTTGGTGTTGGGACCTGAACCCCGGGCTGAAGCCCGGGGCTAATAAGATCCGAAAGACGAAAAAGGGGGCCCAAGCCCCCTTCCGCGAACGTCCGATCTACCGGTAGACCACGGTCCCCGGCAGATCTTTATCTATCAACTATCACTTATCCACTATCATCTACGACTTCCTACCGCCGGGTGAGATTTTTATCGTAGAGTTCGCGGTAATCGCGGTAGTTGTTCATCACCTTGTATACGTAGTTCTTGGTTTCGCCAAAGCCGACCTCGGATGCGAAGATGCCGGGCTCCTTTGGCTTCGTTCGATCCAGCCAGCGGGCCGCGTTATCCTCGCCCGCGTTATAGCTGGCGGCGATCGCCTCGTAAAGGCCGCCGAATTCGTCCTTGATGGTACGGATATAGATCGAACCGATGGCAATATTGGTCTCGGGGATGTAAAGATCGTCCGGTTTTAGGTTGGGGTAACCCGCCTCGTCCTTATATTTGATCGCCGTGTCGAAGACAAGCTGGATCAAACCGCGGGCGCCGGCCGGAGATTTCGCACGGGGGCGAAAGGCGCTCTCCTGTTTCATAATGGCCAGCACAAAACGCGGGTCGATGTTGTTCTTTACGGCATGCTCTATCACCTGCGAGCGGAATTGCACGGGGTATTCGGTATATAGCCGGGGCGAAACGCTCGCGATCGTGCGGACCTCAGGCCCCGAACTGCGCTGTGCGGCCAGCCCGCCGTAATATGAAGTGATCGTGTTGGGGATCGAGTTGTAAATTTCATCGGCCGCAGCACGTTTGCCGGCCTTTTCGAGTGCATAGGCTTTGAGATATTTGATCTCGTCGGCAGACGTCATCGAACCGCGGAAATTCCCAAAGCTCAAAAGGGAATCCGCGGCCCTGACGGCGGCGTCCCATTGCCCGCGATAAATCTCCATTCGAATACGGGCCTGAACGGCGTTCGCCATCGTCGGCTTGCCGGGAAACTTTCTGTTCGTAATGTCTACCCAGGCGTTGGCCTTGTCATACTCACCGGCCTCGCGGTAAGCGTCGATGATGTTAAGGTGCGCGCTCTCGATCTTTTCGCCCTCGGGAAACATCACCGTGTATTGCTCATAGGTGCGTGCGGCCTCGAGATTCTTGCCCGCGCGAACGTAGCTCGCGCCTTTGAATGCGAGCCCCTCGCGCCCGTCTTTCGTGTTCAGATGATCCTTCGTTAATTTGTCGAACCACTCCACGGCGGTCAGGTATTCGCGTTCCCACATATAGGAACGGGCAGTACCGAAGAGCGCTTTGGGAATGTCCGCGTGCGTCGGGTATTTCTCCATGACCACCGCCCAGTGCGCACGAGCCTCCGGGAATAGCCGGTTTGCCATATAGGTCTCGGCGCGGGCAAGATGCTCAGCGGCGCTCAGCTCGGGAAGGCTGCCCGTGCGGATCTTCTCGGCGTTATCGGCCTCAATAATTCTGCGCAAGGCAGCGTCAGACGACTGGCAGACGACCGGTATCGCAAATACGGCGGCAAGAATGATGGCGGACAGGATCTTGAACATAATAATTTCGGTGTTGTTACAACTGCGGGCGGAGAGCGGCTACAAATTACCTAAATTCTAACCGATTATTGGACGCATGGGCAACGGAAGCAGTTGTACGGGCGATATAGCGGCGGCCCGGTGGTGCGAAGGCTAAGATGGCGGTTTGAGGCCCGCGAATGTTAGAATCTCAATTTGCTCTGCGACGGGGCGACTCAGAATTTTATGCGACTTTCCATAAACGGTGCGACCACGATGACCGCCGATCTCGAAACAGATATAAGGGCGGCGGCCGCAGCCGGCTTTGACCTGGTCGAGCTGCGGTCAAATAAGCTCTACGATTACCTCGAAGCGCACACCGTCGAGGACCTTAAGGCCCTTTTGGACGATACAGGGGTCGAAGTGCTCTCGATCAACACGCTCGAGCACATTACCTGGCGAACGCCGGAGGATTACGCGGCGATAAAGGCTGAGTGCGAAAAGCTTTCTCAGATCTCCGCGGAAATAGATTGTCCGTACGTGTTGTCGGTTCCGGGAGCGCTGCGGCAGGGGCCGAAAAGCGAGGACGAGATCATCAGCGAATCGGTCCGGGTTCTCAACGAGCTCGCCGATATCTGCGAAAAGCACGGTATAAAGCTGGGATTCGAATTCCTGGGCGAGGAGGGGAATTCCGTAACCACGCTCGATCTCGGCAGCCGCATAGTGAACCAGGTCGGCCGCGACAGCGTCGGGAACGTGATCGACACCTATCATTTCTATGCGGGCGGTTCGACATTCGAGGCGCTCGAGAATCTCGACCCTGAGAAGCTTTTCATCTTTCATGTCAACGATGCCGAAGACCTGCCCATAAGTGAGCTTAACGATTCCAAGCGACTCTATCCTGGACACGGCATCTTGCCTATCAAAGAGATGAAGGAAACGCTTGACCGTATAGGTTACAAGGGGCCGGCGAGCATCGAGATATTCCGGCCGGAGTATTGGCAGCGCGATCCCTATCAGGTTTCAAAGGAGGCTAAGGCTGCGGCGGAAAAGGCGTTGGGTTTAGGGTAGGGAATTGGGGGCATCGAGCCGCTGAAGGTGCAAATGGACAACGTAAGGATCGGAATTGTTGGAACGGGCTACATCGGTAACGTTCACGGGCGGATATATTCACGCGATGAGCGGGCTGAGGTGGCGGCGCTTTACGATATCGTGCCCGAAAGGGCCGAACGCACGGCGAAAACTCTCGGCGGGCGGGTGTGTTCCTCGCGTGAGGAGTTAATAGACAACTGCGACGCGGTGCTGGTTTGCAGTCCCAACAAAACGCATAAGGAAGTTGCTCTAGATGCTATCGCCGCAGGGCGCCATGTCTTCTGCGAGAAACCGTTTTCGATCGGGATCGAGGACGCGCGGGAGCTTCGCGATGCGGCAAACGCCGGCGGCGGAGTTTTTCAGGTGGGCCACAACCGGCGGTTTGCCCCGGTATATTCGACATTGCGCGATCTGCTATCCGAGGACACACCCCATTCGGCCCATATCAAGATGAACCGGGGCGAGCTCAAGAATCCCGTGTGGACGGGCGACGTAAATGTAACGGGCGGCTTTCTTTACGAAACAACCATTCACCTTTTCGATATGGTACGTTATCAATTCGGGGAGATAGAGGAGCTTGTTGCATACGGTTCTCAGCATGAGTACCCGGAACTTGACGAGTTCTCCATAATATTCAAGTTTAAGAATGGCTTTCACTGCACATTCGCGTCCTCATCTGACGCCAGCTGGCATTTTCCCTTCGAACGCATCGAGGTGTTTTGCCATCACAGAACGTTGATGACCGAGGAGATGGAACGGCTGCTGGATTCGCGAGGGATGGATCCGAATTTCGAGACCCATTCGTTCCACATGGTCGAAAAAGAAGAACGTTGGGGCTATGTCCAGGAAGACTCGGCGTTCATCGATGCGATAATTGAAGGGAAAGAGCCGCCAGTGACAGCGGATGACGGGTACCGTTCGGTCGAACTGGTCGAATCCGTTTATCACGCTATCAATAGCGGAGAGCGTGTGCGGTTTGACTGATACTCTCTTCGATTTCCGAACCTTTCGGTAGTATTATGCGTTATTGAGTTTATGGACCTCGCCGTAGACTCTGCACCTTTTATGATCCAGTGTGCCCATTGCGGACAGTCGAACTCAGACGAGAGCCAATATTGCCGGTTCTGCGGCCAGCGTATGCCCGTCCGCCGGCCTGAAAACTACGATTTCAGCCCTCCGCGGCCGTATTCCTGGAAGACAGACGAATATCAGACCCGCAGCGAGGCCCGTGCGCCGCAGGCGCCGCCGAAACTTGAACAGCGGCAGCAGCCGGCGCCGTTCTATCCCGGTCAGGCCGGGCCGCTGGACCGCGTCGGCTACCACGGGCCTCAGGACATGACGGGGAATTACCGCTGCCCGTTCTGCGGCACGCATTATTTGCCGCAGATCGAACGGCGCATTTCGACCGCGGGGTGGATAACCTTTGGCCTCCTGCTCGTATTTACGGTAGTTTTCTTCTGGATCGGGCTTCTGTTAAAGGAAGAGGTCGCGATCTGCCCGGTCTGCAGACGTCAAGTGTCCTAGTTTACCTTAGCGGTAGTAGTATCCCCGCGGGTGCTCGATCTTAACTGCCGGATTGCTGCTCTTAACCTCAACGCGATAATATCCGCGCTTCATATTTTCCGAGAGATAGGTAAGGAAGAACTGCCGAGTCAGTAAGAGATTAAGGTCCCTAAGAAACGGCCGGAAGCTTACCGGTGCCGAACTGCCGGAAAAGAATGCTCGGCCGCCGGTCTCATCCGAAAGTTTTTGCAGCGAGCTTTGACCGAATAGGATACGCTGGGAACCCCCGCGTTCGGTTATCACGGTTGGGGAATAAAACGAGAAAACAGCTACCCCTTTTCGTTGAGCGTTCTGCACCGCGCGTTCAAGATCGGTGCTTTGAGAGGGGGTAGCTCCGGCAATTTCCTGCGAGGTGTCCAAACCGTCCGATACCAGCAGGATCGCACGTCGCCCCGCCGGCAGAGCGTCAAATCTTTCGAGCGCATCCCGCACGCCGTCATAGGGATTCCGCGGCGAAACCGCCGAACTTGAAGCAACGATGCGCAGCGCACGTGCGGCACGGTCGCGATCGGTGGTAAAGCGCTGGCGCGTCTCCATCGAACCGCTGCGAAGATAGCCCACCATCACGCGGGAGCCCTCCGGAAGCCCCCGTATAAACTCGCGAATGTCGGTAAGCTGAAGATTAAAGTTTCCAGCCAGGTCGTCCTGTATCAGTATAGCCACCGCTAGCGGAGCATCTTCAACACTCCGGACGGAGAGAACCTTCTTCGGCTGGCCGTTTTCTGTCACCGTAAGGACATCGACCTGCAGCAGCTCCTCGGTGCGGCCTGCCCGCAACTCTTCTTTCGTGTATATGGAAACGGGGATCGAAACGGTCCGCACTCTCGGCGAAGGCGTCGGCTTTTGTGCTTGCGTCTCAAGGGAAAACAAGAACGGCCCGGCGGCCAGGAACAGTAAAACGTATAATTGCGAGAATCTTCTCATAGCATCTTTCTCCTCGCGGGTGAATGCCGCAATCATAGTATATACCTTACGTATCTTAAAGCTTGTGATGCCTGAGAATTGAATAAAGTTTGCGCAGTTTGTAAAGTAAGCCTTTAGTAATGAATGAATTGCCGACAAAATATGAGGTGACCAAAGCTGACCTTGCCCGCGGCCGCAATTTGAAGATGGCCGCCTTTGGCGCGCCGGTGGTGCTGACGGTGCTTCCGCTGGCGGTCACATTTGCTCTCTTGTTTCTGCTCGGCTCGACACCTCCGGCGGCGGCCACGATCTTGTTTCTCGGCCTGATCATCACCGCAATAGGCTTTGTAAAGGGCCTGATCATTTCCGGATTTCTGGGGATAAGGTACGGGAAATGGACCAATGAGCTTCGCGAGCGGATGGCAGCGAGCGGGATCAAGGCCGAGGAGATAATGTGGTTCAAGAAAGAACTTCGGCCCAATGAACTCCGGACGCTAAAGGGCCTGGAAAGGGGCGACCTGCTTCTCGCCGATGCCTATCGTGACACGCTGGCGTCGCGTCTCACCGCCACTCGGATCATCAAAACGTCGAAAAAGGAACTCGCGCTCACCCGCCGCCGAGAGAATAAGGTGAAAATGCTCAACGCGGGCAACGCGGATAAGTTTGTCGAGCAGATAAGGAAGGACGGCGAAAAGCTGCAGCGTATCCATGATGAGGCGCGCGAGATGCTGGCCGAGGCTGAGACGCGGCTGCAGATGATAGAGTCGGCCGCTATGCGTGGTACGGGAATGGCGGACTCGGAACTGGCACTTAAAAAGCTCTCAGCACGTTCACAGTCGCTCCCGCTTGCCCTGGAAGAAGCGAAGATGGCAGAGGAAATTCGCGAGGAACTGGAGCGGGAACCGCTCGACGATAAAATAAAAAGCCGGGAATTGCCCGGCTAAATAGCTCGAAATGGTTGGCGACGGGATCCGCGTTGGCCGTTCGTACGCATGAATTGAACCTGTTAAAACAGGTGGGTGGCCGTCTGTCTCTTTCGAGACATCTGAGCCCTCATCTATGGCGATTCCCCGCTGTGGAGGATCGCACCGAATCAGGCATTAGCCTCCCGCAATTCAAGTGTTGGCTCAATTATAATTGCGTCCGGTGACGAACCACGCAGATGTGATCCTTCGCCTATTCGCAATATAACATTTCAGCGAACGGCGATGGAAATTGCGAAATGCGAAATCCGCTTTCGGTTTTTTCTACATTGACTGGTCGGTGTCGAGCTCTTGCGGGACGAGGTCTTTGTGCTTGAGTACGCGGTCGAGCAATTCGGTGCATTCCGCGCTGCGAGAGGCGAGCTGGGAATCGATCTGCTTTTGATGGTCCTGGAGCTGATGATATTCGTCGGCTATGTGAAGAGCGGCGAGAATGGCGACCTTGAGCGAATCGACGGTCAGGGTGCCGGATGAAATATCACGCATCTTGCCGTCAACATAATCGGCGAGACGCTGAATGTATTCATTATCGCCGTCGGAACGAATACTATAGGTCTGATTATAGATCTCGACCCGAATGGTCTGTTCGGCGGATTCTGGATTGGGACGTTCGCCGGCGCTCATTGAACCCTCCCCACAGCCTCGGCTACCTCTGAATCGATCGTCGTCATCGCGTCTAGCATTGCCTCGACCTTTAGCTGAATGGCATCGCGCTCGGTCAACAGATCGCCCACCTTTTCTTCGAGACGCGACTTTTCGGATTCCAGAGAATGAAGCCCGCGGCGAAGCTCCGAAAGCTCCTTGGCGAGCTTCTCATTTTCTTCGCGCATCTTTTTCGCAAACTCGATCGTGAGGTAAATCTTATCCTCGAGATGCGAGAACTTCTCCATTCCCGTAAGGCCGTTCATCAAGCTGTCTCCATTATTCCGGTGGTGATTAAATTCGTGGAAACGATTATGTAAATTTTCTTTCAAAACTTCAAGTAAGTCGGTTTAGAATTAGGCCCGCGGATAAACCTCGAGGCGCTTTGCGATCGCTGCGAGAACGTCGGCATGGGCGAGATCGACCTCTTCCTCGACAAGTGTCCGCTCGTCGGTGCGATACTTAAATCGGACGGTAAGAGAACGCTCATCTGCGGCCATACCTTTACCCTCAAATACGTCAACGAAGGCGGTGGAGCGAAGAAGTTCGACGTCGGCAGACCGTGCCGCGTCGCAAACGGCCGCAAATGTCATTTCGCGTTTAACCAGAAACGATACGTCGCGTACGACCGCAGGATACCGCGGTAAAGGACGATAAATAGGCGTCTCAGGCTCCGTCTCAAGGAGCGCCTGAAGGTCGATCTCAGCAACATATACAGGTTGCCTAAACTTATAATCGGTCGACAATTCCTCATTAAGGCGGCCAACGGTGCCGATCTCTACGCCGTCAATGTGAATAGCGGCCGATTGGCCGGGGCGCAGATGTTTGGCCTCAGCGGCAGCGAACTTGGCATTATCGTATCCGATCACGGCGAGCGCCGATTCCAGGGAGCCTTTGGCGTCATAGAAATCGAGCTCGCGAAGCGGAAGGGATCGTCCCTCGGCTACCTCACCGCCGGTTACTACCAGTGCCAGGAGCTCCCGCTCATGCGGCAGACCGTTCTCGGAATGGACGGCCGCAAATGCTTTGCCGATCTCGAAAAGCTTCAGGTCTCGGCGCTGATAATTGAAATTTTGACGGACAGCCTCTAGCAAGCCAGGGATGAGCGTAGGCCGCATCCGCACGGCCCCTTCTATGACCGAATCCCTTAGGGTGACATAGGGCTCGCCGAGGTCGCGGTCGACTATTCCGGCGACCGGATCTACCGACCTGTCGAACTTGGTATCGATGAAGCTGTAGGAAATAGCCTCGTCGAAACCCTGGTCGGCGAGCAGGCGGCGGATGAGCATCTTGCGGCCCTCGCCCGGCTGATATTCACCGGCTCCAAACGAAGGTGGCAGCTCATCGGCGATATTTTCATACCCCGCGTGCCGTGCGACCTCCTCGACGAGGTCCTCTTCAATGGCGATATCGTGTCGCCAGGAGGGTGAATGATAGACCGTAGAACCGGCTTGCTGCTTGGTTATACCCAACGCATCGAGGATGCGATCACAGTCCCCTACAGGGACCGCCAAGCCGGTGAGACGTTTAACCGCAGCGGAAATATCCGCACTCGGTACGGTTATCTGTTCACGGCGTCGCGGATAATTGTCAATAAGGTCGCCGGCTTCGCCGCCGGCCAGCTCGCATATCAGTTCGGCCGCGCGGTCGGATGCTCGCTCGAGATTGTCGATATCAACTCCTCGTTCGAAGCGGTAGCTCGCTTCGGTAGAAAGGCCGAGCTTGCGAGATGTCTGTCTAATGTTGGCACGGTCGAAATAGGCGACCTCTAGCAACACACGAGTCGTTTCCTCGGTTATTCCAGAATTAATACCGCCCATTACGCCGGCGACTGCGGCAGGTTTTTCGGCATCGCAGATGGCGAGCATCGTTTCGTCGAGCTTACGTTCTACCTCATCCAGGGTGGTGATCGTCTCGCCCGGACGGGCCGTCCGCACAACTATTCGTCCCTCGGCAAGCTTATCGAGGTCAAAAGCATGCATCGGCTGGCCGAGCTCGAGCATGACGTAGTTCGTGATGTCGGCGACATTATTTATCGAACGTTCGCCGACCGCTTCGAGCCGCTTAACGAGCCACTCCGGCGAGGGGCCGATCTTGACGTTGCGGAAGATGCGTGCGGTGAAGCGATGGCACAGGTCGGGGGCTTCGATCTTGACGATCTCGGGGGCAAGTACGGCCGGGTAGGGGACTGCGTCCAGATCGGCCGCATCGCCTCGGTCGTTACCGGCAGATCGCAATGGCGATCTTGTGATCACGGAAAGCTCGCGGGCAACACCCAAATGCGAAAGGCAATCGGGCCGGTTGGACGTGATGTCGATGTCGAACACAAAGTCATCCCCGTGCGGATGGATGCCTTCAACAGCCAAGCCGACGCGTGTCAGGGCGGCCGCCGTCTCCTCTGCCGAGAGACCGGTGTCAATAAGATCTTTGAGCCAGTTGTAGCTGATGTTCATTAGTTGTTGAGGGAGTAATCGTCATTAGCCTGCTTCCCCAAACCCCTGGTCGAGAGCGAATTTGGTCAATCTTTCACTGAGTTCGTTTTCGGAGTGTTTTCGAAAAGCCGCATCCAACCCGTCAAGAACGTCCGGTATGCCTGAATCCTCAAGGATCCTTGTCGTCTCAAAATACTCGAGGCGTTCCTCGTGATCTGGTACGCTATTCTCGCCGAACAGGAGCCGCTTCGCCTTCGTCAATAGTTCACCACCAAATTCGTCACCCATCCTCTCAAGTCCTCTTGCCGCATAATCAAAATAGTCCGAGGAGCTGTTTGTAAAATACTGCTCAAATCCGCCGTTGAAAACTTCTCCTTCAAGGAGACAAACAGCGAAGAATAGCTTTTCAGCAATCGGCAGCGAGTTGAAACCGAGAGCTGGATTGTCGACTCGCTCACATAGCGACCTCCAGAAAAGGAAATCGGGCTCGTTCCCGCGACGCTTTTAGTTCCTCATCGAACAGCCGTGCTTTTTCGAAGTCTTCCCGATAACCCTTCGCGCATGGGATACATTTTCCATCGTACCGTTTCGCCGTTCGGACGAGCATGGAATTCCCACAAGCACTGCATATTGTGGTCCCATCGGCCATCGCTGCCCCTATCTAAACTGCTCCAAAAATCTCACATCGTTCTCGAACATGTGTCGGATGTCGTCGATGTTGTACAGAAGCGCGGCCATGCGTTCGAGGCCGAAGCCGAAGGCAAATCCGGAATAGACCGTAGGGTCGACGCCGACGGATCTGAGCACATTCGGATGCACCATTCCTGAACCGCCCAGCTCGATCCAGCCCGAGCCTTTACAGGGACGGCACCGGTCATCGCCTACGCGGCCGGAGCCGTGGCAGACGAAGCACGAGAAATCGAACTCGGCCGAGGGCTCGGTGAAAGGGAAGTACGATGGGCGAAAGCGCGTTACCGTATCCTCTCCAAACAACCGCTTTAGCCATTCGGTGACGGTGCCCTTTAGGTGGGCCATCGTGATGCCCTTGTCGACACAAAGTCCCTCTATCTGGTGGAACATCGGGACGTGCGTCATGTCCGGGGTGTCGCGGCGAAAGACCTTGCCCGGAGCGATAATGCGGATGGGAACGCCGCGGCGTTCCATCGCACGGATCTGGACCGTCGAGGTCTGTGACCTAAGGGCAAACCCATCCGTCGTATAGAACGTGTCCTGCGATTCGCGGGCCGGGTGCCCTTCGGGGATATTCAACGCGTCGAAATTGTAATGGTCCGTCTCGATCTCGCGGTCGTCCTCGATCGCATAGCCCATCGACACAAAGATATCCTCGATCTTTTGCCGGAGCAGGGTGATCGGATGAAGATGGCCGGTCCGCGGGCGGCGTCCCGGAATGGTTACGTCGAGCCGTTCGCTTTCGATCTTTGCCCGTGAGATAAACTCTCTAAGCCGAGCTTCAGCAGCCTCGAGCCGGGCGGTGATATCACGCTCGACCGCCTGAACATGCTGGCCAAAAGTGCCGCGTTCCTCGCCGGCGACCTTGCCGATAAGCTTCTTAGACTGAGCTAGTTCCGATTTTTTGCCCGTGTGCCGAACACGCAGTTCGCCCAACTCTCGCAGCAGGCCCTCGGCATCGGCAAGGCCCGAGCCATTTAGCTCGAGCGATTCAAATCTGGCGATGTCTTCGGAGAAGGCGAGCTTTGCCGATTCAACTTTCTCTTTCGCTTCGGACATAAACAATAAGGATAACCGAATTTGCCGTGATCATCACGGCGACGGGCAATTTTAACAAGAGTCTCGGCGGGGGACAACAGGCGTATTAGCCAGCACACCGCGGCTTTGATAAAATCCTGCTTTTACAAACAGATAACCGAATGAAAGCAATAGTAAAAAGCAAGGCCGAGCCGGGCCTGTGGATCGAAGATGTGCCAGAGCCGGAGATCGGGATCAACGATGTGCTGATCCGCGTGAAGCGCGGGGGTATTTGCGGGACGGACCTGCACATATATAACTGGGACGCGTGGGCCCAGGAGACGATAAAGGTGCCGACCGTGATCGGTCATGAGTTCGTCGGCGAGATAGTCGAGGTTGGCTCAAACGTGCTCGATTTCGAACCGGGCGACATCGTCAGCGTCGAAGGCCATCTCGTCTGCGGACGCTGCCGAAACTGCATGGCCGGGAAGCGTGCATTATGTACGAAAACGCGGGGAATCGGCGTAAATATGGATGGCGGTTTTGCCGAGTACATCGCCGTGCCATACACCAATATATGGAAACACAAGCCCGACATCGATCTGGATGTGGCGGCGATCTTCGACCCATTCGGGAATGCGGTACATACAGCGCTCGAGTTCGAGGTATTTGGCGAGGACGTTCTGATCACCGGCGCGGGGCCCATCGGCATTATGGCCGCGGCGGTCGCCAAGCACGCCGGTGCACGCAACCTGGTGATCACCGATGTAAACCCCTTTCGCTTAGAGCTCGCCGAAAAGATGGGGCATGTGACGCGTGCCGTCGACGTGAGCAAGACCTCGATCAAGGAGGTTCAGAAAGAGCTGGGCATGAAGGAGGGCTTTGACGTCGGGATGGAAATGTCGGGCGTGCCGGCGGCCTTTAAGGACATGCTCGCGAATATGTTCCACGGCGGCAAGATCGCCTTTCTCGGCATCCCGAGCGAGCAGTTCGCTATCGACTGGAAGACCGTGATCTTCAACATGATCACCATCAAAGGCATCTACGGCCGCCAGATGTACGAGACCTGGTACCAGATGTCGAACCTCCTAGACGCCGGCGTCGACATCTCGCCTGTTATAACACATCGTTACTCCTATAGGGATTTTAAGAAAGGGTTCGAGGCGATCAAGGAAGGGAACTGCGGGAAGGTGGTTTTGGATTTTGAGGAGATCTGATCAATTGCGGACCTTGCCGAATGAGTGCAGGACTCAAACCCTGAACGAGATAAAGCGGCGTTGGGAGGAATGGCGTTCCCTACCCTTTCCACAAAGCGCTTGTGATTCAAATCTTAGCGACGTCGATTTGGCCTCAATCGATACTTTTTCTGCCGGCTGTATAAACACGTTATGCTAGAATTCGATTATGGCAACGGCGAATATACAAGAAAAAAAGTTGGAATTAATTCAGTGGTTATCGGTCGTCGATGATGTTTCGTTGATCGAAAAGGTCGCGAAACTTCGGGACGAAAGCGTTAGCGATTGGTGGAACGAGATATCTGAAGCCGAAAAGGAGTCGATCGCAAATGGCATCAACGAAGCCGATGCCGGAGTGTTAAAACCTCATTCCGATGCGAGGGCGAAGTATGAAAAGTGGTTATAGGATCCTTTGGACCGACCACGCCCTTGATGAACTCGAAAAGGCAGTTGAATATCTGCAACTGAACTTCACCGACGCTGAGATCACAAGTTTAGCCAAAGCAATTGAGTCAACGTTAAGTCACATCGACCGAAACCCGTCGATGTATCCGGAGTCTGCCAAGGCGAACGGAATTCGAAGAGCCGTCATTCTGCGATTCAACACTTTGTACTATCGGGTCAACGTAAACGAACAACAGGTCGAGATACTTTCATTCTTCTCCAACAGACAAGATCCGAATTCGCACGAGTTCTAAAAAAGAGATTATGTACGGAAATTTCAAAGCGCATCTACAGAGCACGATCAATGAAATCCGCGAGGCGGGTCTGTATAAGAACGAGCGTGTGATCGAGGGGCCGCAGGATGCGCATATTGACGTTAATGGGCGTGAGGTCCTCAATATGTGCGCCAATAATTATCTCGGGTTGAGTGATCACCCGGCGATAGTCGAGGCGGCCCGGAAGTCTTTGGATGAATGGGGATATGGTTTATCGTCGGTGCGGTTCATTTGTGGGACTCAAGCGATTCACAAAGAGCTTGAGCGCAAGATCAGTGAATTTCTCGGCACGGAGGACACGATCCTCTACACAAGCTGCTTCGACGCCAACGGAGGGCTGTTTGAGACGCTGCTCGGGGAAGAGGACGCCGTTATTTCGGACGAGCTCAATCATGCCAGCATCATCGACGGCATCCGGCTCTGCAAGGCCCAGCGGTTTCGTTATAGGAACAGCGACATGGCCGATCTCGAGGCGAAACTCGAGGAGGCGAAGTCGGCCCGTTTCAAGATGATCGCAACCGACGGCGTATTTTCGATGGACGGTTACATCGCGAAACTGGAAGCGATATGTGACCTCGCCGAAAAGCATGATGCGATGGTGATGGTTGACGACTCGCACGCAGTGGGGTTTATGGGCCAAGGCGGCCGGGGAACGCACGAGCATTGCGGTGTAATGGACCGCGTTGATGTCATCACAGGTACGCTGGGCAAGGCCTTAGGGGGTGCGAGCGGCGGTTATACAAGCGGCAAGAAAGAGATGATCGAGCTACTGCGTCAACGTTCGCGGCCGTACCTGTTCTCAAATTCCGTCGCGCCGCCGATCGTCGCGGCGTCGATCGCAGCCATCGATCTGCTCACGAACTCCGGCGAACTCCGCGACAAACTGAAAGAGAATACTCGCTATTTCAGGGAAAAGATCACCGAGATAGGCTTAGAGGTGCTTCCCGGCGAGCATCCGATAGTGCCGGTGATGTTCGGAGACGCACAGCCTGCGGTGAAAATGGCCGACGCTCTGCTTGAGAAGGGCGTTTACGTCATCCCATTCTCGTTCCCGGTGGTCCCGAAAGGAAAGGCGAGGATCAGGACCCAGGTCTCCGCGGCCCACTCACGGGCTGATCTGGATCTCGCGGTTGAGAAGTTTGCGGAGGCAAAGTCGGAACTTGGTCTGTGAGGATGGATAATTCGGAGAGTTTTGACTCCTCAGATCGCTCATCACCGAATAACCAGGCTGCGGATTGGGCTAACAGAGCCACAATAAAGAGCAGCATCAAGTAATATCCGACCGAAACGGTCACCACGCCGCAATTGGTTCCTCCCATTACAAGCCCAAACATCATAGCAAGCGGGAAAAAGGCCAGTCCCAAAACGAGTGAGGGCCAGAAGATAAATTTGGCGGCGCCGTGTGAGTAGCGGTATATAAAGACCTGGGTCCCGATAGCGACCGCCGTGACTACAAAATATTGATACGCAAGTCGATAGTTTGCGGCCGTCGGATCCTCAGAACCCAGCGCCACGCTACATGAAAAGACCGTTGCGCTGAATGCGAGCATTTGCGCAACGGTCGTAACTGCAAATTTGAACTTGCGGAAAAACACTGTGTATCCGCTCGGGGCGGAGCTTAAGCTGCCGCCGGCTTATTCTCAATAGCCTCTTTCGCCTTGCCGGCGATAGCGGCGAAGGTCTCAGGCTGCTTTACCGCAAGGTCTGCAAGGGATTTGCGATCGAGCTCGATTCCGGCCAGATTCAGGCCGTGCATGAACTGCGAATACTTGATGTCGTTCAGGCGGCACGCCGCGTTGATGCGGACGATCCACAGTTTACGAAAATCGCGCTTTTTCAGCTTACGGCCCGTATATGCGAAGTTCAGGCCGCGCTCGACCGATTCCTTTGCCGAACGGTACAGCTTCGATTTCGTTCCCCGATAGCCCTTAGCTAAGGCTAATATCTTTTTGCGTTTCTCAAGACGCTTGTTACCACGTTTTGCTCTAGGCATAAGTTCACTCCTTCAGTCGTTCGAATGCGGATTGCGGAATGAGGAATTCGGAATTACCGATTCAACACGACCCAAAGACCAATCCAAGATCCGATATATCAAAAACTAGAATAATTAATCTCGTCCGTACGGCAGCATCTTCTCGACGCGCTTCTGATCGCCTTCCGAGACGATCGCATCGATGTCCAGATTCCGTTTACGCTTCGACGTTTTCTTGGTAAGAATGTGGCGTGCGTGCGAATGTCCCCGCTTGAACTTGCCTGAGGCAGTCGAGCGGAACCGCTTCGCGGCACCCTTGTGTGTCTTTAATTTTGGCATAACCTACTCTCCTAAAATGCTTATCTAAAAACTTTGCGGCCGCTTTATTCACTTGCCTCGGCCTTGGCTTCGTCCGATCCCTTTGCGGACTTTTCTTTACTCTCGTTCTTTTTCTTGTCGGCCGCCTTGGATTTCTTGGGATTATAGATGGTGAACATCTGATAGCCCTCCATCTTCGGCGCCACCTCGACATCAGCCAGGTCAGCGAGATCCTCCGTGAGTTTCGCGAGGATCTTTGCCCCCAGCTCGCGGTGGGTCATCTCACGGCCGCGAAAGGCGATGGCCGCTCGAACCTTGTCGCCGCCCTCAAGCCATTCGCGAGCATGTTTCATCCGATAGCTGTAATCATGCTCATCGGTCGCCGGGCGAAACTTGATCTCCTTGACCTGAACGGTGACCTGCTTCTTTTTCGCCTCGTGAGCCTTTTTCTTTTGCTCATACTGAAACTTGCCGTAATCGATCATCTTGCAGACCGGCGGCTTTGCATTCGGGGCGATCTCGACCAGGTCTACACCGCGTCGGCGGGCTTCCTGGATCGCGTCCCGCGTATCCATAACGCCCAGCGTCTCGCCGTCGTCCGTTACGACCCGCACCGAAGGAACGCGTATCCGCTCGTTCGTACGGTGTTGCGGCTCGCGCTGACGCGGCCTATAACCTCTTCCACCAAATCTTCTAGGAATATGAACCTCCTACTGCTAAATGCGATCTTAGAGCGCACGCATCAACTTTTGCTGCGTGATCATCTCTTTGAACTCTTCAATGGACATCTGGCCGATGTCCCCCTGTTTTCTTTCGCGAACGGCGATCTTTCGCTCTTCACGCTCTTTGTCGCCGAGTATAAGCATATACGGGACCTTTTGCATCTGAGCGTCCCTGATCTTGGCTCCGATCTTGTCGCTTCGCGTATTTGTCTCAACCCTGAAGCCGGCACTCTTCAGATCATTCGCGACCTCAAGTGCGTAATCGTTAATACGGTCCGTTATCGGCAGGACGGCGACCTGCACCGGAGCGAGCCACAGGGGGAACGCACCGGCATAATGTTCGATCAGGACTCCGAAGAACCTTTCGATCGATCCGAAAAGCGCCCGGTGGATCATATACGGACGGTGCTTCTGATTGTCCTCGGCCGTGTATTCCAGTTCGAAACGCTCCGGCAGATTAAAGTCCAACTGGATCGTTCCCAACTGCCAGATACGGCCGATCGCATCCTCGATCTTTATGTCTATCTTGGGGCCGTAAAATGCAGCCTCGCCCTCGATACGTTCGTACTCGATCTCACGCTCCTTGAGGGCGGCAGCCAGCGATTCCTCGGCGCTGGCCCAATCCTCGTCGGCACCAAGGTAGCCTTTGTTCTCGGCTGAACCCCGCACGGACAGCTCGAATTTTACGTTCTCGAAGCCATACGTTTCAAACACCTTGATCGCGAAGTCTAGACAGTCCGACACTTCGGCGGGCACCTGATCGGGACGGACAAAAAGATGAGCGTCGTCGACGGTAAATCCACGTACTCGCATCAGCCCGTGCAGCGTGCCCGAAAGTTCGGCCCGATAAACCGTACCCATTTCAGAATACCGCTGCGGAAGATCGCGATAGGACCGCGGCGATGACTTATAGATCCCGATGTGGAACGGGCAGTTCATCGGCTTCAGCCGATATTCCTCATCCTCGATGCTAGTCGGTGCGTACATCGAATCGGCATAGTTGCCCTCGTGCCCGCTGGTGAACCAAAGGTCGCGTTTTGCGATATGCGGAGTGTAAACAAAACTGTAACCGCGCTTTTCAAGCTCGTCGCGAAGCAGCTTTTCCATTTCGCTGCGGATAATGCCGCCCTTTGGATGCCAGAGTATCAATCCCTGGCCGTAATCGTCGTCGATCGAAAAAAGATCGAGCTGCTTACCGAGTTTGCGATGATCCCGCTTTTCAGCCTCCTCGCGCTGCTTGACCCACGCATCGAGTTCCTCCTGGGTTGCAAAGGCCGTCCCGTAGATGCGCTGCATCTGCTGATTGTTGGCGTCGCCTTTCCAATATGCGCCCGAGAGTGCCAACAACTTGAAGGCCTTGAGTTTGCCGGTGTGCGGCACGTGCGGGCCGAGGCAGAAATCGATGAACGGCGAGTTGTCGATGTAGTAGACACTCGCGGAGCCCTCCACCTTTTCATCGATCAGTTCACGCTTTAGCGGCTCGTCGCGTTCTTTGAAGATGTTAAGGATCTTTGCCTTTTCCACATCCTCGCGGCGATACGGCAAGTTCTGTTTCGCCATCGCCTTCATCTTCTTTTCGATGACGGGAAGATCTTCCTCGGTCAGATTCCGCGGAGCGATTATGTCGTAATAGAAGCCGTAGCGTGGGTCGTCCATCAAAGCGGGGCCCACACCAAGCTTTGTGCCGGGAAACAGGTCCAGGACCGCTGCGGCCAATAGATGCGCGGTCGAGTGGCGGATCACCTCCAATCCGTCGCGGGTGTCGACCGTGATCGGCTCTATTGAAATGACATGGTCGGTCGCATCGATCTGCTTGTTGAGGTCCACCTCTTCGCCGTTTATCTTAGCAGCGAGGGCACGTTTCAGCGCATCGCGGTCAAACGCCTTGATGGCGTCCGCAACGGTGGCCGGAGCAGGGATGCTTCTCTGATCAGCACCAAATTTGATATTGATATCGCTCATAAAATGTAAATAGATTGCTCGATCCGGCACACGCTAATGCACCGAAACAGCGTCTCGAAAGCCGCTGCTGATCGTCCGACTATTTACAAGATCACGAAATTGTTCGTGCCTACTACTAACCAAGATCAGATCCGATAAGAGCGACTATGCCAATGCCCGATACAAAAAGTACCGGAGCCTTTCGCGCCGTTAGAGGCGCGTCGTAGTAGTTATAACTGCGGCAAAGTTCTTCGAAAGCATCTTATCGAAAAATTGTACCGGGGCGCCGAGCACGGCGCCCCGAGTTAACTTAACCTTCAAATTCTAAGAAAACGGGCTGCAAATTGCAACCCGGCGGGCAGCTATTCCGGCAAAAGTGCCTGACTAGCTCCGACCCATTCCCATGCCTCGTCTTCTTCACCTTCTTCGAAAACGCGGACCTCGGGGCCGATAACCGTTCCGAAAAGCTCTGCGAGATTACGCATCCAAGGCTTTGCACCCACGATCGCGTATCTCTCGATCTTTGAAAGTGCGGAATACTTGACCCTCAGCAGTCGATCGTCAAGCATTGCCGAAAGGTCGAACCCGTTGTAATTCCTCATCCGAACAAGAGCATTCACCTTTCCATCCTTCTTCAAGAACGGCTCAAATGCATCAAAGGCATCTTGAATATCTTTTTCGCGAATGCGTCCGTCCACTTCCCATGCAAACACGTTCTCGTTCGTAGTATGTATGACGTGGATCGACGCGGTCGGCTCCTCTGGCTTGGGAAGCGGTTCAGGCGTTTCCGATGCCCATGCCAGAGCCTTTTCCCGTTCCGCAGGAGGAAATACTCGAACATCTATGGACGAAAAGACTAACCCCTCGATACGAGCGATGGCCGCCATCCAGCCCTTATCCGTAACCAGGGCCGCCCGGTAAATGCGGCGCATCTGGCCCAGCCGACTGATCCCGTCGATGAAATCTTTTACGATACCCTCGAACGTGAGGGACATGGACGGTTCGACGTCTACAAATATGGAGACCCGCTCATTCTCGGCGATCGCTTTGTCGAGCGCGGCACTAGCTTTCTCAATATCCGCCCCGATCAGGTCGCCCGATATCTTCATCCCGACCAGATGGTTTGGAGTTTCCAATATATCGATCATATTTACTCTCCCAGTGATTCTGACTCTCTATAATACTACGAAACCGCGAGCGGGAAGTTCGGCAGGGAATTGAGGACTTTAAAATAAAAATGGTAGGCACTAGCAGAGTTGAACTGCTGACCCCTACCGTGTCAAGGTAGTGCTCTACCACTGAGCTAAGTGCCTACGCTCGCCTCGAAAGCGAATTCTAAGAATGCCAAAACCACATATGACTGTCAACCATATTGACGCTTTGATCGCCGAGATCAGTTAAGAACAAACGTTACGGTCACCTGGGCCGTAACCTTGATCGAACCGGGAGCGAATGTGGCGACCGGCTCGGAAGCCGAACCCGCTGCTGCGAACGTATTTGCCGCAAGGCCGGCAGCGAATGGCCGTTGTGTTATACCCTCTGAAATGTAAATTGCTTTGCCGACGCTCTGTCCGATCGCCCTCGCCATTGCGTCTGCCTTTTCCTTAGCCGCCTTCATCGCGTTAACGCGGGCTTGAGCACGCAACTCGGTAATATCCTTGGTTACGAAATCAACGTCCTCGATTTCCGTCAGTCCGGTGAGCAGCACGGCGCTAAAAAACTCTTCAAATCTTGTTAGGTCGGTCAATCGTACGACCACTGTAGTGCTTACTTCATAGCCCACAAAAGTTCTGACGGTGACCGGGTCGCCATCTTCATCTACGACCGGATTTTTCAGATCACGAATGTACTGATACTTCATCTCGACAGAGATGTGGTCGGTCCTAACGTGCTCGGGCCGGATCTCATACTCCTTGGTAAGGGCAATGATCCTTGCGAGAGCCTCGTCGGTCTCGCGTTTTGCGATTGCGAGGTCCTTATTTAATTTGGTTACCTCAAGAGAAAATACTGCGGCATCGGGCGGTACCGATATCTCGGCGGTGCCGGTAACGTGGATCGTCGGAACGTCCTTCAGATCCTGTGAAAACGCCGACAGTGCACATGTGAGGAGCAAACCTAAACAAGCGAGTCTCAGCATAATAATTTCCTTCTGCGATCTACCGATGTTCTTTTTTGATCCGGACCGGATCTAATTGCCTGGTCGTATGTTCCGTTACGCTCGCCGGTGCAGCAAGTTCGTCGTTCTGCTTAGCAGGAAGCTTCAGGTCCGGCGCGGGGGCGACATGTCTATGCTGATCATCCGGTGCGATGGGCAGGCTCTTCGCCACGCCGTGGCCAAGGACCATGTTGGCTATCTGATATATTGCGACGACGATCGAAACGGCTGCTGCAAGAAACAATAAGCCGCGATCGGCTCCCGTAAATAAATAGGTAAAGACGATCGCTCCCGCCGTTAGCGAGAGTCCGGCGCTGATCATTTCGAGGGTTCGGATCCTTACCAATTTATCTTCGCGGCTTGCTGCGGGGCTTATACTAAGCTTCCCGCCGGATCCCAAAGGCGGGAGCCAAACACCGCATGAACGGCAATATGATTCGGGCGTCTGGCCCACGGTTCCGCATTCGGGGCAAAAGATGGTTTTCACAATTGATTCAACGTTCCGCCGGCCTCGAATGTTCACCCAGGGACTGGATCGACAGCGATTCAAATTCGGCCCGAGAAACTTCGGCATCATTAAAATGCTTCACAAAATCAGACCGGAGGCCGCCGGCAAATCGTTCAAGATAGCGGTCGAGATCCTCGCGGTTCTCTGCTCGATATGCCGTACGATATTCACCCGCCCCTCGGCGAGCAAATTCAGCGGAGGAGAAACAACCGCTGGCAAGTACTGCGGGAATATGCTCGCGGGTCATGTAAATCTCGAAATCCATTGCGATCTCCGGAGGGATCTTCACGCTTACTTCGTATAGTATGGGCATCTCGGTTTACAGAACTGAACCGCAGCAGAATCTGTGCATCGCCAAAGCGACAAGCTTTGCGGTCCGGTCATCGACATCGAAATTTGGATTTACCTCCGAGAATTCAATAACCCGTGTGTTCGAAAGAGACGCGGCATACTGCACAAGCTGTATAAACTCTTCTGCTCGCAGTCCCATCGGCGAAGGGGCCGAAGTCGCCGGGGCATCGCTTGCTCGCACGGCATCGATATCAAATCCAAAGAAGGCACTGAAACTGGCACTGTGATTGATAAAGTTCTGCCGGATCTGTTCCTTGATCTCGGTATCGATCGCTTCGCGCGAGCGAAGTAGATCAAGACCTATTCGATGAACGCCGAGACTGCGGATATAGTCGTAGTAAACTGGCGAACACAAGTGCGACTGAAACCCGACCTGATAAAAAAGCCTCGGCTCGAGCAAACCTTCGTCCAACAATTGGCGATAGGGCGTACCGCTGTTACGCTTTTCCGCGATTCGGACATCCAAGTGTGAATCGACGCTCACAGCGATCCAATTTCCGGGCCCGAATGCCTCGGCCATCGCCCGCCCGTCAGGATAACTAATATCGTTGCCTCCGCCGAGAACGATCAGCAGCTTATCGTCGGCGAGAAGCTGCTTTACGATCTGGCAATGTCGATCGTGGATGTCTTCGAGAGAGCCTTCAGTCACGACATCCCCAAGATCGAAAATTTGCCTTACCACGCGGAACGGCGTCAACTTGTAAAACTCACGACGTATGGCGGTCGGAGCGCCATCCGCCCCGGGACGGCCCTGGTTCCGGCGAACCCCTTCATCCTGTGGACAGCCGAGGATCACCACCTCTGCAGCGGAATAATCCGTCGGGTCGATTGAAACGACCTCGCCAAGCCGGGGGTCGTTAGGATCATTTCTCGAGAAAAACAGGCCGGCATCGGGCCGAGTTGTAAGGTCAAATATATTGGTCATTGTGCGTTGCTCGGCGGAACAATTTGAGCGGAATTAACTTGTACCGATAATAACCCAACGAGAGATTTTGAAGAAATTGGTTGGAGCCGCGACAGGCTGAACCAGAAAATCCTTGCCCTCGCGAGGCGAGAGGATTAATCTAGGGAATTATGAAAATACTGCTTGTCTATCCCGAATTTCCGGATACTTACTGGAGTTTCCGGCACGCGCTGAAGTTTGAGGGCAAAAGGGCAGCTTTTCCGCCGCTTGGCCTGCTTACCGTTTCCGGAATGCTACCCCCATCTTGGGAGCGCCGGCTCGTCGACCTGAACGTCGAGGAGCTATGGCCGGATGACGTGGAATGGGCCGACATGGTCTTTATCAGTGCCATGATCGTACAGAATGAATCTCTCGCGCATGTTGTTGAGCTTGCGCGTTCCATGGGCAAGACGGTTGTTGTCGGCGGCCCTTATGTTTCGACAAGTCCCGAAAGGATCCCCGATGCCGACCATATCTTTATCGGGGAGGCCGAGGCGACGCTGCCCGAGTTTATTAAGGACCTTGAGCACGGAACGGCAAAAACAATATACAAGGCCGAAGAACGGCCGTCTCTCCTGGAAACTCCGGTTCCCGATTTTTCGCTCGTCAATATGCAACATTACAGTGCGATGAACATCCAGTATTCGCGCGGATGTCCGTTTAACTGTGAGTTTTGCGACATCATCGAGATCTATGGCCGGGTGCCGCGGACAAAGTCGAACCAGCAGATGCTGGCCGAATTGGATGCCCTAAAATCGACAGGCTGGCGGGGCCTGGTGTTTATTGTCGACGACAACTTTATCGGCAACAAGAAGAACGTTCGTTTGTTTATGCCCGATCTTATAACGTGGTCGCGGGAAAATGATCATCCCTTTTCCTATATAACAGAGGCAAGCGTTAACTTGGCCGAGGACGACGCTCTGCTTCAACAGATGGAAGATGCGGGGTTCAGAAGGGTTTTCCTGGGAATCGAGACACCGGTTGAAGAGAGTTTAAAAGAGGCCCACAAGGGGCAAAACACGCGACGCGATCTGCTCGAATCGATTCACAAGATCCAGAGCTATGGAATGGAGGTTATGGCCGGGTTTATCGTTGGGTTCGACAGTGATCCCGAAGATATATTCGACCGGCAGGTGAATTTTATTCGCGAGAGCGGGATACCGCTGGCGATGGTCGGGCTTTTGGCTGCCCTCCCGGATACTCAGCTCTGGCGGCGGCTGGAGAAAGAGGGAAGGCTGCTCGACGTAAGCACGGGAAACAACACGGACTGTTCAATAAACTTCGTCCCGAAGATGGATAGGGCTCGGCTGGTGGAAGGTTATAAGAACATTCTGCGAAACATTTACAGCTCGAAAGAGTATTACCGCAGAGCTCTTGATTGCCTGTCGCGGTTTCACGCCGATCGTATCGAACCGCGGCAGGGAAGCATAGTCGCGGACCTCAAAGCCCTTTACAAGATAATTGCCACTCTTGGTGTGAAAGACGCCGAACGTATGGCATTTTGGAAATACTGTTATCAGCTGGTAAGGCGATATCCGCGCGACATCGCACACGGACTAACGCTTGCGGCAATGGGATATCATTTCAGGCAGATCACCGCGAAATATTGCGATGGGGCCGAGATCTGATCATCGTCCGCAGCACGGACATCTAAATTTACTTTCCGAGCGGTCGATCTTTGCAAATCGCTTATCCGCGGCTGCGCGGATCGGCTCTCGATCGTTCGAATCGAAATAATCGTTGATCGCGTTTACCAGCTCGAGCTTGTCTAGATTCTGGAGTTGGAGAAAACCGTTAAATATTGTCGCGGTGTCATCTTTCATTTTGGGGCCGTATCCTGTAAGAATTAGTTTTCAGCATTGTAACGCCTCCCCCTGATCGAATCGATAATGAAGAACATTGTTTTCAGCACCATCGTCCTTATCCATGCCCTTTTGTTCGTTAACACCGCTCATGCCCAAGCGGACGATATCTGTGGGGAATTCGGATTTATGCCGACGCTTGACGCTCCGCGGCTGAGCGCTCCGTATCTTTACGGGAAGATACGGCTGACCGGAGTCGACGGTTCGTCGAAGCTACCGAAGGTGACCGTGATCTATGCAAATCGAGGCCAGTCGCCGGAACGCATCACCGTCGGGCGATCAGGATCTTATTGCTTTCGCGTTAGCGGCGGCCAGGGCGGAAATCTTGTGATCGAACTCGACGGGGCAGAGATCGAGAGGCGTGTAGTTCCGAATTTCGGCACTGCACAGCAGAGGGAAGATTTTGAAATAAACCTTGCGAATCCAAGAGTTCCGCCAGCAGGAGCAGTAATCTCATCAAAGTTTAACTATCCGCCGAACGACAAGACAAAGGAACTGTATCAGCAGGCATCGGCCGCGGAGCGGGAAAAGAAATTTAAAGATGCCGCAAAACTAATGACCCAGGTCGTCGAGATCGATGAAGCAGACTTTATCGGTTGGGCATATCTCGGCACCCTTTATTTCGAGCAAAAAGACCTGGCAAACGCGGACGCCGCCTACCGCAAGTCTTTGGAAAAGAATCCGGACTATACACCGGCATGGGTGAACGTCGGAAAGCTGCGTATCGCTCAGAAACAATATGAAGCGGCGATCGAGATTCTCAAGCACGCCGCATCGCTTGAACCGGAATCCGCTCCGATCTATCAAGCTCTCGGCGAGGCATATTTGCTGAACAAACAAGGGACGCTCGGGGCACAAGCGTTGAATCATGCAATAAGGCTCGACCCGGTTGGTATGGCGGAAGTTCATCTACAGCTCGCACATCTGTTCCAACTTGCAAAGGCGAATAATTTGGCCGCGGCGGAATATAAGAAATTCCTCGAAAAACGGCCGGAGCACCCGGATCGGAAGAAGTTTGAGAAGTTTATAAAAGACAATCCGCCGGAGTAGTTCTTAGCGGAGCGGAAAAGCTCGGCTTTTCCGCTCGGCAACGGTCTGTTTGTTAGCCCAGCATCGGAATCTTCACATCATTTCTTACCGCAAATTCTATCGCTTCTTCATATCCCGCGTCGGCGTGGCGGATGATGCCCATGCCGGGATCGGTGGTTAGGACGCGTTCTATGCGACGGGCGGCTTCGGGCGTGCCGTCGGCAACTATAACTTGGCCGGCGTGTAGGGAATATCCGATGCCGACACCGCCGCCGTGGTGGAGCGAAACCCAAGTTGCCCCGCCCGCGACATTTATCATCGCATTAAGATAAACCCAGTCGGCGATCGCGTCGCTTCCGTCCTTCATTGCCTCGGTTTCGCGGTTCGGCGATGCGACACTGCCGCAATCGAGATGATCTCGTCCGATGACGATCGGAGCCTTTAGTTCGCCGGAGGCGACCATTTCGTTGAGCTTTAAACCTGCCTTCGCCCGGGCACCGTAACCGAGCCAGCAGATGCGAGCCGGAAGGCCCTGAAACTCAACCTTTTCCTGTGCCATCGTCAGCCACCGGGCAAGATGGTCGTCCTCGGGGAAGAGATTCATAATCGCCTCGTCGGTTTTATAAATGTCTTCTTTATCGCCTGAAAGTGCGACCCAGCGAAACGGCCCTTTGCCTTCGCAAAAAAGCGGGCGGATGTAGGCGGGAACAAAGCCCGGATAATCAAACGCGTTCAGGACGCCGTTATCGAGCGCCCGCTGGCGGAGATTATTGCCGTAATCGAAAACGATAGATCCCCGCCTTTGAAATTCCAGCATAGCCTCGACATGTTTTGCCATCGAGTCCATCGCTGCCTTTTCATACGCCCCCTGATCTTGTTTGCGAAACCCGGCCGCGTCATCGACGCTATAACCCACCGGAATGTACCCGTACAAAACATCGTGTGCGGATGTTTGATCCGTGACGACATCGGGAATTATTCCGCGCTCCAATAATTGCCAATGCACCTCGGCGGCATTTCCTAACAGGCCGATCGAAAGAGCTTCTTTCTTGTCCTTGGCCTCGAGCGCCATTTTTAAAGCTTCGTCGATATCCTCTGAAGACCGATCCAATTGCTTTAACTGCAGCCGCCGTTCGATACGCCAAGGATCGACCTCCACTAACAGTCCGACACCGCCGTTGAAAGTGATCGCCTGGGCCTGTGCCCCGCCCATCTCGCCCAATCCGCCCGTCAGCACCAAACGTCCCGAAAGGTCGCCCCAGCCGTGCTGTCTCGCCAGCGAGCCGAACGTTTCGTACGTCCCCTGCAA
>JAEWBM010000078.1 GCA_023391155.1 Acidobacteriota bacterium
GTATGTACCCAGTCGTTACGGCTCTCGGTTCTGACTGATCTACCCGGTCGCTACGGCTCTCGGTTCTGACAGGGCTACCCAGTCGCTATCGCTGCCGGTTCTGACAGGTCTACCCAGTCGCTATCGCTCCCGGTTCTGACCTGAGTATACCCGGTCGCTACCGTTCCCGGTTCTGACTTAGAGTTCGGCGTCGGCTTCGATCTCGATGAGCATGTCGGGGTCGATGAGCCGGGAGACCTCGACCATTGTGGTCGCGGGCATTATATCCCGAAAGAACTCGCCGTGGGCGCGGCCGAACTCTTCCCACTTGGAAATGTCGGTGACGAACATCCGGGTGCGGACCACGTTATCCAGCGAGGCGTCGAAATGTTTCAGGGCACGTTCGATGTTGAGGATGCACTGAACGGCCTGGCAGTAGGGGTCGCCTTTGCCGACGATCTCGCTGTTCTCATCGGTCGCGGTGGTGCCGGTCACGTAGATCCGGTCACCGACGCGGACGGCACGCGAATAGCCGACGACGGATTCCCATTTGGCTCCGGAGGAGTAGTGTTCGCGATGCTGCATATGTATGAAGTGGAAGGGCACGCTCCCTAATGGTCGCGTTTCTGCCCTATGAGCACGCTCCCTAATGGTCGCGTTTCCGCCCGATGAGTACGCTCTCTAACGGTGGCGTTTCCGCCCGAAGAGTACGCTTCCTAACGGTCGCGCTTCTGCCCGATGGGCACGCTCCCTAACGGTCGCGTTTCTGCCGGATGGGCACGCTCCCTAACGGTCGCGTTTCCGCCCGGATGGGCACGCTCTCTAACGGTCGCGTTTCTGCCCGATGGGCACGCTCCCTAACGGTCGGGTTTCTGCCTTTTAGTCATCGATGATCTGGCCGTAGAGATCGGGGCGGCGGTCGCGGAAGAACTGCCACGTGTTGCGGACCTCGCGGATCATGTCCATGTCTAGGTCGGCGACGATCAGTTCGTCCTTATCGCGTGAGCCCTCGGCGATGATCTGTCCGCGGGGATCGCAGAAGTAACTCTGGCCGTAGAACTCGCCAATGTTCCAAGGTGCTTCGGTGCCGACCCGGTTGATGGCACCGACAAAATAGCCGTTCGCGACGGCGTGTGCGGGTTGCTCGAGCTTCCAAAGATATTCCGAAAGGCCGGCGACGGTGGCCGAGGGATTAAAGACGATCTCGGCGCCATTTAGGCCGAGGCAGCGGGCCCCTTCGGGAAAATGGCGGTCGTAACAAATGTAAACTCCGATTCTTGCGAATGCGGTATCGAAACATGGGAAGCCGAGATTGCCCGGCCGGAAATAGAACTTCTCCCAAAAGCCGGGGGCGACGTGGGGGATGTGCGTCTTTCGGTACTTGCCGAGATACGTGCCGTCAGCGTCGATGACCGCGGCGGTGTTGTAATAGACGCCGGCTTGTTCCTCTTCATAGACGGGCACGATGAGCACCATGCCGTGCTCTTTGGCGACCTCCTGCATCAGCTTGACAGTGGGGCCGTCGGGCACGCGCTCGACGGCCTCGTACCAGCGGGTTTCCTGTTCGGCGCAAAAGTAGGGCGTGGTGAAGATCTCTTGAAAACAGAGGATCTGAACGCCCTGTTTCGCGGCCTGCTCGACGTATTCAAGCTGGTTCTCGATATTCTCTTTTTTGATCTCGTCGATCGGCATATGCGCCGGCGAGATGTTGTGGGCCTGGATGAGGCCGGATTTGACGATTCTGGACATAAGATCACGCGGAATCGGACAGCGACAAACTAAAAATCAGCGATCTCAACAATATCTACGAGCTCTGTCGCACCTACCAATTTCTTCCTAAATCTATTATTCATCAAAACAAAATAAAGCAGAAACGCGATGCCGAAAGTGACGAACCAGGCGTAGGTGTAAAGCGTGTCGAGGAAGCCGGGGTCGGGGACCTGGCCGCCGGGGGTCGTGGCGGCACGGAGAAAGCCGGGGACCACGGGGGCGATAGCGAGGCCTAGGGCGGCGACGGCCCGCCAGTTGAAGCCGTTTGAGTAAGAGTAGATGCCGGCGGGGTTATAGAGTTCGGCGAGGTCGATACGGCGGCGGCGGATGAGCCAATAGTCGCAGATCAGGATGCCGCCGATGGCACCCATCAGGCCCGAGTAACCGATCAGCCAGGTGAAGATGTAGGCGCCCATGGAGGACATGAGTTGCCACGGCATCATGACGATGCCGATGACGGCGGTGATAAGGCCGCCGGTGACGTAGGAGATGCGGCGGGGATTCAGATTTGAAAAGTCGTTCGAGGGCGAGACGACATTTGCGGCCATGTTGGTGGTGAGCTGTGCGATGAAGATGACGACCATTGCGAAGAGGATGACGAGACGGTTATCAAAGCGGCGGATGAGCTCTACGGGATCGGCGATGGCCTCGCCGTAGATGATGACGGTCGCGCTGGTCACGGCGACGCCGACGAAGGCGAAGGCGGTCATCGTGAACGGTAGCCCGAGTGCCTGGCCGAGCATCTGCGAACGCTGGCTTTTCGCATAGCGGGTGAAGTCGGGGATATTGAGGCTGAGCGTTGCCCAATAGCCGACCGAGGCGGTTAGCGCCGCGGGAAAGATGGCCCAGAAGCTCGCCTGCTGCGTTTGAAGAGCGGTGGTGCCGCTAAGCACGTTGCCGATGCCGCCGGCGGCATTTGATGCCCAGACGAGCAAGACGAGGCCGCCAAGAAGCAGGAGCGGTGCGGCCCAGGATTCGAGCCGTTTAATGCCCTCGATACCGCGAAGGATGATCGCGACCTGGATGATCCAGAAGAGAAAGAACGATATCCACGTGTGCAGCGGATTTCCGGCGATGGCTGTGTCAAGAGTCGCCCAGCCGCCCCACAGAGCGGTGAGCAGTGCGTCGATGGCGGTGCCGCCGATCCACGTTTGAATGCCGAACCAGCCGCAGGCAACGATGGCACGGAGAATGGCCGGGATGTTGGCCCCTTTTGTTCCAAATGATGCTCGCAGCAGAACCGGAAACGAGATGCCGTACTTCGTGCCGGCGTGGGCGTTGAGGACCATGGGGATCAGCACGATGCAGTTGCCGAGCAGGATGGTGAGCATCGCTTGCCACCACGTCATGCCTTGAGCGATAAAGCCGCCGCCGAGCATGTAGGTCGTAATGACGACGCTCATCCCGATCCAGAGCGCGGCGATGTTCCAGGTGGACCAGGTGCGCTGCTCGACGGTGGTGGGCGCGAGATCGGGGTTCCACAGGGGCGAGGTAGAAACGTCTGATCCTAGCTCAACAAATTCGAGATCTTCATTTTTCATCTGAACTCGGTCCGGTGACGATCGAACTTCCGAAGAAAAGTGCCGAAGATATCATACCCTCGAGCAGGCGGCGAGCCTCCAGCCCGCTATAGATCTGGCCGACGAGCCACTGTGCCGAGAGCGCGATCACGCCGGCGATGACCCCACCGATCAGCGCCTTTTTGGTGCCGACAAGCGATGTCCGTTGCTCCAATTCAGTATTTTCGCTAGATCCTTCCGTGCTCTTATCCTCCGATCGCGCCACCTGACGCTGCCTTAAGTTAGCAGATGCGAGCGTACAAATGCCATTGGCCGGTGAGGCTGGGAAGAAGAAAGGCGTTTGTCCTTCAGATCTGCGGTGCGATCGAGTGTAGTCCCGCGTTTCGATTTCCCTTCGAGCCAGAACAACCGCACATTTCTGATGGTGTTAAACCTTTACGCATTCGCCGCGTTTGAGGAATTGGCCGTCGCCGGGGTTGCCGGTGTGTTGGCCGGCATCGATGATGACGCGACCGCGCGAAAGGACGGTCTCGACCTTGCCTTTAACTTTCCAGCCTTCGTAGGAGGAGTAATCGACATTCATGTGTTCGGCATCGACGCCGAAGGTGTGCTCTTTTTCGGGGTCGAAGATGACGATGTCGGCATCGGAGCCGACGGCGATGGTGCCCTTTTTAGGGAAGAGGCCGAACATCTTTGCCGCGGCGGTAGAGGTGAGTTCGACGAAGCGGTTGAGCGAGATGCGGTTTTCGACCACGCCGCCGTTGTAGATGAGGGACATGCGATTCTCGACACCGGGTGCGCCGTTGGGGATCTTTGAGAAGTCATCAATGCCGAGTTCCTTTTGCTCTTTCATACAGAAGGGGCAATGATCGGTAGAGATGACCTGGAGGTCGTCCATTTTGAGGCCCTTCCATAGGTCGGCGTGATTGTGCTTTTCGCGAAGCGGCGGGGTCATGACGAACCTTGCTCCGTCCCAGCCGTCGCCGTAATCTTCGATGGAATGGAAGAGGTATTGCGGGCAGGTCTCGGCGAAAGCGGGTATGCCGCGGTCGCGGGCCTGGCGGACCTGGTTAAGGGCGTCGGAACAGCTTAGGTGCACGATATAGACGGGCGATTCGGCCATCTCGGCGATGGCGATGGCACGGTGGACGCCTTCCGCCTCGGCTATGGTCGGGCGGGTGAGGGCGTGGTATTTGGGCGCCGTTCGGCCGTCGGCGAGGAAGCGTTTGATGATCTCGTTGATGACGATGCCGTTCTCGGCGTGCATACAGATGAGGCCGCCGCGAGCACCGGCCGCGGACATTGCCCGGAAGATCGTGGCGTCATCGGCGAGAAAGACGCCGGGGTACGCCATGAAGAGCTTGAAGCTGGTAACACCCGAATCCATCACGCGGTACATCTCGGCCGCGTCGCCGTCCTCGAACTCGGTCGTGATGAGGTGGAAGCCGTAGTCGATGGCACATTTTCCGTCGGCTTTTGCGTGCCAGTTATCGACGCCCTGGGTAAGCGTTTCGCCCTTGTTCTGCACGGCGAAATCGATGATCGTGGTGGTTCCGCCGAATGCGGCGGCGCGGGTGCCGGTGAAGAAATCGTCGGACGATTGCGTGCCGCCGAAGGGCAGCTCCATGTGCGTGTGCGGATCGATTCCGCCCGGGATGACGAGCTTGCCGGAGGCGTCGATGACGCGATCGGCTTCCACATCAAGCGACTTGCCGATGGTCGTGACGGTCTCGCCGGCGATAAAAATGTCAGCGGTGTAGTCGTCAACGGCGGTGACGACGCGGCCGTTTTTAATAATGGTGTTCATGATCTATACCGGCCATTTCTTATAGGCCTTTGAAAATACCGCAACGAAAACTATCGAAACGGCAATGGTTAAAAAAATCAAGGAGACCGCATAGATCGGTCCTAGCCATCGCAGAACCGCGAAACATAGCAGCAGAGCAAATGCGGTTATCCCCAGAGTTTTTAGGATGCGTTTCACTCTCAAATTCCCTACACGCGACTAATCCCGCATCGCCGTCATAGTTTCCGTCGGTCGAGTCATGCGAGCATCACATTGATCTGACCCCAGCTACTCATCATTTTCTTCTAAGGTCGCCTCTCGAAGTGCTTCTAAGTGTTTGAGTCCCGGGATATCCTTTTCCCGACCCGCGGCTTTCTTTGCCGCAATAAGCCCATCGATAGAAAGCACATTGACCATGTGCCCCCATAACTCAAATGTCTCTGACGCTGCGAGGACATCGGCAAAATCACCAAGCCCTTTGACCTCTGATAAAAGATCAATATCCCCGATCGACGTACTCAAAGTAAAAACCGACCCGTTCGCTAAAGTCGATGCATCCCAAATAAACGGAAGTTCTTTGGGGATGCCTCGAAGCCTCGGTTTATATGGACCGAGAGCTTTCACAATACGTTCAAGATTGTCTTTCGACCTCGAATACGCAAAATCGATGTCGAATGTGATGTATGCTGCCGCGTGTATCGATAGAGCAACACCGCCGATGACAACAAAATCCACCTCGTTCGAAGCCATCGCTACGATCGCCTTTTCAATGTCGATCATCTGCTCACCGCTTGTTTTTCTTCGACTTCAGCGCCGCCGAACGCAATTTTTCTACACTGTCCATCGCTCCCTGGAGGTTTTCCAAACGCTGTTGCGGAGTCAGCCGCAAATTTCCCACAACAAGCGTAAGGTCAAGGCCGTACTGAACGGCCTCGGCGATCTTGCTGCCGGGGCGGGGGTTGAGCAATTTTTCTTCCGGGGATCTCATACGATAATTTTACATCAATATGCGCGGGAAGCGATCAAGAACTACTTTGCTACCTCCTATTTGTTTGAAGTTCGCTCAAACGGCATGTCGCGCATGCGGGAGCCGCCGACGTGGAGGCCGGCGACCTTGCCGGACGCGTCGCGGGTAAACCATATCACGTAAGGGCCGGCGCTGAAATGGTCTTTATATAGCGGCTGCATCGGGATACGGGTAGTGGGCCGCTGGCGGATGAACGGTTTTCCGTCGATGAGCGCGACAGTGAATCGAGCGTCGGCCTCGTCGCTGTACCATTCGCCGGTGAGGGCGGAAAGCTCGTCTTTGGACGGCTGCCATACCGGATGGGCGGTCATGCGCGTGACCTCGCCGGAGTTGTTGGCCTCACCGGAGACGGGCCGGCCACTCGAGTCAAAGTTGAACTTGAAGACGGTGGCGCCCATTGCAAAAGAGTCTTCGCTCAGAGGTACCAGCGGGCGGCCGCCGAACCGAAGCGAACCATCTTCGAACGTGAATCGGCCGGGCTGGCGGGTGCGTTCGTTGCGCCAGAGGCCGACGAATTTCTTGAGAAGTTCTTCGGAAACATCGGCGGCCTTTGTGGGCGTCGAGGAGGAGGACGGGTATGGGCCGAAGATCTCGTCGGTAATCTTTGCTGCGAGGCCGCCGGCACTCGGCGAAGTGCCGTTGCACATTACGGCGACGGAGACCTTTTGATCGGGATAGCGGGCCAGGAAAGTCTGGTAACCAGCGGTCGAGCCGCCGTGGGAAACGTCGCGCATTCCGCGATAGGTGCCGACGTTCAGGCCGAGAGCGTAGTTTATTTTGCGGCCGTCGGTGAGGATGCCCCGCGTTTCGAGTTCGGCAACGAAGGGTGCGCCGAAGGTCTTCGCATCAAGTGCGGCGTTCCATTTAAGCCAGTCGCCGACGGTGGTCAGCATGCCGCCGTTGCCGACGACGTTCATTATCGGCATGTTGAGTTCCCAAGGCGCTTTTTCACTCTGACGCGAATAGGCTTGGGCACGGCCGGGGACGAGGCGGCGATAATCGTCGCGCCACGAGCTGTTTTTCATTTCGAGTGGCTTGAAGATACGTTCCGTGGTGAACTCACTGAAGCTCTTGCCTGAGACGCGTTCGACGATGGCTGCGGCCAATTGGTAACCGCTGTTGGAGTATGAGTATTCGTCACCCGGGGCAAAATCGGTCGCACGCTGGCGGGCGATGACATCCAGCGCGATCGCCTGTGTGATGACGCGATTGCCGCGCCCGGCACCGGTCAATGACATGACGGAGCCCCAATCGCGAAGGCCGGCCGTGTGATTAAGAAGATGCCGGATGGTGATCGGCCGCGAATATTCGGGAAGCTCGGGAATGTATTTACGGACGGGATCGTCGAGGTCGAGCTTTCCGTCGAGCTGAAGCAGGACGAGCGCGGCGGCGGTGAACTGTTTTGCGACCGAACCGGATTCGAAGATGGTCTCGGGCGTGTTCGGGATCTTATGCTCCATCTCCGCAAGGCCGAATGCCTTGGAGAAGACGGTTTCGCCGCGAAGCGAAACGCCGACGGCACACCCGGGGGCCGGCATCGTGATCGAGCCTGCAGCCTCGCTGAACGCTTTTTCGGCACCGGCGATGACCTTTGCCTTGTCCGGCGGCGGCTGAAATGCGGCAGCGGCGGGAAGGAAGAGGCACACCAGCGCAGCGATCAAAGCCTTTAGGCTGTGGGGGATGCGGTGATGAGATCTACTCGTTCGGGGGTTCAACTTTTTCATCATCGTCTTTGTTACTCTTTTCCTCCTGCTCGGCCAGGACGGTGTCGGCGGCCTGGGCGATAAGGTCCTCGACATCCTCGTCGCGTTCCTCGGCCATTCCATTGGACTGTCTATAGAAGTACGACGAATGATAGAGTTCGTTCGCAAAACGGAGAAAAACTTTTCCGATGGCAATTGCGGGGATGGCAAGGATAAAGCCGAGAAAGCCGAACAGTTTGCCGCCGACAAGCAGCCCGAGAAAGACGGCCATGGGATGAAGGTTGAGGCGTTCGCCGAGTATTTTGGGCGTTAAGAAATACCCCTCGATGGATTGGACCAAGGCAAAAACGCCGAGCACGGCCGCGAGCTCCCAGACGCCGCCGCCGTTAGCGAGCGTGAACGATCCGGCGAGGATTATGCCGAGTATCGTGCCGACATAGGGGATGGCATTGAGCAGGCCCGAGATGAGTGCGATGCCCGCCCAGGCCGGGACGCCGATGAGCCAGAACAGGACAGCGTATAACCCGGCCATAATAAAGCCGATGAGGAGCTGGCCGCGGACGTAGGATTCGAGAATGCGGCCGGATTCGTCAAAGAGGCGGCTGAAGGGGTCACGAAAGCGCGGGGGTATAAGGTCCTCGAA
>JAEWBM010000131.1 GCA_023391155.1 Acidobacteriota bacterium
TTTGTAAAAAAGGCCAAGACGGGTGGTTCGAACATTTCGCTTCAAGCAGTGATGAGCATGGTCTCAGACGTCACGCACGTCGAGCAGCGGGCGCTGCTGCACGCGGCGGAAGAGGCCGGGATCGGAAAGGTATTTATGATGGAAGAGGGACTCGCGGCTGCCTTTGGCGCAGGGGTTCTTCCGACCGATAAACGTGCTTCGGCCATCGTCGACATTGGTGCGGGAACCACCAACATCGCGGTTATTGCAAAAGGCTCGATCGTTCACTCTACATCTGAACGCTTTGGCGGGAACCAGATCAATGAGGTGATAGCCACCCATCTTCGACGACACCGCGGCCTGCAGGTCGGCGAGGAAACGACAGAGCATCTCAAGGCGACGTTCGTGCAGGCATATCTTCCGGAAGACATTTCACGGACCGTCGAGGTGCGGGGCCGCGATGTGCAGACCGGCAGCCCGCATGCTGTCGAACTGACGACGGGCGAGATCTATCCCGTCGTCGAAGCGGTCGTCCGGCGGATCGCAACCCTTGTCCGGGACACCCTTACGGAACTCCGGCCAGAGGTTGCGGCCGACATCTATGACCGCGGCGTGATCCTGACCGGCGGCGGGGCGTTGCTGGAAGGCCTTGATCAATACTTGCGTTCGTTTATCAATCTGCCGGTCGCGGTGGCCGACGAACCGCGATACGCAACCGTGAACGGCTTGCTCAAAATGTTTGAGGACCCGAAGCTGCTCGAACGCGTCGCTCGGAATGAACTCGGCGTCCTCCAGAATGCAGAAATTCCCTTCGAGGCATGACGCGGCTGATAAATTCAGGTACTTGAACCGGGGCTTTCGGGCTCCGGTTTTTTGTTATCAAGCCGGGTCCGCGAAATCTGCATCATAGTTTCGGATGGAATTCCTGGAATCGCTCAGAAAACAGTTCGTGCTCGCAACCGTCTCGGGTGTCCCGGTGCGGGCTGACCTGCGCTGGGTTTT
This sequence comes from Acidobacteriota bacterium, assembly GCA_023391155.1. Classification (GTDB taxonomy): domain Bacteria; phylum Acidobacteriota; class Blastocatellia; order Pyrinomonadales; family Pyrinomonadaceae; genus OLB17. The sequence continues at coordinate 982 of JAEWBM010000131.1, forward strand.
CGTCCTTGTCGTGCTTGCGGCCGTGATCGCGGGCGGAATTCGGCCGTTGACCGGCGACTGGGTATCGAGCTCATTTTTAGGTGCGTCCGCGGCCATCGTTTTTTTTATTTCGATCTTTCTGCATGAATATGCGCATTCCGTGATCGCGCGGGCCGAAGGTCTCGAGACGGTCGAGATCGTACTTCACCCGTTCGGCGGGCTGACCCGATTTCGCCGCGAGCCTGAAACGCCGCGGGCAGAGTTCCGTATTGCGGTCGCGGGGCCCGGCGCAAGCTTCATTCTTGCTCTCCTATTTGCGTTGGGAGCCGTCGGTGCGGGCGCGGCCGAGTTGACATCCCTTGCCGTCATTCTTTACACCCTTGCGATCGGCAATTTTCTGATCGCGGTTTTTAACATGTTTCCGGGCTATCCGCTCGACGGCGGGCGGGTGCTGCGGGCGTATCTCTGGCGGTCGGGCCGCGACCTCAATGAGGCGACCATACTTACGGGAAGATGCGGTCAGGCGATCGGCATTTTGACGGGTATCATCGGCCTCTACTTCGCCCTTATCCGCGGAGAGCTTTTCACCGGGTTCTGGGCGGTTACGGTCGGGGTCTTTCTTTACGACTCGGCCGGGCGGATCATCGCTGAAGTTCGGAGCCTCGAAAACGTTGCAGTCGACGATCGGATGATGCTCCCCGTGACAGCCGACCCGGGCTCGACCATTCAAGAATTCGTCGATCACACTTTGGTCCGGGCCCGAATGGCGATCTTTCCGGTGGCGGCCGATGGTAAATTGCTTGGGCTTTTATCGCTCCGCCGGCTTAAGCACGTGCCTCGTGAGGAGTGGCATGCCCTCGCGGTTCGAGACGTTATGGCACCGGTTGAGGACGCCCATTTTGTCATCGCGGGAACACCCGTAGCCGATGCTCGCGAGGCGGCACTCCGCAATGGCCTCGGCGCCGTTGCTGTCGTTGATGGGTCCGGCAGGCTGGTCGGCATTTATTTCCCACGCGAATGAGATTTGCAAGCGGGGCGTCGAGAAACTCTGTGATATTCTAGGAAGCGGCGCTCTGCATCAACCCCCTTCGCAAAGCACGTTTACGTAAACTTAATGGAATTAGGCGATTACATGCCCACATGGGCTACTGTTAGAAATCTTTTGGACATCACCCTGGTGTTCATAATCGTCTATGTCGTCCTGAAATTACTTCGGGGAACTCGGGCCGTGCCTACGATGGTGGGTATCGTGCTGCTCGCGCTTCTTTATTGGCTCGCCGTCGCTCAAGACCTCGCGACTCTCGAATTCGTCCTTCGATCCGCCGTTCTTTACATTGGTTTTGCGATTATCGTCCTCTTTCAATCCGAGATCCGTCAGGCGTTGATCTATTTCGCCAACCGCCTCAGTGTTCCGCTCCTCCGGCGGCAGCGAAGCCAGTTCGGCGGCAGTGTCTATGACGAGATAGTGCTTGCGGTCACAACGCTTGCTTCCGACAAAACGGGCGCACTGATCGTCATTGAGCGCAACATCGGCCTAAGAAATTTTATCGACTCCGGCGTTCAGCTCGACGCGGTCATCAGCTATGACCTGTTGGTCACCATATTTGATCCGCAAACGCCGCTGCATGACGGCGCCGTGATCATCCGCGATGAAAGGATCGCGGCCGCGTCGGTGTTTTTGCCCCTTACCAAAAATCCCGAGATCTCTCGCGAACTCGGTACGCGGCACAGGGCGGCCATCGGTATAACGGAGGGCTCTGACGCAATTTCGATCGTTGTCTCCGAAGAGACAGGCATGATCACCTGGGTCGAGGGCGGGGTCATCAAGCGAAACCTTGATACTGCCCAACTGCGAAAGCGTCTGATGGAAGCTATGGACGTTCCGCTGATCTCTGCCAAGCGGGAGACCGAGGCACTCAGCGATACCGAGAGCGAGGTGCGTGCGCTATGAAGATGCGGCTCGGCGACGTCGACATGGAATCCCGGGAGTCGATCTGGCTCTACGTAAAACAGTTTCTCCGCAAGATCTTTCTGGAAGACTGGCTGGTAAAGCTGGTCGCGCTGGTCGTGACACTTGCTCTGTGGCTAGGTGTGACGGGCCTCAGCACACCCACGACCACGCGGCTCACCGGCATCCCGCTGACCCTTCGCTTCGCCAGCAATACTGAGGTGACTAACTCCCCGATTCAAGAGGTTGACATTGTCATCAGCGGCGATGAGCGCCGCATCCGTCAGCTCAACCGGAACGATCTGATAATGTCGGTCGATCTTTCTGAGGTGCCGCCGGGCGACCGAGTAATTCAGCTGCTGCCGGAAACCGTCACCATCGAACTGCCGACCGGCGTAAAGCTCGACGAGATCCGGCCGACGCGGATCGCGGTCCGCATTGAACCCGTCATCGAAAAGCTCGTGGATGTCGAGATCTCCACCGCGGGTGAGGTTGCAGAAGGCTATGAGGTTTATGGCCGGTCGGTCAATCCCGAACAGGTGACCCTGCGAGGGCCCGCAAGTTTTATCCAGCCGCTCACATCTGTGTCCACCGAGACGATCGATCTTACCGGCCGCACGTCCGACATCATAGTCCGCCAGACGCCGCTTGACCTCACTCATCCAAAGGCCGTTGTCGTCGAGGCCGCCGTTGATGTTACGGTGCGCATCGGCGAAACGCGCATCGAACGCATCTTCCTGATCCCGTTGGGTGAGGACTCCGGCAGGCAGGCGACCGTGGTGCTGTACGGACCGCGTTCGTTGCTGATGGCAACTTCGGCCGATCAGCTTGTTGTCGAAGAAAATGGAGCCAATAACGGGCTGCCTCGCCTAACCCTTCCCCCGGAACTCGAGGGCAATGTTGAGATCCGCCGGCTTTCGCTCAACTAGCCAGAAATTCACGCATTCGCTGTCTCATTTGCTCCGTGATCTCGTGTCCGGCATCAAATTGGGCAGATCGATAATCCGGCAGCAGCTTTGCCAGCTTTTCATCAAATTCGCGAAACTGTTCCTGCGTATAAAATTCGTCCTCTGTTCCGTAAAGGTACAGCGTCCGCCCCCTGCTTGGTTGGTAATTGGTAGAGGTGTCGATATCACCGGGTATACCGCCGCACACCGCGATGTGCCCATATAAGAACTCGGGATGTGACAATGCGAATCGGAAGTTAAGGGCCGACGCCTGAGAAAAGCCGAAAAGCCAGACCCGGCCCGGATCGATCTTGCCCTCGTCGGCCAAGCGTTCTGTTATTTGGATGATTAGATCGTGGTGAAGCTTTATATACTCTTCGGGCCGGTGAGATGTCAGCCATCCGAAACCGACGCGATATCCGCCTGACCGCGAGGGCCGATAATGTTGATGAGGGCCCTGTATTGACGCAATTGCAAAGTGTTCCGGGGCGATCCCCATTGCCTCGCGCATCATATATCGCTTGTGCGCGCCATAACCGTGAACGGCGATCAACAGCGGTGTCTTCGGCGAAGCATCTTGCGGCAGCCGCAGGTCGTAATAGAGGCTGATCTCGGCCTTAACCGCCAAGTCGGTTTGAACGTCTTCCATCATTTGCAAGATAATTCAAACAGAATCGGAAACTTTAACCAAACCCCGGGGCCCGATCCTGCATTATGGCCGCAAACAACGAAACCGAAGACCCGGCACCGCAAGAGGCCGGAAAGCTCGGACGATGGCTCGAAACTGCATCGTTCGCGGCCCTGGTCGGGATGGCCGCCGCCGCTCCGCACTCGATCGCGGTCTCTCAATCGTTTTGGCTGCTTGGACTTGTCGCTCTCGCGGCTCGAATGATCGTCGGCCCGCGGCCCCGGTTTCGCATCACCGCGATCGACGCGGCTCTGCTTGGCTTCGTCGCCTGGAGCGTATTGAGCGCTTTCACCTCATATGAACCTGCCATATCGCTGGACAAACTACGCAGCGTCGGGCTTTTCACGGTCTTCTATTTTGCTCGCGGCTCGCTAAACACTCCCCGATCCGCTTCCATCGTGATCTTCGTCCTAATTCTCTCGGCGATGGTCACGGTCATCTGGACTCCGCTCGAGCGGATGATCGGACGCGGGGTCGAGGTACACGGCGTCCGCCCTGACGGAACTCTGTCGCGATACGGGATGAAGGACGGCGACACGATTCTGACTGTCGGCGGTATGCACGTCCGTTCATCCGAAGAGGTGATCGCCGCCATCGAGATCATCCGTTCCGGCGAGGTGACCTATCATCGCCCCGATGCGGATCAACGGTTCCGGATCTCAGAAAGCGACCTGAGCTCGAGTGGCTCGCCCGAGGAGCGACTCGGCATCGAAAGCTGGAAGCCCAACCGCGTCTGGCGTGCGAAAGGCTTCTATGGCCACTTTACGACCTTTTCTGAGATGCTGCAGCTCGTGGGCTCCCTGCTGCTCGGACTCGGCCTGGCATGGCTCGCCGCGAGGAAAGCCCGGCCCGAACGGAGCGTCCCGCCCTACCTGGTCCCCACGGCCTATTTCGCCGCATTCGCACTTCTTTGTATCGCGATGATCCTTTCGGGCACACGCGCCTCGCAGCTTGGTCTGCTTATCTCGGGCGTGGCCATGGTCGCTGCCCTGGGCAGCCGCCGAATTCTCATCGCGATCCTCATCGCTGCGATCCCGGTCGCGGCCGCGGGCTACTTCGCACTGCAGCATACGCGGCAGCAGAACGAGTCGAATGAATACCGCATTACGATGTGGCGCGACGGCGTCAGGCTCGCAACCGAAAGCCCCCGCCATTTGCTCGTCGGCGTCGGGATGGATTCCATAAAAGAGCGATGGAAGGAGTGGGGCCTGTTCGGCGGAGGCCGTCTCCCGATGGGGCATTTTCACTCAACGCCCCTTCAGCTCGCGGTCGAACGTGGGTTTCCCGCGCTTTTGCTGTGGCTCGCTTTTCTTGCTCTCATCGGCAGTCGATTTTGGCGGTCGATCCGTTCGGCCGATCCGGAGCTCCGCGTTCGACGGGGGGTCCTCGCCGGCTGTCTCGGCGCCGCGTGCGGATTTTTTGTCGCCGGCCTCGTTCATTACAACCTCGGCGACGGCGAGGTTGCCCTCATCTTTTACATGCTGATGGGGATCGGGTTCAGCTTGAGCCAAAGAACTTTTTTGCCTAATACTTCGTAGTCTTTATAGCCCCGTCCGGGCTTTCAGCAATTATGACCAATAAACTTTTCAGAACTCTTCCGGCATTTTTCCTTGTTTTTTCACTGTTGTCGGCCGCTGTGCCCGCAACCCGGGCGCAATCGGTCGGCACGGCCCCGGCCGCCGCAGCATCGAAATACTCAGCGGCACTTGCCGCGATCGAATCCAAGGTCGAGGCCCGTCGCAAGGAGCTCGGCATTCCCGGGATGTCGCTTGCCATCGTCAAGGACGGTGAGGTGATATATGCCAAAGGCCTGGGCTATAAGGATTTTGAGAACAATGTTCCGGTGACCGCCGACACGCAGTTTGCCATAGGCTCTGCGACCAAGGCTTTTACCGGCCTGACGGTGCTCATGGCTCAGGACGCCGGCAAGCTTTCGCTTGACGATTCTCCGCGAAAATATCTCCCTTACTTCCGAATGTACGACCCGGAAACGAATGAGAAGATCACCATTCGCGACCTGCTTTCCCACTCGTCCGGCCTAAACAGAACGGACCTCGCGATGATCACCGGCCGGCTGACCCGTGCCGAACTGATCGAGGTCGCCGCGCAGGCACGGCCGACAGCAAAGTTCCGCGAGCGTTTTCAATATCAGAACCTTATGTTCACTGCGGCCGGCGAGGTAGTCGCGGCCGTGGAAAAACAGCCATGGGAAAAAGTCGTGCCTGAAAAGGTGTTAAAGCCGCTGGGGATGACGAATAGTACGATGTCGATCGAAGACATGGCGAAGGCCAAGGATAAGTCCTACGGATATCAGTACAACTTCGATACGAAAGAAACCCAGCGGCTTCCTTTCCGCGAGATTAAAGAGGTCGCCCCCGCCGGCTCCATCAATTCGTCAGCCAACGATATGAGCCGCTGGCTGCGGTTCATCCTTGCCGGCGGCGAACTGGATGGCAAACGCATCATCAGCGAAGCGTCCTTCGCCGAATGGATCAAACCGCAGATGAAGGTTACGCCCAACGGCTCGGTCAATTACGGCCTCGGCTGGTTCCTCCGCGACTGGAACGGCAAAACGGTCGTCGAGCACGGCGGCAATATCGACGGTTTCAACGCTCTTGTTGCAATGATCCCGGAAGAGAAGCTCGGATTTGTGATGCTCACGAACGTCACAGCTTCGCCGCTCGGAAATGAACTGATGCCGATCGTTTGGGAAGGCATTCTGGGTGCTCCGAAGAAAGAAGAAAGCGGCTCGGCCCCGGCCGGGTTCGAGAAGGAGGCTGGGAAATATCACCTCGCCGAAGCCGGGGTCGACTTCGTTGTCGAGGCCATCGACGGCGGTTTGAAGATGACCGTGCCCGGCCAGCCCCAGTACCCGCTCGAACATGTAGAGGGCCGCAAATACAAACTCGGCGGCGCACCAGATGGATTCTTTGTAACCTTCAAGGACAATGAGGTGTTTCTGGAACAGCCGCACGGCAACTTTACGCTGGCCCGGGTAGCTGCAGGCGAAACGAATCCCGCAGGCTCAACCGATGCAGCCAAAGAGCTTATCGGCCGATATCTCGCTCCCGACGGCAACGGCACCATAGAGATCAAAGAAGTCGATGGCAAGGTGTCGCTCGTCGTAACCGGACAGCAGCCGTACGCACTCGAATCGAATGGAAAGGATAGCTTTCGAATGATGCCACTTCCCGACACCTATCAGGCTTCCGTTAAGCGAACGGAGAAAGGCGAGGTCGAGGCAGTCGTTCTTAAACAGCCGCAGGGGGAGTTCGCCTTCAAGCGAATCGCGGGCGACGAGGCGAAGCTCGACATTACCGTCGACGAATTGATGGCGAAAACGATAGCGGCCGGCGGCGGCGAAGAGAACATCCGAAAGCTGACGTCGCGCAAGGTCATAATGGATGTTGATTTTGAGAATCAGGGCGTCAAGGCAGTCTCGACCTCATATGCGGTGGCTCCGAATAAGGTTGCATCCGAGGTCACTATGACCGCGCTCGATAAGGTGATCGCCGCTGGCTACGATTTCTTTGACGGCACCGGCGGGGAAGAGGCCTATTCGTTCGCTCCCGTCAGCAAGTACAGCGGCAAACGGCTTGCGAATACGCGTATCGATTCGGACTTTTACGGAGCCTTAAACTGGAAAGAAAACTATAAACGCGTCGAGCTGGTTCGCAAGGCAAAGTGCGGTGAGGAAGAATGTTACGTAGTCGAATTCGAACCCGCCGAGGGAACGAAAACGACGCAGTTCATCTCGACAAAGACGTTCTTAACGAAGCGGATCGAGGGAGTAATGCCCTCGAGCACCTCAAGCGTTGAACTTCCTTACACGCTTACGTTCGAGGATTATCGTGAAGTGGACGGTGTTATTATGCCCTTCAAAACCGTGCATCAATCGATGAGCAACGGCCGCATCACGTCTGTGATCCGCGAGGTAAAGCACAACGTCAAGGTTGACGAAAAGCTCTTCAAGTCTCGTGAAGTAAAGCTACCCAACTAGGAAACGGCTTCGGATTCAACACCGGCCGCTTCCATCAAATTGGGGATGAATTGGGGCTCGCTGTGATCAAAGATCGCATCGAGCTCTTTTTCTATGCTTCCGTGTCCGGCGGGAATGGTCTTGACCATCGGCTCGAAATTCTTGAAATCGTAAAGTTCGGTATCCAAGAGATGCGAGCCCGTCACGTTCGAAAGCGCCGTCAAGATCGAGCTTCTCAGCGACGGTATCTCCTTCGCTAATTCGGTGATCAGGGCCCTTACCCGTGCCCGCTTTAAGTTAGGCTGAGAGCCGCAAAGATTGCAGGGGATTATCGGGAACTCCCGCTCTTTCGCATAGGTCTCGATGTCCGACTCCTGGCAATATGCGAGCGGGCGGATTATCGTGTTGCGGCCGTCATCGCTGCGGAGGATCGGCGGCATCGCCTTGAGCTGCCCGACGAAAAATAGGTTGAGCAGAAAAGTGTTTATGATGTCATCGCCGTGATGGCCGAGAGCGATCTTTGTGCAGCCCTCTTCGACAGCAGTCGTGTAAAGTATCCCGCGGCGGAGGCGTGAACATAGCGAGCAAAAGGTCTTGCCCTCAGGCACGTGCTCTTTCACGATCGAGTAGGTGTCCTCCTCGACAATGCGGTACGGAACGCCGATCTCTTTCAGATAATTCGGAAGGACCTCCTCAGGAAAGCCCGGCTGTTTCTGGTCCAGGTTTACGGCGAGGATCTCAAAATGTACGGGCGCCCGACGCCGAACATCCAGCAGCAGGTCAAGCAGCGTGTAACTGTCCTTGCCGCCGGACAGGCACACCATCACCTTGTCGCCCTCTTCGATCATGCCGAAGTCCGCGATCGCCTTGCCCATTTTCTTGAGCAGCCTGGTCTTTGTCTTTGTTTCTACGAACAACTATCTCTTCTCCTATCGAAACCTTTGATTCTGCCACGCCGGGGCAAATTAAACAACCTTTATAAAAAGAGTGGACACATTGCCTCTGCCTGCTCTATTATAAACTTCAGGCGATCTTGCGTTAATTCGCTTCCCCCGGGTTTAAGAGTTTTTGGGCCTTGGTCCTCTCCTGATTGACTGCCGCCTTACATTTCACAACCTATAAGGAGTTATACCTATGATCAGAATGGGAAGAAATTCCAAGACTGAGGAATCAGATGCCTCAACGTACCCGACGAGTTCCCCGTCATCTCCAACACCTGCCGCTTACCAATATGGAACCGAAAATATGAATACAGTATCAAAACCCGCAACGGATAGCGAAAACATCGCACGCGATATAAAGGACGGCAAGCTCAGCGGCTTTGTCGGCCACGGCACTTCACTCACCGGCGACACCACGTTTCAGATGATGCTCCGCGTTGACGGCCATCTGACGGGCACCGTTTCTTCTGATGGAGGAACGCTGATCGTCGGCAACACCGGCCAGCTTGACGCGAATGTCTCGGTCGCAATCGCAAACGTGAACGGCCAGATAAACGGCGATGTGCTTGCCACTGAAAAGATCTATCTGGGCCGCTCCGCTCGTGTGGTCGGCAACATCATGACGCCGAAGCTTGTTATGGAAGAGGGCGCGATCCTCGAGGGCGGATGCTCGATGCTCAAGGCTCGTGAAGACGAAGAGAAAGCCGCCGAAACGGCCGCGGCCACGACCTCTACGTCGTCCTATGGATCATCGTCCTATGGATCGACAAGCAGCTCGTCTCAATACGCCTCGTCCAGCTATGCAGCCTCGTCAACTGACGACGATGACGACGCCGAACTGAGCGCGGATGATGATGACGATGATGATGAAGAGCGGTCCGAATCTGCCTCCGTTTAACTTTCCCTCGGATCGTTCGCACGGCGGGCCCAATTCCCGGGCCCGCTTTTTTGCGCCCGCTTGCCTATATAAGGCAGCGCTATATGCTTACACCCACAGATAAAACAGGAGGGTTAGTTATGTGGAACGACTTTAAGGCTTTCATCGCACGAGGGAACGTACTAGACCTCGCTATTGCCGTCATCATCGGGGCAGCATTCAGCACAGTTATCAAGACATTTACCGACGGAATAATCATGCCGTTTGTGGGACTGCTCACCGGCGGTGTCGACTTCACCGCAAAGGTGTGGAACCTCGGCGACATGCCCGTCAATACACCCGAACAGATCGCGGCGGCTCAAGCCGCCAAACAGCCGCTGATAATGTACGGTCAGTTGATCAACGACTTTATCGTCTTCCTGATCGTTGCGGTCGTAATGTTCTTTCTCGCGCGCTGGGCTATCGGGCTTTTCCGCGGACTTGAGGCCGAGGCAGTTCCTTCGCCTGAGGCTGAGCTTTTAACAGAGATCCGCGACGAACTCCGCGCGGGCAAGTCGGTTTGAACAGCACCTGTTTAATTGCGCGACTTGAAACCACAGATAGCTCATATATCGACAAGGACCTAAACTTGTCATGATCTGTGTTCATCTGTGGTTAGTCTTCTGAGAAAAAAAAGACTTTGTCGGGGGTCACGACCGCATCAAGCGCGACATCCCCGCCGTGAATGTCTTCGATCTCATCCACCGGCGGCAAAAGGCTGACTCCCACCTTGCGGCAATCCGGGCGGCACCTTGAAAGAAAACGGTCGTAATATCCCTTGCCATATCCGACGCGGTGCCCTTTTTCGTCAAAGCAAAGCAGCGGCACCACGACCAGATCGATCGTCTGCGGATCGATCTGTTCTCCGGCTGGCTCCCTGATCCCCCAACCGCTCTCGATCATATCCGTTTCCGGCCCAAACGGCACCGCCGCGAGTGCGCCGGATTCGAGCCGCGGAGCGCTCGTCATGATTTCCGGATGGTCGCGCCACAGCCGGAAATAGATCATCGACGTGTCGAACTCGTTGAATTTAGCGATTCGAATGAAAGTGTGCAGCGACCCGACGCCCTCGACACCTACCTCATTAAAAAATCGCTCGGCTATCAAGCCACTCAACGCTCCGACCTCAGCCGGCGTCAAATTACCCCGGGCCTCTAGAGATCGCGCGCGTAGATCGGCCTTCATCATCGCCTTTCACCCACGCTTCTTGTCCGGCCGCGGCTTCATTGCAGATTTATTGACACGCGGGGATGGGACCGACTCTTTGAACTCGGCACCGCTCTGTTGATCGCGTTCTGCTTTGTCGCTAAGCAGTTTCGAATCTTCCAATATCTTTTTTGCTAACTTTGCAGCCTTGCTCGGTCTTTTTTTTCGTGTTGGCATTTCAGTATTATTCTAAAAATGGTGCCGTGCTTACTCAAAATGGTCAGGAGTTACCTGAGGGTCATCTGCTGAATCCGTGGTCTCGGATTCACGGACGGGCCGGATCCCGAACGATCCACCCGCCGCCAACAACCTCTTCGCCCGTCTCCGGATCGTAAAAAATGGTCGCCTGCCCCGGCGTGATCGCACGCTGCGGCTCGTCAAAAATGATGCGGGCGTGTGCATCAGGCAGTGAGGTGATCGTTGCCGGAGCGGGGTCATGACGGTACCGCACTTTGACCAATGCTCGAGCGGGTTCGGCGGGCTCGTCAAAGGCGACCCAGTTCACGCCTTTTGCGGTAAATTCGATACTCTCAAGCTCCTCGGCGTCGCCGACAATTATCTGATTGCGGGCTCGCTCGATCTGAACCACGTACAAAGGCTTTTCGTGCGCGATACCCAGCCCCCGCCGCTGGCCGACCGTGTAGCGGTGTATTCCCGTATGCACTCCCAAACGCTCGCCGGCCGTGTTCACGATCTCGCCGCCCTCTGGCAGCTCGTCCGAACGGCCCTCGTGTTCAAGATAGCGGTCTATAAATTCGGAATACTTGCCGTCCGGGACAAAACAGATCTCCTGCGATTCCTGCTTCGCGGCTATGGTCTCGTCGGCCCCGCGGGCTATCTCTCGCACTTCGCTTTTCAGCATCTCGCCGAGCGGAAAATAGGCTCGCGAAAGCTGATCCTGCGTCAGCTCCCACAGAAAATAGCTCTGATCCTTCCAATGATTCCGCCCGCGGAAAAGGCGATAGCGTTCCGACGACTCATCGAACTCTACCCGAGCGTAATGCCCCGTTGCGACCTTATCGCACCCCAGCGACTGAGCCATCCGGTCAAGCGAGGCAAACTTGAGCCGCGAGTTGCAGGCAACACACGGGATCGGCGTCTCGCCCTGCAAATAACTTTGCACAAAGGGCTCGACCACGTCGCGGTCGAAATCCTTTTCGAGATTGAGTACGTAGAACGGGATTCCCAGCGAGTTCGCTACACGCCGGGCATCATAGACGTCGTCAAGCGAACAGCAGCGCGAGGGGAGCGGGTCGCCGTTCTCGTCAGTGTTTATCAGGCGCCGCTGATCCCACAGCTGCATCGTAAAGCCGACAAGCTCATGCCCCTGCTCCTTTAATAATGCGGCCGCCGCCGAGCTATCGACGCCGCCGCTCATTGCAACTGCTATCTTCATCGCAAGGTTTAGAGTATAGCCGTTCGGGGAAAGGTTGGAAAATTTAACGCAGGCGCGGGAATAAGGCGCGCTGAAGTTCCTCGGCGATCGCGGCCGCACCTTCCAGATTCGGATGGCCAATGCTTGCAAGTTCGCACACCCGAGTGCGGTACGTGAGGCCCGTCGCCTCTCGCAGCTCCGCGAGTTCCGTTTCGCAAGCCTCTCGCCGATCGTCTGCCCGCGGATCCTGCGCCCCGCCGCCGGCCGCTTGCCAGAGCCGGGTGTCGGAGGCTCCGTACCCGTGGCGCTCGTCAAACGGCGGCAAAATGAAAACGGTTCGATCGCCCGTATAAACGTTCACGGCATCGACCGCGCCTTTTAGCACGCTCGTGGAGCCCTCAAGCCATATCTGCGACCGCTCGATCATTCGCCGGCGAAATCGCCTCAGCCATAAACGGTTCAGCCGATTGTTCACCAAAGGCTTCGTCCACCCGGGCCAATCGTAAACCTCGAGAACGTCGTTGACGATCGTGCTCATCGGAGTAAATTCGGTGATTATCGGATAATAGCCCAGCACACCGATGACCGCTTTCGGAAACGACCGGGCGGTCCGGTCGATGACCTCGTTGATCCGGACCCCGATCACCGTTCTTATCTCTTCTCTTAGCTCGTCGTCATCGCCGAACGGATCAAGTACGTTGATCACGCCGATGTCCGGCACCCCGCACGAGATCAGCACGAGGCGGACCCTTTCGACATTGCCGTAATGCTTAACCGCGGCATCAAGTTGGTCCATCACCGTGGGAAATGAGATGTTCATCTCCGGATGAAACCCGTCGAGATCGACCTCGGCCCGTTTCAGCGCTGCATTCTCCGAACGCGATAGTTTCAGCGTCGCACCGGAATGCGCCAGCACCTTTAGATCCACAGGCGCGTTTGAGATCTGGCTTTCGATCTGCCGACTTAGGATCTGATACGACTTCTGTTCCTCGTTCAGCCCCTGGCCCCAGATAAGCGAATCGCCGATCACCAGCATCTCAAAGGGCTTGTCCTCGTGCGCACTCCTCGCAATGAGCGGCATTGCCGCCGCGCCTGCAAGTCCGGCAATAAACTGTCGTCTCGAAATGTTTCTCATCGTTTGAGGGAGTTGGGATTAAGATGCACGGAACACCAACAATGTCACCTCCCGTCCGCCGCGGCCCGGGCCTAATTTCTTCGCCCAGGTTGTCTCAAGGTGCGGCCATTCGTCCGCGCCCAGTTGCCGGTGGTCGATCATTTTGAGACCGGCCGCCGCATATTTCCCGCGCAGTTCCGCATCGACATACTCCGGCGTCATCGCCGGTACGCCAAGTCTTTCGAGTTCACCGCGGTCGCGAACGGCGTCGATGCCGATCACTATCTCGACCAAAGCCTCGGGCGCAGATATGCGCCGAAGCCCGGCCAATGCCTCGCTATCACCGTTGGCGACCGCCCGCAGCAGGCTTCCCCACGGAAAATGGATGTGTATCTCGTCAGCTACCCCGTCAAATTCCTCAGGCAGGTCCTCGACCGCCGCCTGAACGAAAAGCGCATTTGGTAGCCCGCCCTTTGCCGGCTTCCTAGTCGCCTTCATCGACGGCTTCTCGAGCGGCTTCACGTTCGCGTCGACGCCGATGAAGAACTTGTCCGGGCGCCGACGCGCCATCCCGGAAACAAACCGGCCGTCTCCCGTCCCGATGTCGATCACGATCCCGCCTTCGGTAAGGGGCAATGAGCTTTTCGAATTCCTCTCTCGAGAGTTATCAGATGGTGCTGCCACGAATTGCTTTGATCATATTTTCTACCTCAACGTCGTTCTATTTTCTTACGTATGTTGACTCAAAAGGTTCAGCCGTGCGAGAACGGATGTCCGCCGCCGGCCGCGCCGTGCGTCTATTATCAGGACGAGTAATTCCGGGAAATTTCCCGAAACTTTTTGGAAAGCGTGCCGTAAGAACTTTCTTTCGTGCTTACTGTTATGCTAGATTTTAAGGCCATGCATACCGAACTTGTCTAGAACCATCCGTCTCTAGAGTGCCTTGGCGGCATCGTGCCGCCGTCCTTGGCGGCTGTCGCAAAGGCGTCCCCGGCGCAAGATATCTTTGCGCATCGTATTAGATCTATAGGTTTCATATGTCGTTCGAGGGTGTTAAGCCGTCCGCACAGGCGGCTGCAAAAGATTCTGTTTTTTCGGTTTTACGCGAAGCGATACGCGGCACGGACCGTGATTTTACAACCGGTTCGATCGTTGCGGGCCTCACCATTCTTGCCATTCCGATGACGCTCGAGATGGCGATGGAGGCGGTCTTTGCGATCGTCGATACGTTTTTTGTCGCCAAGCTCGGTGCCGAGGCCGTCGCGGTTGTTGGCTTTACCGAATCGGTCCTGGCGCTGATATATGCAGTGGCCGTCGGATTGAGCATCGGGGCAACCGCAACCGTCGCACGCCGCACCGGCGAGAAAGACCCGGACGGCGCCGCGCGCAGCGCCGCCCATATGATCTATCTCGGCCTCATTGTCTCGGTCGCGATGGCAATTCCGGGGATCGTGTTCGCGTCCGATATCCTACGCCTGTTGGGTGCGGAACCGGCCGTGGTGGAGCTCGGGACGCCTTTCATGCAGATCATGATGGGCACCAATGTGGTCATCGTGTTCCTGTTTTTGCTCAATGCGATCTTTCGCGGGGCGGGCGATGCGGCGATAGCGATGCGGGTTTTGATCATTGCCAACGGGCTGAACATCATTCTTGACCCGCTGTTCATTTTCGGTGTCGCTTTCTTTCCCGAGATGGGTGTCACCGGCGCAGCTGTCGCCACGGTCATCGGCCGTGGGTTCGGTGTGGCGTATGCCGCGTGGGCACTTTTCTTTCGTGACAACGGCGGTCGCATAGAGATCCGCCGCGACCATTGGCGTTTCGATCCGAAGCTGCTCGTCAGCTTGGTGCGCCTCTCGTCGGTCGCCGTGCTGCAGTTCCTGGTCTCAACCGCAAGCTGGAGCGGATTGGTCGTCATCGTCGCCGGCTTCGGCAGCGTCGCGATGGCCGGCTATCAGATCGGGCTGCGAGTGATCATCTTCATCATCCTGCTCGCCGCCGGCATCGCCAACGCGGCGGCAACGCTGGTCGGCCAGAATCTGGGTGCGGGGAAACCAGAACGGGCCGAACGCACTGTCTGGATCGCCGGCGGCATCAATGCCGTTCTGCTGGGGGCATTCGGGATGATCTTCATCATCTTTGCCGAGGCGGTGATCAATATCTTCACCACCGATCCGGAGGTCGTCCGCTATGGCCGCGATTGCCTTCGAATTATCGGCTACGGGTACGCGTTTTATGGGCTCGGGATGGTGATGGAAAGCTCGTTCAACGGCGCGGGGGACACGGTAACGCCGACGTATCTCAACCTCTTCATCTTTTGGATGTTTGAGATACCTCTGGCATATCTGCTCGCGTACCGGTTCGGAATGGGCCCGGAGGGCGTATTCTGGGCGATCACCATCGCGTTCTCTCTGCTTGCGGTCGTCGCTGCTTTGCTGTTCAAACGCGGCAAGTGGAAACAGCAGGTTGTTTAGCGTTGCCGCGCCGCTCTCCCACAATTAGATATCCAATGAGCGTTCGCGGAGATGCGGTAAAATAGATCTGATGAGTTTTCCGAACCCGGCAACATACCGGTTCCCTCAGTGGGTGAAGTGCGGCGAGTACATTTACTATGGCCGCGACATCGTGTCTTTCGGGAACCCGCTGACTCCGGAAAACCTGATCGAGGCCTATCGCAACGGGATCTTTCCGTGGTATATGGAGGGCGTCCCGCTGCCGTGGTATTGCCCCGAGTCCCGGGCGATCCTGGATTTTAACGACCTGCACATTCCGGCGAGCCTGCGACGAGCACGGAACAAAGGCGAGTTCACCTTCACGATCGATCGTGATTTCGGCGCCGTCATCCGCGAATGTTCGCTGGCATACCGCCCGGGCCAATCCGGCACCTGGATCATGCCCGAGTTCATCGAATCCTATACCGAACTCCACAACCGCGGCGTCGCTCACAGCATTGAGGCCTGGGACAACAGCGGTGACCTGGTCGGGGGAGTTTACGGTGTTGACGCCGGGGGTGTGTTTTGCGGCGAATCGATGTTCTACAAGCGGCCGAACGCGTCCAAACTCGCGCTCCTTTTCTTCATCGAACACGCCCGCTCCCGCGGCTGCGGCTGGCTCGACGCCCAGGTCATGACCCCGCACATGGAAGCGCTCGGTGCCCGCGAGATTGCGCGAGAGGAATTTTTGAAACGGCTGAGGGAAACTCAGGGTCGCGGCCTGAGGCTTTTTGAATGAAATGGACAATGGATCGGAACTGCGTAGCCATCTGCTCGAATTGTTGGACGGCACGTTTGCACACATCGGATTGGAGGCCGCCATCCGCGGTTTTCCAATGAACCTGATAAACGAACGGTCGGCCGGGTCGCCCCACTCGCCGTGGCATCTGCTCGAGCACCTGCGATTGGCGCAGTGGGATATCGTCGAGTTCTGTCGTAACCCGGAGCATGTCTCGCCCGATTTTCCGGACGGCTACTGGAATCTTGGAACTGCAAGCACGATAGATTGGGAGCGTTCGACCGAACAGATCTTAGCCGATCTACAAACGATGCGTGACATGATCGCCGATCCCGCCGCCGACCTCTTCGCTCCACTTCCGCATGGAGATGGCCAGACACTTCTACGCGAAGCCTTACTAATCGCGGACCACAACTCCTACCACCTCGGCCAGTTATTACAACTCAAGAAGACACTCGAGGCGCAAAATTAACATGCCCCACCGCGAAAGAAAGAATATCCGCCCCGGCCTAAAGGTCGCGATCGTCTTAAAACAAGATCAGCGAACCGGCCGCGAAACTATCGGAGTGGTGAAGGACATCCTGACGAACTCACCCACCCACCCTCACGGCATCAAGGTTCGGCTCGAGGACGGCCAGGTTGGACGCGTAGTGAAAATTGAGTAAAGATTTGCAGCGATGTTAAGCTTATTCGGCACTATCGGAAAAGATTACGGAGCGAAAATGAATACCAGTTATCGAGGTTTGTTGTGGGTAGGCATCATGATTGCGCTGCTCGCGGGTGGAAGTCCGTTTTTAATGGCACAGAGTCCTACCTTGAAAGAGGATAGGGAAAAAGCTCTGAGTCTGGCGAACGAGAATCGCTATATCGACGCGTACCCGGTTCTTGAGAAGATCGCCACATCCTACCCGAACGATGTCCAGGTTTGGACCCACTTTGGCATAGCGATTTTGGTCCACTCTACGACCCTCGAAGATCCGGAGAAACGGAAGGAGGCCAGGGTGCGGGGTTATTTGGCCTTGACCAAAGCAAAACAACTCGGCACGGATGATGTCATGGCGTTGGACATGCTGGATCAGCTTTCACCGGACGGCGGCGACGCCGATAATTTCATAGACGAGAACCCTGAGGTAGAAAAGGCGCTTCGCGAAGGTGAGGCCTACTTTGGAAAGGGGGATTACGAAAAGGCCTTCGCATCATATGAGCGGGCTTTCAAACTTAACCCGAGAAGCTATGAAGCTGCGGTTTTTGCGGGTGACACGTTCTATGCTCAGAGAAAATATGCCGAATCAGAACCATGGTTCGCAAAGGCCGCGGCGATAGATCCTGATCGTGAAATGGCTTATCGCTTCTGGGGCGACGCTCTACTTGGACAGGGTAAGACACGGGAGGCTCAAGAAAAATTCATTGATGCTTTTGTCGCTCAACCCTATTCCCGATATACCTTCGAGAACATCAATAAGCTTACGTCGAGCTATGAAAAGCAATTCGATGTAAAGGGCATTTTTCCTCCCGGAACTGAGGGCTTTCAGGGAATAACGATCGATGTGTCCGGACTTAAGGAAAGCGATGGCTCCGCATTCTGGCTCAAATACGTAGAGGTCCGCACCGATTGGCGTCGCGAGACATTCTCAAAGCTGTTTCCCTCTCAGCCCTATCGTCATACTCTTGAGGAGGAAATGGCCGCGCTTATCGCGGTGGCAGACCTTGCTGCACGTGCGATCAAAGCTGGAGAACTGTCCAAGCCGCATCACAGTCTAGTAAACCTGATCGAGTTGCGCGACAAAGGTATGATCGAGCCATACATCCTATTGTTGACCCCTAACGAAAGTCTCGCCGAAGACTATCTGGAGTATCGGGAATCGAACCGTGCAAAGCTGCGTAAGTTTCTCGTCGAACACGTATTCGTCTTTTGAGACCGGAAGCTTCTTGCGGGCCGATAATGCCCTAGACGTTTCTTATGACGCCAAACTTCCTTATATACGGTGCCAACGGCTATACCGGCGAATTGATCACCCGATTCGCGGTCGAGCGCGGATTGCGGCCGATCGTGGCCGGGCGGAATGAGGCGGCGGTCAAGGCGCTGGCTGATGCTCATGGGCTGGAATATCGTATCTTCGCACTCGACGAGACCGACAAGCTCGACGCGGCGCTCGATGAGGTGGCGATGGTGCTGCACTGCGCCGGGCCGTTTTCCATAACGTCGCGCCCGATGGGCGAGGCTTGTCTCCGCACGGGAACGCATTACACCGACATCACGGGCGAGATCGCCGTTTTCGAAGCATGCGCCGCGGCAGATCAAAAAGCCCGAGACGCCGGCATCATGATAATGCCCGGCGTCGGCTTTGACATCGTCCCGAGCGATTGCCTCGCCGTGCACCTCAAGAACATGTTGCCGTCGGCGACGCATCTGACGCTTGCCTTTTACGGGATGGGCCGCATCTCACACGGAACTCAGGCGACAATGACAATGAATATCGGGAAGGGGGGCGCCGTTCGCCGCGATGGCGAGATCATGTCCGTACCCGCCGCGTGGCGCACCCGCGAGATCGACTTCGGCGAGGGCGTGGTCAAGACCGGCGTGACCATCCCGTGGGGCGACGTCGCGACCGCCTACCACTCGACCGGCATCCCGAACATCGAGGTCTACACGGTCGCCCCGTCATCGGCTCTCAAACTAATGAAACTCAGCCGCTATCTGGGCCCGATCCTGGCGACCGGCCCGGTCCAGCGTTTTCTGCAAGGCCGCATCCCGCCCGGAGGCCCGTCAGACGCCGAGCGTGGCCGCGGCAAGACGCTGCTCTGGGGCGAGGCCCGCGACGATGAGGGGCACGCCGTCGAGGCACGGCTCCGATGTCCGGAGGGTTACACGACCACCGCCCTCGCCGCGCTCAACATCGCCGAAAAGATCCTCGCCGGCAACTTCACTCCCGGCTTCCAGACCCCGGCCAAAGCCTACGGAGCAGGATTGATCCTGGAACTCCCCGACACCGCCCGTTCCTAGATCGTCTCGTCTCACGCGCGCATGAGACGGTGAGATGCTGAGACGAGGGGGGCAAGCAGGATGCTTGCGCTCCAGTCGGCGAAGGGGGCACGCTCCCTAACGGGTCGCGTTTCTGCACGGGCGGGCAAGCAGGGATGCTTGCCCTCCAGTCGCTTATACGTCGAGGTTTTTTACATCGAGGGCGTTGTCCTCGATGAACTTGCGACGGGGTTCGACGTGGTCGCCCATGAGGACGGTAAAGATGTCGTCGGTCTCGACGGCGTCCTCGATGCGAACCTGCAGCAAGGTGCGTTTTTCAGGGTCCATCGTCGTTTCCCAAAGCTGTTCGGGGTTCATCTCGCCGAGCCCCTTGTAACGCTGTATCGAGAGGTCCTTCTTTGCCAGGGCGGTGATGCGCTCGAGCAATTCTTCACGCGACCCGATCTCTAGGCTCGTCCCGTTCTCGCCGATCGTAAACGGCCCGGGCAGGTCGCCCTCGAGGTTTTTCATCAGCTCGACGGCCTTCTGAAACTCGACATAGCTGGCCATGTTCCAGTCAAAGATCATCTTCGTCCCGTTGGGGAAGGTGATCTCGATCTCCCAAAGCCCGTGCTCAAGGTCGGGTACGAGGTCGGTCTTAAAGCCCGCGGCCGACAGACGCCCTTCGACCTCGGCCATCAGCTCTTCCTGGGCAAATGCCTTTTTGATCTTTACGCCGTGCTTATTGAGCACGCCGTCCGGCCCGGCAAATGCGTCGAGGATCGCCCGCATCAGCGCGTCGTCATTGCCGATGCGTTTGGCGAAACGCTCGGAATAGTTCTTAAACTCGATCGTTTGTTCGAGCAATTTTGTCAGCTCGCGGCCCTCGATCGTCCGGTCGCCCATCGCGATCTGAACGTCGCTCGTACCCATCCGCATCAGGTAGCGGAACATCAACTTTTCGTCCTTGATGTATTCCTCTTTCTTGCCGCGTTTTACTTTAAACAGCGGCGGCTGAGCGATATAGACGTACCCTCCCTCGACCAGTTCCGGCATCTGCCGGTAAAAGAATGTCAGCAGCAGCGTGCGGATATGGCTTCCGTCCACATCGGCGTCCGTCATCAGGCAGATCTTGTGATAGCGGAGCTTTTCGATATCAAAATCCTCTTTGCCGATCCCGGTGCCGAGTGCCGTTATAAGGGCCTTGATCTCGCCGTGGCCTAGCATCTTGTCGAACCGCGCTTTCTCAACGTTCAGGATCTTACCCTTGAGCGGCAGAACTGCCTGATTCTTACGGTCACGGCCCTGCTTTGCCGACCCGCCGGCGGAGTCGCCCTCGACTATGTACAGCTCAGACAAAGCCGGGTCCTTTTCCTGACAGTCCGCCAGCTTGCCGGGAAGAGTTGAGGTGCCCAGCGCGCTCTTTCGAACGATCTCGCGCGCCTTTCTGGCCGCGTCGCGGGCGCGTGCCGCATCCACCGCCTTACCGACGATCTTTTTCGCCACCGTCGGGTTCTGCTCGAAAAATTCGCCCAGCTTTTCGTTCAGAAATGACTCTACCGGCCCCTTAACCGGCGAATTCAGCTTGCCCTTTGTCTGCCCCTCAAATTGAGGCTGCGGGATCTTTACCGAGATCACCGCGACCAACCCCTCACGCACGTCATCACCCGTCAAGGTCACCTTCGCGTTCTTCGTCAACCCCGAACTCTCCGCGTAATTATTGATCGTCCTTGTGATCGCTCCGCGGAAGCCCGAAAGATGGGTTCCACCATCCACGGTGTTGATGTTATTCGCGAATGAAAAGATCTTCTCGTCGTAGCTGTCGTTATACTGCATCGAGATCTCGATCGACAGCTCATCCGACACGTGCTCGAAATAAAGCGGCTCGTCGTGCAGCGGGCTCTTGTTTTTGTTAAGGTGCTTTACGAACTCGGCGATGCCGCCCTTGTAGTAAAACTCGTGCGATTTCTCCGGCTCTTCGCGTTCGTCCTTGATAAAGATGCGAATGCCCTTATTCAAAAACGCCTTTTCGCGGAGCCTTTCGGAAAGCTTATCAAAGCTGTAAACGGTCGATTCAAAGATATCAGTGTCCGGCTTGAAAGTGATCTTTGTTCCGCGTTTGGTCGTCTTGCCGGTTTCAGCAAGCGGCGCCACGGGAATACCAACCTGAAACTCCATTTCGTGGGTCTTGCCGTCCCGCCAGATCTCAAGCTTTAGCCATTCCGACAGAAAGTTGACACAAGATACACCCACGCCGTGGAGCCCGCCCGAGACCTTGTAGGAATTCGAGTCGAACTTGCCGCCCGCGTGCAGGACCGTCATCACGACCTCGGCGGCCGAGCGGCCCTCCTGTTTGTGCATGTCGGTGGGAATGCCGCGGCCGTTATCGACCACCGTGATCGAGTTGTCCATGTGGATGGTCACCTCGATCGTGTCGCAGTAGCCCGCAAGGGCCTCGTCGACCGAATTGTCAACCACCTCGTAAACAAGGTGATGCAGGCCGAGGTCGCCGGTCGAGCCGATATACATTGCAGGGCGTTTACGGACCGCATCGCGGCCCTCTAGTACTGTTATCTGATCTGCCCCGTATTCCGTTTTTGCTTTAGCCAAAGTTCGTGGTCCTCTTAAATGATGGTTCTAAAAATTTGTTCAATACACACGCTATGCCATCCCCGTTTCCGTGCGGAAACGCCCCTTTTACGAGCGTCTGTTTTATCTCGATGACCGGGAGCCGATCGAAGGATTTGGATGGGAAAAATGCTACCCGATTCAACGCTAAATTATAGCATTTTTAGGGGTCTATAAACAGCCGTCGGGAACGTTTAGACTGCTGCGGCGGCAGGGAGCTCGGCCGAGCCCTGCGAGACAGTAAAAACGGGCGCTGAGCTGCCGAAATCCTCGATAAATCCGGCTTTTGAGGTGGTCACAAACGTCTGGGTCTTATCCGAAAGAAATTCGAGCAATCGGCCGATTCGGCGATGATCAAGTTCCGCATCGATATCGTCTATTAGAAACAGGGGAAATTCGCCCCGCGTGGCCTCAAAAACGGATATCTGCGCGAGCAGCAATGCAAGCAAGGCGCTCCGCTGCTGCCCGGCTGAACCGAATTTTCGTATATCGTGCCCGTCGAATTTTATGTCGAGATCGTCGCGATGCGGGCCGACTAATGCATGGCCCGCCACAAGTTCCGCCCGGACCCTCAACTCGAGACGTTCCTTGAGCAGAGATTCATAGTCGGAGAGGTCACCCTTGCCCTCAAGCGAAGACAAGTATCTGATAGCAAACTCTTCACGGCCGAACATCCTCCCCTCGAGAACCTCGTTCAGGCGTTCCACGACCCGCATTCTGCCCTTGTGGATCCGAGCCGCGAGGGAAATGAGCTGTTCGTTCCAGGGCTGCAGCAGCTCAGCGGTTTTCTCCAACGAATACTCCTTTTCGCGGGCGGCCTGAAGCAGCGAGTTCTTCTGCCTCAGAACTCGGCCGTAATCGGTAAATGTTTGGACGAATGGCGGCGAAAGAGATACGATCGCATTGTCCAGAAATCGGCGACGATTTTGAGGCAAACCCCGAACTATTTCAAGTTCATCTGAATTGAAGACTACGGCGTGGATCTGGCCAAGGTAATTTTGGACAGTTTCACGCTTGCCATTTATTGATAAAGATTTTATTCTCCCTTGTATAGCGACCTGTAGGTCGCGTGTTATCTCTTCGGATTGGCGGACGCGCCCACGTACTATAGCCAATTCTTCACTGAACCGAATTGTTTCGTTCAGCTGTGCGGTCTTGAACGAACGGCCCGTAGCGAGTAAATAGATCGCTTCAAGCCAGTTCGTCTTGCCGTGGCCATTCTCTCCAAAAAATATATTTAGCCCGCTCCCGCACGTTATCTTCCCCCGAAGATTTCGAAAGTCGGTTGCCTCGATCGATTCGAGCTGCATATCCCCCATTTTATCACGGCGTCCCGGCGAATCCCGCCGACGACGTCCGCGTAAGAAATTTTCTGGAAGGTAGATCGATTCGCCGTATGTTTAAATATAGAGTGTTGAACACTCTTGTGCATAATTAAACATCCGAACACATCCCATGAAGCGAACAATTTCAATAACGATCCTCCTATTGGCCCTCGCGCTAAGTGCTGTCGCACAGCAAAAGCTGCAGCCGGGCAATGCGGCTCCGGATTTTTCCGCGCAGTCGCTCACCGGTAATCAAGTAAACCTGAAAGACCTTCACGGCAAGGTCGTGGTCATGACCTTTTGGTCGACACGCTGCCAGATCTGCCATGCAGAGATCCCAAAGCTTAATCAGATCGTTGACCGCTATCGCGGCCGTGACGTGGTTTTCCTCGCATTGACGATGGAGAACGATGCAAAGGTCACGCCGTACCTTAGAAAGAATCCGTTCAACTTTGAGATCATGCCGAACAGCTTTGGCGTGGTCCTCAAGTATGCCGACCTCGACCAGGGCGGCCGCATCAATATGGGATTCCCCGCCTATTTCCTGATCGATCGTGCAGGCACGATCAAGCTGAAGGCGAATGGCTGGGACAAATCGGAGAATCTGGACGCACAGATTTCGAGACTTCTGACTTCTGAGTAACTGGGCTAACCGCTTTTCTTTTACTCCTTTGATCCGGCTGTAGGGGTGCAGCCGGGTCTTTTTTTGTTGGAGTCAGGCGGTTGTGAGAAGAGGCCCGATTACGGTATATTCAACTTTCGGCGTCTCCTCACCCGAGCGCAAGGAGAGGTAGCCTAATTGGTAAGGCAGTAGTCTTGAAAACTACCGCGGGAAACCGCTTGCAGGTTCGAGTCCTGTCCTCTCCGCCATCATTTTTTCCCCCTCACATTGTCACGCTAGTCTTGAATTATCCCCTGTTTTGATATAGCCTTGGTGAACTGAATGAGCATTCATTCATAACCCTCATGCCGAGTCCAATAAAAGAAAAAGCTGATCCGCGGCGGTCATCCGAAGACAAGCGTGCCGCCATTTTGCGAGCCGCCATCAAGGTCTTTGCCCGCAAGGGCTACTTTAGCTCAAAGGTCGCAGATGTCGCCGCCGCAGCCGGCATAGCCGACGGCACGGTTTATCTTTATTTCAAGAACAAGGAAGACCTGCTTCATTCGATCTTTGACCGCGCAATGGCGGAGTTTATCGAAGAGGGCCGCCGCGAGATCGAATCGATCGCGAGTCCCGCCGCCCGTTTGCGCCGGATAGCGGAACTCCATCTGGAGAAGCTGGGAACTGACCGGGACCTCGCCGTCGTATTTCAGGTCGAGCTACGCGGCTCGACCAAGTTTATGCGGGAGTTTTCAGCCGCCGGATTTTCGGAGTATTTGGGCATAATTTGCCGCACGATCGAAGAGGGCCAGCATGCGGGCGAATTTCGCAGCGATATCAAACCGATCATCGCAGGAAAGATCCTTTACGGCGCTCTCGATGAAATGGTCACGAACTGGATACTCTCCAAGAATGATTATCAACTGCCCCCAATGGCCGGCGAGGTCATGAAGATCTATTCCGAGGGGATGAGGAAATGACCGCTGCCCTTTTAGATGAAAGCGACTCCCCGCGTCGGCCGATCGGCCGCGGCGAGCCGCTTTTTCAGGACGAACCCGCGACGCTTCCGGAGCTTTTCGTCAAGGCGGCGGAGAGATACGGCCGGCCTAACTCACTCGCTTACCGCGACGATCACGGTTGGCAGCCGATCTCGTCCGCAGAGGTGCTAAGCCGTGCTCGATCTATCGCCTTGGGCCTATATTCTCTCGGCCTGCGAAAAGGGGACCGGGCCGCTCTCCTTGCCCACAATTCGCCGAACTGGACGCTTGCCGATGCAGGATGCCAGTTTGCCGGTGTTTTGGATGTCCCGGTCTACACGACGCTGGCACCCGCGACCATCGCCTACGTCCTCAATGATTCGGGAGCAAAGGCGATCTTTGTTGACACGGTTGAGGCTCTTGAGCGGCTGAGGCCGGAACTTCCGAATTGTCCCGAGTTGGAGCACATCATTTTATTTGAGGGTTCCGCGCCGGGGGTGATGTCGTTCGATGAATTGATCGAATTGGGCCGCGCTCTCGGTGAAAAGGAGCCCGGACTCGCAGACTCGCTTTATGCCGCCGTTGAGCCAGCCGACATCGCCACTTTGATCTACACGAGCGGCACAACGGGCGAGCCGAAGGGCGTGATGCTTACCCACGCTAACATCATTTCGAACGTTATCGACGCAGGTGCGGAATACGAGTTCGCCGCGGACGATATTTCGCTCTCGGTTCTTCCTCTGTCGCACATTTTTGAGCGCACAGCGATGTACCTTTATATCTTTAACGGCATGGCGGTCCACTTTGCGCGATCGATCGATAAGGTGCCGGAGGACCTTCAGGAGGTGAGGCCGACGATATTTATCGGCGTCCCGCGGATCTTTGAGAAGGTCTATGGCAAAGCGAAGCTCCGCGCCGCACAAACGGGCGGTTTAAAGGAAAAGATCTTTGACTGGGCGATCGCAACGGGCAAGGATATTGCTCGCCAAGAGGCAATGGGAGCGCCTGTGCCGACGGGCCTGCGGGTAAAGCATCGAATCGCAGACCGGCTCGTATATTCAAAGCTGCGTGAGTTTTTCGGCGGGCGGCTGCGGTATTGCATTACTGGCGGGGCGGCTCTTTCAGACGATATTTACTTGATCTTTACCGGGGCCGGGATCGCCATAATGCAGGGCTACGGCCTGACCGAGACCTCACCCGTCGTATCGTCCAACAATCCCTCGTGGGCGCGGCTGGGGACCGTCGGCAAGCCGATAAGGAATGTCGAGGTTCGCATCGCGGAGGACGGCGAGATCGAGGTTACCGGGCCCGGTGTGATGCTGGGCTACTATCACAAACCCGATGCCACCCGCGAAGCCTTTACCGAGGACGGATGGTTTCGAACGGGTGATATCGGGGAGATCGACCCAGACGGCTTTTTGCGAATAACCGACCGTAAAAAGGAGCTTTTCAAAACTTCGGGCGGAAAATATATCGCCCCGTCCCCCATTGAGCAGATGCTTAAGGGTTCGAAATTTATTAGCCAGGCCGTTCTTGTCGGAAGCGAACGGAAGTTTGCCGCGGCGCTCATCGTGCCGAATTTCGAGATGCTCGAGTCTTACGCCCGCGTTAAAGGGATCGAATATGATTCGCCAGAAGAACTTGCGCGGCACCCGAAAATTATCGACCTAATGGAGCGGCAGATCGAGGAAGCGACCGAGGGACTAGCCCGTTTCGAGACCGTAAAGAAATTTGCCCTGCTCGATAACGAATTGACGGTCGAGACCGGCGAGCTGACCCCGACGATGAAGGTTAAGCGGCGCGTTGTGGATGAAAAGTATCGCCATCTCATTGAAGAGATGTATAGCGGGCACGAATAAAAATGCCGGGCTCGAACCCGGCATTCTTTCCTTTTGATGATCCGGACCTAATAGAGTACCCGAGTCGGCAGAGTATTTCCGAAACCCCCGATCGCGGCCCGTCCGGCGCCGGTTGCGATCTCGAGAATCGTCTGGCCGACGCTCTTCTTGGCCTTATCCACCTCAACGATATCGTAGGGAGCAAGCATCACGTCCTGCTGCTCACCCTTTCGGATGGCGTCGTAATTGGCGGCGATGATCTCGCGGTCTTTTGAATTTGCCTTGAGGCGGTAGATCTTGATCTCTTTTGTCTTAGCCTCGCGACGGATGCCGCCGATCTTTGCAATGGCCTCCGAAAGCGACAGGCCGCCCTCTTTGAGATAGATGCCCTGGGGCGAAACGACCTCTCCCGTAATATATACGGGGGCAGCCTTTTGAACGACGACGACGTCGCCCGGGTATATCACCGGATTGGCTTCATCAAGCCCGAGCCGTAAGGAACTGAGGGAGTACATCCGCGACGGAACATCGAGGTTATCGCCGCTGGTGGCCTGCCATACAGCTTCAGAATCGTCACTGGCACAGATGGGAGGCTGGGTGCGGAAAACCTGGATCATACCGCCGGCCTCTTCGGTTACCCCGCCCGAAAATGACAAGAGCTCAAGCAGGGTCGACCGACGCGTCAGAACGACCTGCTGCGGCGTTCGAACCTCGCCGTAGATAGTTGCCGGCGGGCGGCTGTTCCGTTTTGTGACGCGGATGCTGGCCTGCGGGTTTTTGAGGTATTTCGCCAAAAGCTGGGTGATATCGACGCGGAGTTCCCGCTCGCTTTTGCACATCGAGTTGATAGGAGTTTCGAAGAAGGGAACCTCGATGCGCCCGTCCTCATCTACCGTCGCGACGAAATCGAACTGCGGCTCGCCCAGAACTTTGCCGGTGATCTCGTCACCGGGGCCGATAAGATACCCCTTCGGGCCGTCGTCGGCAGGGCCGGGTATCTGAGCCGCGACAGCAAAGGAAAGGCATAGAGCGGCGATGATGATTGCAAACGAACGAGAGAACATTGTAAAACCTCTTTATATGTGAACGAGTTAGAATACCCTACAAAGCCATTGGATTCAATCTTTTCCTGTTCGCGTTGTCCCCCGCATGGTGCGGGCGAAAAACGCTATAATGAATAAAAAGACGGCTTTACGGGTTGCGCTTGGGGCCGATGTGGTTCCAAACTATACCGAGGCCAGTTACCTGAGAACGTTTTGAACGAGCACGAGGACATCACTGAAAGGCTGTGGTTCCTGCGGCGGCCGCTGCAGTTCCTGGTCGATATTGCCGTACTCTCGGCGGCATTCTTGCTGGCCTATCTGCCGGCGATCAACATTCAACTCGGCGATTTTTATCTGACGACGGCGGTGACGCAGCTGCCGCTGGTTGTCCTGGTCCAATTTGCATCGCTCTTTCTAACCGGTGCCTATTCCATCCTCTGGCGTTACGTCAGTATCGAGGACATTCGAGTTTTCATCCGCGCGGGTGCAATTTCGGGCGGCGTGCTTATCGCATTTCGATTTGCGCTGATCACGACCGATTTCAATCTCTGGCAGGTCCCGATCTCGGTGATCGTCATTGACACGGTGTTGGCATTCGGCGGCCTGCTTGCCCTTCGCGTGACTCGAAGGTTCGTTTACGAGCTTCGCGAAAAGCGAACGGTCTTTGGCCCGGTCAAGCGGATAAAGCGTAAGCCGGCTCTCGTGGTCGGTGCCGGCCGCGGGGGCGCCGCGCTTGCCAAGGACGTTGTCGGGCGTGCCGATTCATCGCTTCAGATCCGCGGGTTTGTCGATGACGATCCGCGAAAGCTGGGCGGCAGCGTCAGCGGCATTCGGATACTCGGCACGACGCGCGATCTTCCTCGGCTGGTCGATGAGCTGGATGTCAAAGAGGTGGTCATTGCAATGGACCACGCTCAAGGTAAGGAGATCCGCCGCATCCTGGGCATATGCAGCGAGATCGGCGTCAAGGCCCAGATCATCCCGAGCCTTAACGAGATCGCGCAGGGCCAGGTGAGCGTAAACCGCATCCGCGACGTCGAGATCGAGGACCTTCTCGGCCGCGAACCGGTAAAGCTCGACGACGAAAATCTTTACAGCTTTCTGCGCGGCAAGGTCGTGATGGTGACCGGTGCCGGCGGTTCGATCGGTTCGGAACTGGTACGGCAGATCAC